>CAJWEF010000033.1 GCA_913031305.1 uncultured Acidiferrobacteraceae bacterium
TAAAGTGGCGCGCCCGAAGGGATTCGAACCCCTGACCTCTGCCTCCGGAGGGCAGCGCTCTATCCAGCTGAGCTACGGGCGCGTTGAAATGGATTAAACTGCGGGTCTATAGATAAGGGCTGCCTGATACCTATACTCTGATCAGCGCAAGCTGACTAAATTACAAACTGATCGGCGCAGTCCATTCTACATGAGCTCTTGCAGGGCTTCGCCTAATCGTTTATTTCGATCTTCTCGCGCGGAGCGTCCTCACAGATCCATATTTCCTTTTGGGCTTCTTCGTTCCAGCCTCCGTAATGGGCATCGTTTGCGCCGTCAGGGCAGGTTTTCGCAACCCATGCTTCAACGCTTAAGCCCTCCTCACAGGCTTTGCACTGTGGCACCAGGCCCCGACAACACGCTCTTGGAATCTGGCAGTCGCATGATTTTGGTTGGGCGCAACCTGACACGAATAACACTGACAAAAGCACACAGCACAAGCCTTTGCGCCAGGCCATAATCGGATGAATAGTCATCTTCGGTTAATCAAGATCAGAAACTGGGCATCGCAGTAGCTCAGTCGTGATGAGATCATCTTAGTCATCATGCTTTATGCCACCCCTGCCGACATGATGCACTGAAGTGATGTTTACGTGCCTTAATGTCGCCAATGCCTACACATCGCGCAAGCGTTCTTCAATCTGCGCCTTGTTCTCGCCCGGCACAGCAAGCGTGATGTCCTGCTCAAACAGCTCTCCATCGGCCGTTAGCAGGGTCACCGTAAGGTGCGCTTTATATTCTTTATTGCCAATCATCTTTTCCTTTTTTTTCCGACGAGTTTTCCAGCAAGTCCTGTGCGGATTACGAGCGCATCGCCAGCGACGCTGCACAGGCAAAGTGTCTGGCTAGATCCTCCAGACGACAGTGCGCGTTAAGTCCACTGGTATGAGGCATGAGGTATACCGGCCGACAACCAACCTGGCTGGCTTGAACGCCGGCCTTGGCTTTGGCATCCACTATGTTTCGCCAACCACCCAAACCGACAAAGCAGACTGCCCTGGGAGACAGCCATTGTGCCAGACGAGTCACCCGTGCAAACCCCACCTGGTATTCCTTTGCACTCACCTCGTCTGCACGGCGGGTGGTGCGGCGGACCAGATCTGTCATACCTAAACCATGGTGACGCAGGGCGTGCCAGGGATCCCGGTCAATACTTGCAATACCGGCTTGAAGGGCCGCCGGCCAGAACCGGTTACCCGGTCGGGCATAACCGATGCCTGTGTCTGCTGAATACGGGCTTGGGTTCAAACCCACAACAAGTAATTTCATGCCCGAAGCAACAGTATCGGGCAGGCTGTGTAACCGTTCAAGCGTGAGATACGCGACTTCCTTTTTATAAAGAACTGGCCCTATTGAAGCGAATCCGGCACCGATCGCAAGGTCGAGGGCCAGCTGGCTACCCCAACCAGGGGTCGGACGGGGGTCCAGCGCCGCGCGGACTACAGCCCCGACAGGAAGCAATCGGTGCTGATCCGCGAGCGCGAGCGGAAGATGCCTGGCAGAGCGTCGATTACCCAGGCGAATCCTGGGAAACTTTTCTCCTTTAGTCATGGGCTTGTGACTCATTGCGGGCCATCCAGGTTAATGATTCCCAGTTTTGGAACTCGGAGCCATTTTTTTTTGTATAATTCCGCGCTTTATTAAGGATGTCCACTGAGGGCAATCATCTTTTTTCTGTTTTGGGAACGGAGGGCGACCCGCATGGCAAGCAATATCAGCGATCAGCAGTTTACCAAGAGTTTTATCATTTTCGTTGTACTGGGCGTCGTGCTGACGCTGTTTCTGGTTTTTCTAGGCAACCTGAATGCCGGCACGATCACCGACCGTGTCCGTGGTGAACGAAACGAAATGGCCCAATCGGTCAGCGGCTCTAACAGCTTGCAGCCCGTTGGGCAGATCAGCGTAGGGCAACAGCCGGAATCCGCTTCCCAAACAACCCAGGTAGCAGCGGCCACCCCGACTATCGACGGGGCCAGCGTATATCAATCCGCCTGTATGGCTTGCCACGCCGCTGGTGTAGCCGGTGCCCCCAAGATGGGTAATGCCGATGTATGGTCGGATCGAATCGCCCAAGGCACCGAAACACTTTATAGCCGCGCCATTGGTGGATTCCAGGGCAAATCCGGCATGATGCCGCCAAAAGGCGGCAACATGGCGCTATCCGATGATGAGGTTAAAGCGGCAGTCGACCATATGATTGCTCAGTCGCAGTAACAAGGCTTCTGCCAAAATGTAAAAGGCCGGCTTTGCCGGCCTTTTTGTTGCGTACTCGAACGCAACAGCAGTTAACTGAACGCATTGAAAGCAATAATAGTCTGAGTGTCGCGAATACCGTCCAGAGTTTGAAGTCGCAGATTCACAAAGTGACCGGCGTCTTCTCCATCGCTGATGTAACACTTGGCAAGCAGGTCATAAGGCCCGGAGATTGAATAAACCTCCGACACGCCCTCTACCTCGACCAATGCCTGGGCAACCTGATAAGAGCGCCCCAGTTCGCACTTCACTTGAACAAAGATCGTCTGCATGACCTTCTCCTATTTAATGCTCAACAGAAAACTTTTGGGTGTAGGCAGCGAGTTCCTCCAACTTGGCATACCCTGCCCCGCTTTTGAGGATTTCACGGGCACGCTCAACCCCATCTTGCAGTGAATCGGCAAGGTCAGCCGCATAAATGGTCGCCCCTGCATTCAGAGCCACCATGTCGGCCGCACTGCCGTCGGCCCCCCTAAGTGCTGAACGAATCAAAGCCAGGCTCTGGATTGAATCTGCCACTACCAGATCATCCAGCGATTGACGTGCAATCCCGAATTCTTCCGGTTTAATCACGTAGTCCTTAATGCCTCCATCACGCAGTTCGCTCACCCGGGTGTCGGCGGCAATGCTTATCTCATCCAGGCCATCATCCGAGCAGGCGACCAGCGTATGCACGCTACCCAGGTTGGCAAATACCTCGGCCAGCGGGCGGACCCAGGCCTGATCAAAAACACCCACCAACTGCCATCTGGCCCCAGCCGGGTTGGTCAAAGGACCGAGCAGATTAAACAAGGTGCGGATACCGATCTCACGGCGCGGGCCGATCGCATGGCGTGTCGCGCCGTGATGGGTAGGGGCAAACATAAAGCCTAAGCCCACCGCATCGATGGTCTTGCCGACCGCTTCAGGGCTGAGCGCAATATTAACCCCAGCTGTCTCAAGCACATCAGCACTGCCGGAATTTCCAGTGGCCGCACGATTGCCGTGCTTTGCCATGGTTGCCCCGGCGGCGCAAGCGACCAACGCTGCCGCGGTCGAGACATTGAACAGGCCAGCACCATCGCCACCGGTACCCACCGTGTCGGCAACCCGATCTGCCTTAACAGTGACAGTTGCGGCAAACTCTCGCATTACTGTTGCGGCGCCTGTCAGTTCTTCAACCGTCTCTCCCTTGATATGAAGCGCCGTCAGCACAGCGCCAATCTGTGCTGGGGTCGCATCGCCCTGCATAATAATACGCATTACTTCGCCCATCTGGGCGCTTGTGAGATCCTGACCTTGTGAAAGAGTGCGTGTCGCTTCTTGTAAATTCATCATCGGTGTCTGCGCGCCTTCAAAATACTATTTGCCTCAGGGCAGTAAAACGCTGGCGCCGGTAGTGCGTCGCCCCTCCAGATCTGCGTGCGCCAACGACGCATCTGACAGAGCATACTCCTGATTAATATCGGCCTGCACTGCACCACTTTGCATCACCTGGAATAACTCGCCCGAACAATGCTCCAGGCTTGACCGATCCGCCGTGTAGTCGAATAAACCCGGTCGGGTCAGGTAAAGGGAGCCTTTTGCAGCGAGCACGGAGGGATCAAAAGAGGGTACTTTGCCCGAGCTTTGACCAAAAAGTGCCAGAGTCCCGCGCCGCTTAAGGCAATCCAGACTGCCTTCAAAGGTATGCTGACCCACCGAGTCGTATACAACATCCACACCGACGCCATCGGTAAGTTCCCGGACCCGATCTACAAAATTCTCACGGGTATAAACAATAGTATGGGTGCAGCCGTGAGCCGTGGCCAGTTCCGCTTTCTCATCTGACCCAACCGTGCCGATGATAGTGACACCCAGGTGTCGTGCCCACTGGCAGGCAATCAGGCCAACCCCTCCAGCTGCAGCCTGAAAGAGGATAGTATCTTTGGACTTAAGCGCTACAGTACTTCTTAGCAGATATTGCACCGTCATACCCTTTAGCATCATTGCGGCGGCGGCGGATTCTTGAATGTCCGGGGGCAAGTGCACCAATTTTTCTGCGGGTATAAGCCGTACCTCAGCATAGGCGCCCAAGGGGTGCGCTGCATAGGCTACCCGATCCCCTTCGGCGAAACCTTCCACCCCTTCACCAATCGCCTCTACTGTGCCCGCCCCCTCAAGACCGGGGGTAAACGGCAACTGTGGCGATGGATAAGCGCCCGTACGGAAATAAACATCGATAAAATTCAGCCCAACTGCACTGTGACGCAGTCGAACCTCGCCGGGGCCTGGATCGCCAACCTCCACTGACTCCCAGCGCATCTCATCCGGGCCGCCGGTCTGGTAAATCTTAATAGCATGACTCATGTTTGAGCTCCCCTTATCCACCATAAAACGCTTTTTCACCCAACTCTTTTAGCCATAACGTCGCCTCATCCGCGCGACCTTCAGGCTCCTGACTGACACCGGCGTCCACTATTTCGCCCACAAAAACGAAGTGATCGCCAGCCTCTATCGAATCTATCAGGCGACACTCACAGCAACAGCCACCAGCGGCGGCGTAAACGACGCCTGAGTCATCCAATTAACAGTCGCAGCTGAAATATTCTGATCCTCGCTTTGGGCCGTCAAAATATACAACCCATATGGAATCATTCTCCGCGCTGTTTTCTTACTTGTTTCATCCACCGTATAACCCCTTTTAGTTAAATCCTAACGTTCGAACTATCTCATACCAAACCCGAAACCCAAACCCCGAATAAACTGTGCCGCTGCGAGAATACTCCCGGCTTAGTCGCCGAAGTCGCTTTCAACCTTAACAAAGGTGTCAGCGTAAAAACCGTTGAACTGTGTTCGACAGGCAGTGCCGTAAGCGCCGATACGGTCGAACTCGATCCAATCCCCCTCGGCAACATCGACCGGCAAGCTGATCGGGCGAGGAAAAATATCCAGTGAATCACATGTCGGCCCGTATAGCGTGTACTCTTTTGTCTGGGAAGCGAATGGTCTCGAACCGATCATTCGCACGGGCAACTGAAGGCCGAACTTTTCCTCGATAAAGCTTCCGTACATGCCGTCATTGAGATACAGCGCTTCATCCTTACGCAGGTGAACCTGGGTAATAAGAGATTCCCCGTCAACACAAAGCCCGCGCCCGGGCTCGCACAAAACCCGGCACTCTTCAGGCAACGCCAGCGTAGCTAAGCCCTGGCGAATCGCAACAAAATAATCGTCCAATTCCGCGCCTTGGGAGTTGAGATAACGACCTGGGAACCCACCACCCACATCCACACAAACTGGCCCCTCGCCAACCTGCGCAATCACCTGGCCGACAAGGTTCAGACCCATTTCAAAACCCTCAGCTTCCAGACACTGCGAGCCGACATGAAACGACAAACCATAACGGTAGCCACGAGCCAAGGCGTCACGCGCCAGCGCCGCCGCCTCGGGTACCGCTGCGCCAAACTTGCTGGATAATTCATATACTGCGCCCTCATAATAAACCTCAAGGCGCACCACGATGACCGTGTCAGGTCCTGGCGGGATAATCTGGGCAATCTTTTCAAGCTCTGCCGGGTGATCAATCACAAAATGATCTACGCCATACACCCTATGGGCTGAAAGAATAGCCGCCCGACTCTTGACCGGGTGCATGAAGTAGCTGGTGGCACCGGGCAACTGCTCCGATACCCGCGCCACCTCAACCAAAGAGGCGGTATCAAAATGGTGCACGCCGGCTGCAAAAAGTGCGTCCAACATATGCGGTTCAGGGTTACACTTCACCGCGTATAAGACGTCCCCGGGAAAGCCCTCGACAAAACGCCGGGCAACCGAATGAATCTTATGGGGGCGCACACAAAATATTGGGTAGCTCGGATCAAGATCTGCCACAACCGCCTCAGGCGAGGGGTAAATGGGTAGATCAGCTTTCTGACGTACAGGTGCACCCATGACGGACTCTGACACCCTCTCCTGGTTCGTGGCGTAAATTCGATTCTGACACAACCGTTCACCTAAAACCCATTGGCAACACAAAAACATAAAGCTGCAAAACCCCTGGGCCTGGCAGCACTGCAAGGCATCTTCGTGCTTGGCCACCTGTCTAACGACTGGTTACCTGCAGCAATCTGGCTGCTGGCGCCTGCCATCGGTCTGGCCTTTGACCTAAAACCCTCCGAGGTCGGACTGCTACTCGCCATTCATTCGATTGGTGCTTCGCTTGCCTATTTTCCGGCCGGTGTACTGGCAGACCGGACACGTTTGCAGGGGCGGCTGCTGCTCGGTACATTCTGGTGGGTAGCGCTCGGCTATCTACTGGCGTCGACAGCTCCGGGCTTTTGGTCGCTGGCAATCTTGCTGGCCATCGGCGGTATGGGCGATGCCGCCTGGCATCCGATTGCCACCGGAATACTGGTAAGGCAGATGCCCAGACAGCGCGGTCAGGCATTAGGAGTGCATGCCGTTGGAGGAACGCTGGCCGAGGTGCTCTCGCCACTACTGGTCGGTTTTCTGCTGGCTTTTCTGGATTGGCGCCAGGTGCTTCAGATTTCAGTGATACCCGCTGCCTTAATGGGAATTGCTTTCTTGTTTATTGCGCGCCGGATTCCGAGTCGACATGCCAGTACCGTCATATCGCGAGCTGATCTTAGTGCTTTCATTACTCAGTGGCACAGTCGGACCGGTTTGTATCTGATCGCTGGAATGGCCGCCTACAACATGGCTCTCATTGCCTTGATGACCATGTCACCACTCTTTATCCAGCGCGAGTTGGGATACAGTCCGGCGCAGGCGGGCATCGCCTTCGCGGCTGCCATGCTCGTGGGCTCCATTGGCCAGCCAATTGTCGGTCGGCTGTCGGATCGGCGGGGGCGCTTTGGAATCTTTGCTGTCAGTTCGGCGGTTGCTGCAGGTTTGGCTGGCACTGTAATCCTGTTTGATACCCCCGCGCTGATAATCACTCTGCTGACGATGGCAATGGCTGTGCTGGTAGCAATTCGATCAGGAGTCCTGGCAATGGCGGTGGATCACGCCGGTAAACATGAGGCTACTGCATTGGGCTTCGTCTTTGTGGTGCTCGACGGCGTTGGCGCCCTGGGTGCAGTGCTTGCAGGCCTGGTCGGAGATTTCAGTCTTGTGGCCAGCTTTGGGCTAGCCGGAGGCTTATCTTTACTCGCAGTGGGTTTTATTGCAGCCGCGCGACGCTGATCGCCAGTGACACTGGCGCAACTTAGCGTCATTGGTAGAACTCCTATATACTGTATAAATATACAGTATATAGAGAAAACACTGTGTCCGGCTATGCCGAACTACACTGCCTGTCAAATTTCAGCTTTCTGCGCGGCGCCTCACACCCTGCTGAACTGGTCCGCCGAGCTTTTGAACTTGGTTACCGGGCCCTGGCACTGACTGATGAGTGCAGTATCGCCGGCACAGTGCGGGCGCATATCGCTGCACGGGAGCTGGGCTTACAGCTCATCATCGGCAGCGAATTCACACTGGAAAACGGCAATAATCTGGTTCTGTTAGTAACCAATCGAGAAGGTTACCGCCACCTGACCCGGTTAATTACCCAGGCGCGCCAGCGTGCAGGCAAGGGCTCGTACTCCCTGAACATTGATGACCTTTGCACCAAGCGCCTGCAGAACTGCCTCGCCCTGCTGCCGTGTGACCCGACCCCAGCGCCAGCAAGTACTCTTACAGAGCGCTACCGGGCCCTGTCTTATCACGCCAAGCATATCCAATCATTAATGCCTGGGCGAACCTGGCTGACTCTCGAACAATTTAGTAACGGAGGTGATCAGGCACACCAAAAAGCGCTGAAAGTTTTGTCACAAAAAACAGGCGTACCCCTGGTTGCCACTGGCAACGTACACATGCACGTACGCTCACGCCAGACGTTACAGGACACTTTAACCGCGGTCCGACGCAGACAATCGGTGACTGAAATAAAGTATGACCTTGCGCCCAACGCCGAGCGTCACTTACGGACTCCAGTTGTGCTCGAGCGCATCTACCCGCGTACTTTGCTCAATGAGAGCGTAAAAATTGCCTGCCGCTGTGATTTCTCGTTGAATGAGCTGAACTACACCTACCCACGCAAGTTCATACCTGCCGACCTCACACCAACACAGTACCTGCGCCGGTTAACCAAAGCAGGCATGACGACACGCTGGCCTGACGGCCCATCGCTCAAAGTGGTTCAACAGATTGAACACGAACTGACTTTGATTAAGGAGCTCGATTACGAAAGTTACTTTCTAACCGTCTACGACATCGTTCGTTTTGCCCGCTCACAGGGCATTCTCTGCCAGGGCCGGGGCTCGGCAGCCAACTCAGCAGTGTGCTTTGCGCTTGGCATCACCGAAGTGAACCCGGCCCATATGGAGATCCTGTTCGAACGGTTTATCTCTCGTGAGCGTAATGAACCGCCGGACATTGATGTCGATTTTGAACATGAACGTCGAGAAGAGGTGATGCAGTACGTTTACCGGCGCTACGGGCGCGACCGGGCCGCTTTAACCGGCGCAGTCATCACCTATCGCCCACGCAGTGCAGTGCGGGATGTCGGGCGCGCCCTGAGTCTGTCCAAAGACCAGCTTGATCGCCTGGCCGGTAATCTTGCCTGGTGGCAAAACGGGAAGGTTGTACCCCAACGTGTGCGTGAGATCGGCCTGGACCCTAAGGGCCCGGTCCTGCGAAAGCTGCTGGCATTGGTCCAGGAGCTGGTTGGCTTTCCGCGCCACCTGTCACAGCACTCTGGAGGCTTTGTTATTTCCCATGAGCCATTGTGTGATCTGGTGCCTATCGAAAACGCAGCCATGGCAGATCGGACCGTAATCCAGTGGGATAAAGACGATATCGATGCGCTGGGTCTGCTCAAAGTGGACTGCCTGGCGCTGGGCATGCTAAGTGCGATTCATAAAGCATTCGATCTGCTCAAGCAGCATTGTGGCAAAACGCTGTCCATGGCTACGCTACCCCAGGAAGACCCCGCGGTATACCGGATGATCAGTCGTGCTGACACCGTAGGTGTTTTTCAGATCGAATCTCGCGCACAGATGGCTATGCTGCCCCGCTTACGGCCGCGCTGTTTTTATGATCTGGTCATCGAGGTTGCCATCGTCCGGCCGGGCCCTATCCAGGGCGACATGGTGCATCCCTACCTGCGGCGGCGTAACGGTGAAGAGCAGGTCACTTACCCCAGCGAAGCGGTCCGTGAGGTGCTCGAGCGCACGCTGGGAGTGCCTATCTTCCAGGAACAAGTCATCAAACTGGCGATGGTCGCTGCAGGCTTTACCCCGGGAGAGGCCGATGGCCTGCGACGTGCGATGGCTGCCTGGAAACGCCACGGCGGGCTTGGACATTATGAAACCCGATTAATTGAGGGCATGCGTGAACGTGGTTACAGTGAGGCTTTTGCACGGCGCATCTACCAGCAAATCCTGGGCTTTGGTGAATATGGTTTTCCCGAGTCCCATGCGGCCAGTTTCGCATTGTTGGTATACGTCTCGGCCTGGCTTAAGTGCCACCAACCAGCTGCATTTACCTGCGCTTTGCTGAACAGTCAGCCAATGGGCTTCTATACGCCTTCACAATTGGTACAGGACGTACGTCGGCATGGCGTTGCCATACGTCCTATTGACGTTATGAAGAGCGCCTGGGATTGCACACTGGAATCAGATGGGGCAGATCTTGTATTGCGCCTGGGGTTAAGAATGGTCAAGCATCTTAGCTATACCGGCGCCAAGCGATTACTCGATGCGCGACAGCATCGAGTCTTTACCAGCGTCGATGATCTTGCCCATCGCGCCTCATTGGAGCAAAGTAGCCTGCGCGCACTGGCTAGCGCCAATGCCTTATTAACCCTGGTGCAGCATCACCGCCGTCAAGCTGGATGGCTGGTTAGCGGTATTGAGAAACCCTCCCCGGTATTTCCCCGACCTCATATCCGTGAAGCCACACCATTGCTGAATACACCACACGCGGGTGAAGAAGCCTGTGCTGATTACGCCAGCACCGGCCTAACCCTGGGCCCACACCCATTAGCTCTGCTGCGTAACCAACTACGAACGCTTGGTGTCATTACCAGCGATGGTATCGCACAAAAAGAAGATGGTCACTATGTGCACACGGCGGGAATCGTCACCACCCGACAACGGCCAGCCAGCGCTAACAATGTCACCTTTGTAACGCTTGAAGATGAGACCGGCAACACTAACCTGGTGATATGGCAGCACCTGGCTGAAAACCAGCATCAGGTACTGGTCGGGGCGCGACTACTTGGTGTTCACGGACAAATTCAACGCCACGGCGATGTGATCCATGTCATTGCCAGCAGGCTGAGCGATTACACAGCACTGCTGGGAAGCCTCACCACTCGCAGTCGGGATTTTCGCTAGGCACCGACAAAAGCCGATCACCGTCGAGTTTTCCCGCTTGCCATAGGCCAACAACTAAAAGCTAGTCGAGACTAAAAGGGATGCCGTTGGCAGCACAAGCCGCCTGCACTGTATTACGCAAAAGACAGGCGATAGTCATAGGCCCTACTCCGCCGGGTACCGGCGTAATCGCTCCGGCGACCGCTGATGCCGAATCAAAATCCACATCGCCAATAAGGCGGGTCTTACCCTCTTTACCTTCAATTCGATTGATGCCGACATCAATCACCACCGCGCCGGGTTTAATCCAGTCACCCGGTATCATCTGCGGGCGGCCCACGGCCGCCACCAGGATATCAGCTTCACGACAAACGCCAGCTAAGTCCCGCGTTCGTGAATGTGCAATCGTCACCGTGCAGCTTTGTGCCAGTAACAACGATCCCATCGGCTTGCCCACGATATTTGAGCGCCCTACCACGACCGCATTTTTACCGGATAAATCACCCAGTTGATCCTTGAGCAACATCATGCACCCTAACGGCGTACAGGGCACCAGGCCAGGCGCGCCCGTTGCCAGTCGCCCCACATTAACCAGATGAAAGCCATCGACGTCCTTGTCTGGATCGATGGCATTGATAACCGCCTGTGAATCGATCTGGTCCGGTAGCGGCAGTTGCACCAGTATGCCGTGAACCTTGGAGTCGTTATTTAACTGTTCGATTACTGCAAGTAATTCTGATTGGCTGGCCGTGTCCGGTAGTTTATGCTGGTAAGAGTTCATGCCGACTTCCTGTGTCTGCTTACCCTTATTGCGAACATAAACCTCACTGGCCGGGTCTTCCCCTACCAGCACGACTGCCAGACCCGGCACCAAATCATAGTCTCTGGTGAGCGTGCTTACCGCCGCGGATACTTTTTCCCGCAAGCCAGCAGCAAATGCCTTGCCATCAATGCGTGTCGCCATGGTTTCTCCTTATTCCTCAGGCCGGGTTAACTTTTACTGCACAGTACTTAACTTCGGCAATCTTGCCGAACGGATCCAAAGCGGCGTTAGTCAATAAGTTGGCTGCCGCTTCGTGATAACAAAAGGGTATGAAGATCTCGCCGCGTTGAAGCCCACTATCAGCGCGTGCGAGCGCCACCAGTTCGCCGCGCCGTGATGCGACCCGAAGTGCCCTGCCCTCACTAATCCCGAGTCGTCCAAGGTCTTCAGGGTGGGCACTGACTACAGCCTCAGGTTCAATGGCGTCGAGCACTCTGGCGCGGCGGGTCATAGACCCGGTGTGCCAGTGCTCAAGCTGACGCCCAGTGATCAATACGAAGGGGTACTCCTCATCTGGCATCTCATCGGCACTCTCAGGCTTGGCGGGCACAAAGCGTCCGCGGCCATCCGCCGTTGGAAACTTCTCCTGAAATACCACACCCTGACCCAAATCCTGATCATCAACACAAGGGTAGGTAATACTGTGTTGTTGCTCTAAACGCTGCCAGGTCATCCCGGCAATGCTCGGCATCGCCCCACGCATCTCTTCAAACACGTCACTGACATGATCATATTCCCAGGCCAGACCAAGTCGCGCAGCCAGTTGCTGAATGATCCAGATATCATGACGCGCCTCGCCGGGCATGCCCAGCGCTTGGCGACCCATCTGGACACGACGGTCGGTATTGGAAAATGTACCGGTTTTCTCCGGAAAAGCTGAAGCCGGCAACACCACATCGGCGTACGCAGCCGTTTCCGTCAGGAAGATATCCTGCACGACCAAGTGATCCAGTGCCGCAAGGCCGGCCCGCGCATGATTAAGGTTTGGGTCAGACATCGCCGGATTTTCCCCCATGACATACATGCCCTTAATACGCCCCTCACAGGCCGCGTCCATAATCTCAACCACCGTAAGACCTGGAATATTATCAAGTGATGCGTTCCAGTATTGGCTAAAAAATTCACTGGCATCGCTATCGTCGACCCGGCGGTAATTCGGAAACATCATCGGTATCAATCCGGCATCCGAAGCACCCTGTACGTTATTTTGACCACGCAAAGGATGCAGCCCGGTTCCAGGGCGGCCGATATTGCCAGTCATCAACGAAAGCGCGATCAGACAACGCGCGTTATCGGTACCGTGTACGTGCTGAGAAATACCCATGCCCCAGAAAATAATCGACCCTTGGGAGCACGCATAGGCTCGCGCCGTCTTGCGGATCACATCGGCATCGATACCGCAGATCGGGGCCATCTTCTCGGGGCTGAAATGTTTGACGTTCTTACTTAGCGCCTCGAAGTTATGGGTACGCGATGCAATGAAATCCGAATCGACAAGGTCTTCATCGATAATGGTGTGAATCATCGCGTTCAATAATGCGACATCAGTATCCACACGAAACTGCAGAAAATGATCTGCGTGGCGTGCGATATCGGTACGACGGGGATCCATCACGATCAGCGTCGCACCGCGCCGGGATGCGTTCTTGATAAAGGTCGCGGCGACCGGATGATTGCTGGTGGGGTTGCTGCCGATCACTACGATGACTTCAGCTAAGGCCGCGTCTTCCACCTGATTGGAGACCGCGCCCGAGCCTATACCTTCAAGCATGGCTACCACCGATGAGGCATGGCAAAGCCGGGTACAGTGATCAACGTTGTTCGTACCAAAGCCGGTGCGCACCAGTTTCTGAAATAGATAGGCTTCTTCGTTACTTCCTTTGGCCGATCCAAAACCGGCCAGAGCGTTAGGCCCATGCGCATCCCGAATATGCTTTAGTCCATTGGCGGCAATGTCCAGCGCCTCTTCCCAGGAAGCTGGGCGAAACATTTTTACCGGATCTGCCGGATCGAAATAATCGTTTAGACCCTTGGGAATTCCTTCTTTTCGAATCCAGGGTACCGTCAAGCGCTCAGGATGGCTGACGTAGTCAAAACCATAACGGCCTTTTACACAAAGCCGGCCTTTATTAGCGGGTCCATCACGGCCGGTCACATACTGAATCTGGTTATCTTTTATATGATAGGTCAAAAGACATCCGACACCGCAGTACGGGCAAGCCGAATCGACCGTCTTGTCTATATTTTCAAGACCCACGTCGTTTGCCGGCATCAACGCACCCGTGGGACAGGCCTGTACGCATTCGCCGCAGCCAACGCACGAACTCTGGCCAAGGGCATCACCCAGATCGAAGACGATCTGCGCATGAGCGCCACGAAAGGCCAGCCCAATCACATCGTTCATTTGCTCCTCGCGACAGGCTCTGACGCAACGGGTACACTGGATGCAACTCTCCAGCTTAACTGCGATCGCCGGATGGGAAATATCCGCACTGGGTTGAGTACGGCCGCCAAAACGGCTTGTACGCACGTCGAGTTTGTTGCACCACTCATCAAGTTCAGATGTCTGGGTGTGGCTGGATTCACCAACCTCGCCACGCAGTAACTCGAGTATCAGCGACTGGGAACTTTTAGCACGGGCACTGTTACTGACAACGCGCATTCCTTCGACCGGTGTCCGACAGCAAGAAGGCGCCAGCACCCGCTCACCGTCGATCTCTACCATACAGGCGCGGCAGTTGCCGGCGGCGGCAAGACCGTCTGCGTAACACAGGTGCGGAATCTCTATCTCTTCGCGGCGCGCGACCTGCAAGATACTCTCGCCCGGGCCTGCAATGACCTCGCGGCCATTTAAGGAGAAACTAACGCTAGCGTCGACAGTAGAATCAGAAAGGTTCATTGACAGCTAACCTCCTTGGGGAAGTAGCGGATCGTACAACGTATGGGATTTGGTGCGGCCTGACCGAGTCCGCAGATCGAGGCATCTTCCATCACCGTGGCAAGCTGCTCAAGCAAAGAGGCATCCCAAACGGGGCTTTCCATTAACTGTGCCGCCCGGCTACAACCCACTCGACATGGCGTACACTGGCCGCAGGATTCGTGGGCGAGAAACTGGATGGTGTTGCGCGCAGCATCTCTCACTTGATCGTGATCGGAAAGAATGATCACAGCGGCCGAACCGATGAAACAGCCGTGGGTCTGTAGAGTATCAAAATCCAACGGCTCGTCAGCCAGTGTGGCAGGAAGGATACCCCCCGAGGCCCCACCCGGAAAATACGCATAGAGGCTGTGCCCTTCGGGCATTCCGCCGCAGTATTCATCGATCAGTTCGCGCACGCTAATGCCGGCCGGCGCAAGGTGCACCCCTGGTTTGTTTATCCGACCGCTGACCGAAAATGAGCGAAGTCCCTGGCGGCCACGACGGCCTTCACTACTAAACCACTCAGCGCCTCGCTCGACGATTTCCCGAACCCAATAAAGTGTCTCGCAGTTATGCTCCAGCGTGGGGCGACCAAACAGGCCAACCTGGGCCACATAGGGCGGGCGCAACCGCGGCATACCGCGTTTACCCTCAATCGACTCGATCATCGCCGACTCTTCACCGCAGATATAGGCCCCGGCACCGCGGCGCACAAACAATTCTGGAAGCGATCGATCGAAGCCGTCCTGAAGTTCCTTAATCGCGCTTCGGAGAATCTCGATCACACCAGGATATTCGTCTCGAACATAGAGATAGCACACATCAATGCCAGTCACCTGTGCGGCGATCAGTACCCCTTCGAGAAAGCGGTGCGGATCGCGCTCCAGGTAATAGCGGTCTTTGAAAGTGCCCGGCTCGCCCTCATCGATATTGACCGCCATCAGCCTCGGTGCGCCTTGCTCTTTGAGGATGCGCCACTTACGCCCGGCTGGAAAACCAGCGCCGCCAAGGCCTCGAAGCCCGGAGGACTCGAGTTCCTTTATGATTACCTCGCCAAGTTGATTGTCGTCGTTACAGCGTCGCGCCAAAGCATAGCCTCCATCGGCGCAATAGGCCTCAAAGCGAATCCAGTCATCGGCTGTACCCGGCCCGGTAAGTCCGGCATCGAGGCATTCGACGACGCTCTGCTGAGTAGCGTGAGTGACGGCGCGTTTACCGACCACGGCAACCGGCGCCTGATCGCAACGTCCAACACAAGGCACTGCCTGGATCCGAACGCCTTCTCCCAACCCCTTTTGCAGTGCATCCAGCAGTTGGGTGGCGCCAAACATCTCACAGGTCACCGAATTACACACCCGGACTGTCAGCGGGGGTGGCGGGGTTTCACCTTCACGAACCACGTCAAAGTGATGGTAAAAAGTGGCCACTTCATACACTTCGGTCGGCGCGAGCCTCAGCACATCTGCCAACGCCACCAGATGCTGCGCTGACAAATAGCCATGCGTATCTTGTAATCGGTGCAGGCATTCGATCAGTTGATCCGCTGTCCGGCTAATGCCGTCGATTACCTCAAGCACTTCATCTCGGGCAATAGCCTCGACAGCGCGGCCCTTAGCGCGCCCGGGAAGACGATTACGCTTGGTGTTGGGGTTTTTCATAGTTTTTCCAGTCCTGATCGGGCAGGCGGAGGCATTGCAGCGGGATTCTCGCTGGACATTGATAGACTGTTTTAATCAAATCATCGCTGCGCTTGAGGAAGTTTGATAGCCTGAATACGTCATAAAGATAACCACCTTGTGAGAAACTGAGATGGCTATGGGGTCCTTCTCACTTTCTAAGGCCAACAGATTTAAGTCGTCGGATAATGTCTGTGCTTCACCGTGTAAGCGTAGCTACAATTCAAGTATAGATCGGTGCACGACACCAATTCTAATCCGGGCTGGAGCATGCGCAGGGGATTGGCCCCATAATCTGCCCGTGAACCTGCATCTCACACCATGGCTGATCGATATCGAAAGACCAAACCCACGAATGAGGCTTAATACAATTGAACACGCTTGAAGCCCGTTCTCTTAGTTGCGTGCGGGGTGCCCGGCTGCTATTCGAAGATATCAGCTTCCAGATCCGCCCTGGTGAGATCCGCCAAGTACGCGGCACTAACGGCGCAGGCAAAACCAGCCTGTTGCGTATCCTATGTGGTCTCAGCCTGCCGGAGCGCGGTGAGGTACTGTGGGACGGAGTACCTATCGACCAGGACCGCACCCGCTACCATGCGCAATTGGCGTACCTAGGCCACGCCGCTGGATTGAAACTCGACCTGACCGCACGAGAGAACCTGCTGTTTGCACTTTCTATGCAGGCGGTCCAAGAGCATGTGGACATTGATGTGGCGCTCGAACGCGTAGGACTGGATGCCTCGGCCAATCTTGTATGTCGCCATCTATCGGCCGGGCAACTTCGACGTGTCGCTATTGCCCGATTACACCTTGTCAGCGCCCTTGTGTGGATTCTCGATGAGCCATTCTCTGCGATCGACTCACAAGGAGTCAGCGACATCGAAACCCTGCTCGGTACCCACCTCGATGCCGGTGGAATGGTGATTTTTACCAGCCACCAAGCCATTCAGGTCGCACAATACCCAATCACAACCATCGAATTGAGTTCATGATGGTGCCCACACTTGGTAATGCTCTGGTCGCCCTGGTCCGCCGGGATATCCGACTAGTTGTTCGACATCGCTCCGAAATTGCCAACCCGGTGCTGTTTTTCATCATCGTGGTTGCACTATTTCCCTTTGGTGTGGGATCGGACCCCACGCAACTGGCCCTTATCGGCTCGGGAATCGTCTGGGTAGCGGCGCTGCTCGCAACCCTGTTAGCGCTCGAAGGCCTTTTCCGTTCCGACTTTGAAGACGGCACGCTGGAACAGATGGTGCTTGGACTTCACCCCCTCTCGGCACTGGTGTTGAGTAAGGTTTTCGTCCATTGGTGCGCAACCGGCTTACCTCTCCTTATAGCGGCGCCGTTGCTCGGACTACTTCTCAATATGAGTGTTGCCGGGCAACTGACGCTACTGGCGGCGCTGGCACTGGGCACGCCAACACTCAGCCTGATTGGTGCAGTCGGGATGGCGCTGACCGTCGGGGTGAAACGCGGTGGCCTACTTCTGACTTTGTTGGTCCTTCCACTTTATGTGCCGGTGTTGATCTTCGGCGCCAGCGTGGTTCTGGCCGCCGAGGCCGGGCTGCCTACGGCTGGACACTTTTACGCTCTTGGCGCGATGGCAGTCCTGGCACTCTCGTTAGCGCCGCTGGCAACTAGCGCTGCACTGCGCATTAGTTTGAACTGATCTTCGCTACCACGCTGCGAGCCCACATGAGTAGGCGACTCAATTCCATAGCCCCGACCGTGCGATCAAATTCACGACCACTGCTGCACAAGATCACTGCGGGACTGGAACCGATTCCATAACCTCCTGCAATTTCCTGTGCCTGACCGGTGTCGAACTTGGCGAGGTCAGGCCTTGGGCTCCAATGAGCTTGCAGCTTGCTCGAGCACAGCGCCGTCATCTGCCAAGGGCCACGCCATCAGGCCCAACATCGACAAGCGCCC
>CAJWEF010000034.1 GCA_913031305.1 uncultured Acidiferrobacteraceae bacterium
GCACTTACGCATCTTAAGTTCAAGGGTTTCATCATCACACCGAACTTCCTGTGGGTCCCACATCTCCCCGCCTGTTGCATAGGCAAAAGCATCACATAAACCTCGAAAATTCCGGGGTGCGAAACTTTTCAGTGACTTGCCAAACGCTCTGCCACGTGTTTCAAGTGCGCAGCGAAGAATATCTATCGCTTCTTGCTCACCATGGCGCTTTCGAATCTCACGGAAGATATCAAGATATATGAGAGCTCTCTCTTTGTTCGCATCATAAAGTGCACTTTGCAGATTCGGTGTGTTCATCTTAGATGCTCTCTTTTCTCAGGTTTAAGTCTTCCGACTTCTGATACGCCAAAGTATTACTAATGAGAACCAGCCACCCCTGCTGTGCAGGAAAGATAACTAACGATCCTAATTATCCCAAATATAGTAGGTTTTCAGCCCTGACAGGCCATCAAGGGGTGGGGTCACTTGCCCCTGGCCCGCCTCGATATTCAAAAGGGTGGGCACAGACCCACTCACAGACCAATATTTCTTTATACCCTAATAAGAAAGACAAATTTCTAGAGTCTCATAATGGGCTTATGCTATGCTGAATTGTGTTATTCCCTATATAGTTAATGAGAGAGTGCTGTTCCAAAAGAGAGTATTTCTGAGAGGAATCCAGTCATAAAACCGTCCGGTCCGAGACGCCGGGTGAAATCTTAAGTGAGGAGTAGTAATGAATAGATCCATTCATCCTGCTGTCGGTGCGGGGATTGAGTCACGCCCTAGCACCAGAAATATTTGGAGTTACATCAATAACCAACCGAAACCAGGCGGGAAACTAACCTGTAAGTGTGCTAGCAACCCGGTTGTCGTAACCGTTACTGCACCAGCGGCTCACAATCACCTGTGCGGCTGCACCAAGTGCTGGAAGCCAGACGGCGCATTGTTCTCACAGGTAGCTGTTGTGCCCCGCGACAGGCTCAGCGTTACCCAAAACCAGGGCAAGCTCAAAATCCTGGATGAAACCGTATCTATACAGCGTCACTGCTGCAGCGAGTGCGGTACCCATATGTTTGGCCGGGTCGAGGATTCGAATCACCACTTTTTCGGGCTCGATTTTATCCATATCGAACTATCGAAAGATGATGGCTGGCCTCCGATACAGTTCGCCGGATTTGTGTCTTCCATTGTTGAATCCGGCACCGATCCTTCTGAACTTGACGACATCAGGAATCAGATCCGCGGTCTTGGTCTTGAAACCTATGATGAGTTTTCGCCTGAACTCAATGCCTATATTGCCTCCCGGGCATCGGATTTGAGCTTCAAAAATCAAGTTTTCTAGCCGCAGCCTCAAAGGTAGATACCATGATTGAATTTTTATATACCAACGCCTGGGGAGCCTTCATTGTTCTCCTGATGTTTCAGATTCCCTTTCTTATCGTCTTCTTCCATATTGTCAATAAGAAGGCCTTTACCGACTCGGCGCCGAGTAAAACCAAACCAGAAAAGTATTCAGCCTACAGATATGGCTGGACCGTATTGGTACTGGTAGCGTTTGTTGTTGTTAATGGTGCCAGCATCAAGTACATGCCCACCGTAGTGGAAGCCAATGCGGCCACCGACAAAAATGTAAAAGATGTCGAGGTAACCGCCGTGTCCTGGGCCTTTCAATTCAGCGAGAATGAATTCAATGTGGGGGAAACCGTGCGCTTTAAGGCAAAGAGTACAGATACGGTGCACAGTTTTGCTCTGCATCATCCAGACGGCCATCTCCTGTTTACCATGATGCTGATTCCCGGAGCAGGATCCGAAAGCGCCTTGGTTCATACATTTACTGAGCCGGGGGAATACACCGTCCGCTGCCTGGAATATTGCGGAATAGCGCACCACGCAATGAAAAACACGTTTACTGTGAACTAATAATTTACTGGGGAGAACCAAATGTCCGCAGCAATCAATATTATCGACAAGGTGCCATTTTTCGGTGGCATGTTTCGAGTAGAAAGCAATGAATTGAACCCCGTTAATGCATGGCCTTCACTGATCGCCATGACCTCTTTTATCTGGTTTGCCATCGCCGCGATACTGGGTATATCCATGCCCGCTATCCAGTTCCTGGACCTGGGGTCCAACTGGTACTACCAGAATATCACTCTGCATGGCGCAGCCATGGCATTTCCTTTTGCATTTCAACTCATGGCGGCCATGAGCCTGCACCGTGCCGGTGCCTGCCTGGGCAAAAGGGCAGATGATATCTTTGTATCACTGTTTTATATCTTCATGAACGTGGGGGCATTACTGCTTACCGTTGCCGTACTGCTTGGGTTTCATGTGACCTATACCGTTATGTTTCCCCTGCCGGTTGTTGGCGTAATGACGGGGCAATGGAGTATGTTCACCCTGGTGCTGGGCTTTACCGGTATCGCCCTTGTGCTTACCTCCATGATCTTCATCTATCCGATCAAGATTCTCAGGATGTCATTTTTTGAGCGGACTGATAGCACCTTGCAGGTTGCCGAGCGCTCGATGAAAGACCCCGGCATGATCGGTATGGTTATGGGCGTATTGGTATTACTGGTGGCTGGCACGCCGTTGATGCTTGTCGCAGGCTCGCTGTTGTTGCACCTGTATGGCATTTTCCCTGCAGCGTGGATTGGCTGGGCTGCGAATCCCATCGTATTTGAGTTTGTATTTTATATATTCGCTCACAATCTGATGGAAGCCATGGCAATCATGATTATCGGCGCCGTATATTCAACCCTGCCACTGTGTACCGCGGACGGTTCGCGCAAGTTATACAGTGACAAAATTGCGATTCTCGCATTATGGATATTGCTGATCACCTCGGTCACCTCCTTCTTCCATCATTTCTTCACCATGTATCCGGCCCTGCCTTCCACCTTCGCCTATCATGGGAACATCATGAGTTTTGCCACTGGTATTGGTGGCGCCCTGACCATTTTCACCATACTGGCGACGATCTGGAAACATGGCATTATTCCAACCCCTGCCCTGTTCCTTATCCTGGGCGGCTTTGTCATGTACATACTGGATGGGGTATCGGCAATCATAATCAGTAATGTGGCATGGAATTTCAAACTGCATGGCACCATGTGGGCCGGCGGGCACGCCATGGTAGTTCTGATTGCGATCAGCGCTTTGTGGATGGGGGTTCTTTATTATCATTATCCCCTGATGACCAACCGGACTATTGATGACAGTACGGCTCGGTCCTGTATCAAGTACTTCTTTATTTCTTATATTGGTTTGTTCTACACCTTCTTAGCAGCCGGCGCGGCGGGCATGCCACGCCGAAATGGAGCCTGGGAAAGTGACTGGTACATCTTTGGCGTCTTTATGCTTATCTTTGGTGTAATGCTGTTATATGCATTCGTGTTGTATTTCCTGAGCCTTAGAAGATCCAAAGCCTTGGACTACTGATCTTCATCCTGATCTGGTGCGAACAGCGGATTCGATAGATTTCAGATTTTTTTAAGAATCTTTCGAATTCGCTCGTCGCCCGATCTATTTGTATCTCCCATCTCAAACCCTGTCCAGCGCAACTGCTCATGCGGTAACTGCGGCACCGTGCCGGTTGCTGTTATGGCTTCTTAGCCTGGCCCCATCACCATAGAGGGAAAAACATGGAAACCCGTGCTGCTGTGGCACTTGAAGCCGGCAAGCCACTCTCGATTGAAACTGTAAATCTTGACGGTCCGCGTAAAGGCGAGGTGCTGGTCGAGATCAAATCCACCGGTGTCTGTCATACCGACGAGTTCACCCGATCCGGGGCAGACCCCGAAGGCCTGTTTCCGGCAATCCTGGGTCACGAGGGTGCCGGCGTGGTAGTGGATACCGGCCCAGGTGTTAGCGGCCTGAAAAAGGGCGATCACGTGATTCCCCTGTACACCCCAGAGTGCCGTCAGTGTGAATACTGCACCAGCGGCAAAACCAATTTGTGCCAGGCGATTCGCGAAACCCAGGGCCAGGGCTTGATGCCAGATGGCTCAAGCCGTTTTTCCCTGGGCAATGATCGGGTGTTTCATTACATGGGCACCTCGACCTTTGCCAATCACACGGTGCTGCCCCAAATCGCGCTAGCAAAGATCCGTGAGGACGCACCTTTCGACAAGGTCTGCTATATCGGTTGCGGGGTCACCACCGGTATCGGCGCGGTGATCAACACCGCCAAAGTTCAACCCGGGGATAACGTGGTGGTATTTGGGCTTGGCGGTATCGGTCTCAACGTGCTTCAGGGGGCACGCCTAGCCGGTGCAGACATCATCGTCGGTGTAGATCTCAATCCCGCCCGTGAGGAACTGGGACGCGCATTTGGCATGACCCATTTCGTGAATCCCAACGAGGTCGAAGGCGATCTGGTGCCTTACCTGGTCAACCTGACCAATGGAGGTGCGGACTACAGCTTTGAGTGCATCGGCAATGTAGACGTCATGCGCGTTGCACTGGAGTGTTGCCACAAGGGCTGGGGCGAATCTATTATTATCGGCGTGGCTGGCGCAGGGCAGGAAATCAAAACCCGGCCATTCCAACTGGTTACGGGGCGTGCGTGGCGAGGCACTGCCTTCGGTGGTGCCCGCGGGCGCACTGATGTGCCCAAGATTGTCGACTGGTATATGGATGGCAAGATCAATATTGATGATCTCATTACCCACCAGATGCCGCTTGAGAAAATCAACGATGCCTTTGATCTGATGCATGCGGGCGAATCCATTCGCAGCGTAATCAATTTCTGATCAACGCAAGGCTTTTGTCAAAAATACATTGATTTGGGCCGCGGGTCCGCAAGCATCACGCGTGGCTCTCTTGGATTCTCCGTGCAGTTGGGGAGAATCCATTCCGGCCTTCAGCTTGTCGCCATCTGCTTAGATTGATGATCTAAGGAGATATCTCGGGTTGCATCAACGTTAACAAAGCGTCTTGAGGAGTTCCATATCACCAGCAAACTGCTGGATGACATTGCAATTGCGGCAAAAAGCGGATTAAGCATGCCAGAGATGGCGATTGGTATTGCAATTGCGTTGTATAGCAGCGCCCATGCTAGGTTTTGTCGAATACGACGGCGCACCGACTGAAGCAATTCGAAGGTAACCAAGACTCGATCCAACCGCTCACCCGGTATGATCACATCCGCGGCATCAGCCGCCAGTGCAGTGGGCGCACCAAAAGCGATTCCCAGATCTGCTTCGGCTAACGAAGGTGCATCATTACTGCCATCGCCAATCATCACGACGGTTCCCCGGGTCTTTAACTGCCGGATTACCGTTGCCTTACCTTCTGGCGGAATGCCCGCAAAGGCCTCGTCAAATTGCTCACGAAAAGACCCGGCCGTTTCAGCACCAGTCAGCAAGACGACACGCGCCATTTTACGTAGTCTGTCCACAACCTCGATCCAGCCAGGCCTGGGCTGATCTTCGGTGGTGATCAGGCCATGAATCGTCCCATTCCAACCCACATAAGAAACGATGTCCTGGTCAGGCACGGAAACCGCTGGGAACTCGGGAACGTCCCATCCCAGCAACGTGAACAATGATCTGCTACCAACCGCCACCTGATGATTTTCGACATTGGCAACTGCGCCCTTGCCTGGGTGAATCTGAATGTTCTGGGCCTCGCAGGCAGAGTCCAGCCTGGCGATCGCCTCTGCGATAGGGTGTGGCGACAGCCTTTCCACCGCCGCGGCATACTGGGCGACTTGGGGTGGTCCCACTACCTGATTCACCGTCATATTGGCGGTCGACAATATACCGGTCTTATCAATCACAACAGTGTCTATACCATGGCCTTTTTCAAAGGCATCAGCACTGGTGATGATAATGCCGTTCTTTAGTGCAATGCTGACACCAACGGCCGACGTCAAGGGAATCGCCAGGCCAAAGGTGCAAGGACATGAAACAATCAGCGTGGCCATACTCGCAAGCAAGGCGGCGCCCATCGATCCACTGCTACTGTAGATCCAAGAACCCACACCCAGTGCGAGAAACATAACCAACGGCACAAAAAAACGGGCTACCCTGTCACCCATGCCCAGTGTTCCACCTGTGGCACTCTGGGCATTCCACAATACGCGGGCCAGGTTATTAAGCTGGCTCTCAACCACATGGCCGACTTCTACTACGATAGAACCTTCCACATTACGGGTTCCACCCATGACGCGATCAGCGGCGCCATGATCAACCGGGAACGGCTCTCCCGTCATCAGCGACTCATCCACTGCACATTGCCCTTCGACAATGATTCCGTCAGCGGGGATCAGTTCACCCTGGTGGACAAAGATGCGCTCTGATGGACGCAATTCACTGACGAGAATCATCTGTGGACTTTCTTCCCGGCAGACCCGGGCCTGAGGCGTCCAGGCATCCATGATACTGGTGAGTGCCTGGGTCGCTTTTTCCTTCGCCTCGCGCTCAAAATACCGTCCTATAGTGACAACCGCGATGATTGTCGCTGCAACGTCAAAATACAAACTCAGTGTGCCGATAAATAATTGACCAACGCTGTATCCATAGGCAGCAAGAATTGCAATGACAAGCAGGTTGTCCATGTTTAAAACACCGGTTCGAAGCCCGACCCAGGCGCCTTGGAAGATGGGCGCTGCAACATACACAATCATGACGGTCGTCAGAAGAAGCAGTGCCATGGGCACGGCGCTATGTACCAACCAGCGTACCGGCTCCAAGTCTGTCATATCGATCAAGCCCAGATGCAACGGGTAATAAAAAGCCAGGTAAAGCATCATGACAGTGGCGGCAAGGCTTTCCCCGGTGACCAGCCGCAGCATGGGCATGCGGTAATCATAATTAGGTGCCTTGTCCTGGCTGAATCGCGCGTTATAACCCGACCGGCTGATTAACCCTGGCAGATCAGATTCGTTTACTTGCTCTGGGTCATAGACAATCTTTACCGTTGCCGTGGCGTAGTTAGTTTTTGCTGCGACAACACCAGGAACCTTCAGTGCATGCTTTTCAATCAGCAACTCGCATGAAGAACAATGCATGCCATCGATACGAAGAAACGCCTCTTCGCCTTGCGGCTCTCGTGCCGCTTGCGCCAGCTTTGGTGCGGGAGCAGGTAGCGAAGTACCGTCAAAAAAACGATACACCTCTCGACAGCCAATGCAGCAGAACGCATAGCCATCTTCCCGAATATCTGGTATGGCGGGCAACCCACAGAGTTTGCAATCCATCGTCTTTGCCCCGCCCGGATAATTAAACGGTGTTACAACCAGGTGCGAATGAGTATTCGGGCGTAGTGGTCTAAAAGCAGAAAACCAAACAACATGCTCAAGTAAAAGATCGAATATCCGAAAGTGGGTCCGGCATGGCTGTCTCCTTCCTCCCTGAACAGTCGAAAGGCATGCCAGATAAAACCAACGCCGAGGGAGATCGCCGCGGATAGATAAATGAGGCCACTCATCTCAATGAAGAAGGGCAGCACACTGATCACTACCAGCATGACGGTATAGAACAGAATCTGCTGCTTGGTAAAAGCCACGCCATGGGTCACCGGTAACATCGGCACTTCGGCCTTGCTGTATTCCTCACGGCGCTTGATGGCTAGCGCCCAAAAATGCGGTGGGGTCCACACGAAAATAATCAAAAACAAAAGCAGTGCCTCGGTATGAATCTCTCCGGTGACCGCGGTCCATCCCAGAAGCGGTGGTGTGGCACCAGCTGCTCCACCCAGCACGATGTTGTAGGGCGTGTTGGGTTTTAAGAAGACGGTATAAATGATCGCGTAGCCGATCATCGATATAAATGTGAGCCAGGCGGTGAGCCAGTTTACCTGGGTCACGAGAATCAACATTGAAAAAGTTGCCAATACCAGAGTAAACAACGCCGCCGATGCCGGCTTAATCTGATGCTGGGGCAATGGCCGGTTCTGTGTTCGGGCCATAACCGCATCGATTCTTCGGTCGATCCAGTGATTGGCGGCCGCCCCTGCCCCTGCCGCCAGACCGATGCCTAAAATGGCAAAAAACGCCCTTACCCAAGGCGGATCACCTGCTGATGCCAATAGTATCCCGACGACCGCCGTGAACACGATCAGGGAAACAACCTTAGGTTTGCACAGGGCAAAGTAGGTTTTCCAGGAGGCTGTAGCGGCGCTGTCTTTAACGACGCCTTCAATCATTTCTCATCCTCTTTGGTGGCTGAATATATTCATTGTTAATCTTAGTTTTCGCCGCGTTAATGCATTGCACATTTTGACCACAAACCCCGGCTTTATTTTACAAGATGGTCTATAAAAAATGTGGGATACTGCTATACCAGAAGAGGGAGAATTTTGCGAAGTGCAACAAGTAGGGCACAACCAGGTCGATACCCATCTGGGGTACTAATCCGTCATGTACGCTGCAACGAAATCCCCACCGGTACGTCTGTGCCGCTTTTTTTCCTGGAGCACCAACTGATCATCACCACCATCGAATCCCCGGCAAATGACGGCCAGGTGCTACTACTCAAATCTGTTAATGCGTCCAGGTTGCTGATTTCCCACGGGACCGCTCGGTCCGGCCATTTGACTGATATTGAAAAACCGAAACTTTTCAACAAGATCATACTTGATTGTCTGTGGAGGAAACTATGATTATTGGGTTCTTAGGCACCGGCGCTATCAGTGAGGCAATAATCCGCGGCCTTTGTGACAAAGCGAACTACTCCGATCGCATCCTGATCTCCCAACGCAGTCCTGAACGCTCTACAAAACTTGCGCTCGATTACGATCAGATCGAGGTGGTCAACGAGAATGCCTTGCTGGTAGAAAAAAGCGACTGGGTGATTGTCGCCGTACTGCCAGACCAGGTAGAGGCGGCTCTTGGCAAACTCACTTTTAGATCTGACCAGAAAGTAATCAGTCTAGCAGCTGGCATATCTCTCGCTCGGTTGTCTGAGTGGGTATTCCCATGCACGAAGGTGAGTCGGGCCATTCCAATGCCGCCTATCGAATTTGGCATGGGGCCAGTAGCGCTCTGCCCACAAGACCCATCTATCGAAGCGCTATTCGGGCAGATTGGGACAGCGGTCAGTGTGTCTGATGAAGAGCAGTTCAATCTGTTCGGCGCAGCCAGCGCCCTTATGGCTGATTACTTCGACCAGGTTGCGACTGTATCATCGTGGATGGAATCACACGCTATGGAGCCAGATACCGCTGTGCGCTACACCACTTCGCTTTACCACGCACTCGCTTCGCTGACCCTCGGACAAACACCTGATGCTCTGAAATCGATGAGCGATGAGTGTCTGACTCCAGGTGGGCTAAACGAACAGTTCCTGAGAACCCGTATGGCCAGCGGGTCTTGCGATTCGTTAAAGACTGGATTAGACGATATTCTGGCCCGCCTTGAGTCAAGTACAGGTAGCACATCATAATCTCCCTCACCGTAAGCCCCCGTTACAATGAATAAGAAGCAACCGTCGGAATCTTCCGACTCCAAAACCGGCCAGGACAACTCGAATCTGCCCAGATCACCTGTCGACAAAGAGCAATCACCGGTTAGTCGCGGCAAGATGTACTGGAAATTTGCAACACTTCGGGGCTGGCGTGCAAATGACCACCAGCCATATGGCAATAACAAGATTACAGACAAGGAGTAACCGCGGCGACACTCGATTATCCCGACAAACCCGCACGCTATGACAACATCACACAACCCAACAAAAGATGACTTCAAAACCCAAGGCACGGGCTATCTTTTTGATCACCTGGGAATGAGCTTTTCTTTTGCCGATTCTGGGGAAGTTACTGCCCGGCTGGACCTTGAAAGACATCACTTTGCCTGGAAGGGCCGCATCCATGCCGGCACCCTGTTTGCCCTGGCAGACTCATGCGCCGGGCACGGCTGTATCAAGTCTCTCCCCGAGGGGGCTAGCGGCTTTGCCACCGTAGAGACCAAAACCAATTTCGTGGCCACAGCCGACAGCGGTGCAGTCCGCGCTGTTGCACGCCCACTTCACCTTGGCAAAAAGACGCAATTGTGGGATGTAGAGGTCACCAGCGAGGAAAATCAACGGATATTGGCCTATTTTCGTTGCACTCAGATGGTCATCTGGCCACGCTAAAACCCCATGATTATGCCCTCTAACCTATTGGCCCAGCGCAAACAATTAATCGCGGAAGTTGCCCAGCACTATATCGATAAAGGCGAATTCGCCAGTATCGAATGGTCCATCTTGCATAAAGGCGAGCTCCTTGATGCCGGTGCCATAGTGTCGCAAACCACTACAGCCCCTTTACCTGACCGGCCCATCTATCGCATCTACTCGATGACCAAGCCCGTGATCGCGGTAATGGCCGTCATACTGCTGGAACGCTGCAAACTGCATCTGTTTGATCCACTGGGCAAGTTTCTGCCGGAGTTTCGGGACCTGCAAGTCCTGAAAGGTGACGGCAGCACCGAGCCTGCCGCACCGATCACGATTGAACAGCTTTTCACCCACCGCGCGGGCTTCAGCTATAACTTCATGCCGGATTGCCCGGTCGGTGCGCAGTACCAGGCCGACGGGCTGATCAGTGACGCTGACTGTTCGCTCGCAGCCTTCGCCAGCCGGGCCGCGCGTTTCCCGCTTGCTTTCCAACCAGGCACAAGGTGGCATTACAGCATCGCGACCGATATTCTGGCGCGAGTCCTGGAGGTTGTAACGGACCTACCTCTAGGCACGCTGCTGCAACGGGAGATCTTCGACCCCTTGGGCATGAATGAGACCCAGTTTTTTGTGCCCAAAAGCGAGCAGCACCGACTGCTGCCCATGTATGGTCGATCAGTGGATGAAATTCTTGCCGCACCAGAATCTGATACCTCACTGAAACTCCTTGACGTAGAGTCATCCTACCCCAGCGACCCGCAAAGCGACTTTGCCCGCGGCGGCCATGGGCTTTTTTCAACTGCGCAGGACTACCTACGCTTTGCCAGCTTTACCTTGGACGGGCGCACCCCATTGGGGGCGTCGTTGATTTCACGAAAGATGGTCGAATTCATGTGGCAAAACCGCTTATCCAAAGAATTATTGCCATATTGGCTTGGACCATTTGTAAACCCCGGTTATGGCTTCAACCTTCTGGGAAGGGTAATGCTCGACCCCGGTCAGGCGATCTCGCTTTCGGGACCCGGCGAAGGCGGTTGGGGAGGCGCTGCCTCTACCTATTACTGGGCTGATCGAACAGAGGATTTTGCCGGCGTGATTATGACCCAGAATCTAGGTTCGCTGTCTTTGATGCGAACTGACTTGATGGCTGCCGCCTACCAGGCGATCGACTAGCGATTGCCATCGGTGCTACCCGAATTTTTGCGGGAGATCGAGATAATTCCGTCCAGACCGACTGCCCCCAGGATAATTGCACCGCCCAACAGCGTCACCTGCGCCGGCACCTCAGCCACGACAAACCAGGCCCAAAGCGGACCAAGAACAGGTTCAACCAGAGCGAGTAGTCCCACCTGGGCTGCCGGGACATAGCGCGCACCTAGAACCATCAGGATAAAACCCGCCCCCACCTGGAATACACCCAGGTACAAAGAAACGCCCAGATCATGGTTACTGATTGAGAACTCGCCGATGAAAGGCAACGTGCTCAACGCAGCGACTCCTGCGGCCAGGCACAGTGCGACCAGCATGTCTGGTTGTTTTGAGCGGCGCACCAGGATAACTGAAAATGAATATGACAGTGGCAACCAAAGCGCTATCAGATTTCCCAGTTGCCGCTCTCCGGCCAGCCCTCCGCCGACCATGATTCCAAGGCCGATCATCGCTGCAACGATCGCCACCCAGGTTCGTGACGCCACCCGCTCGCGCAGAATAAGCCAGCCAAGCACCGCAGCGATAAAGGGGGCTGAACTGAAAATAAATAGCGCATTCGCGACTGTCGTCTGCAGCAAGGCAAACACGTAGGCTACAAACCCACTGCCCAGAACCACTGCGAGCAACCAGTCTTCTCCTGTCAGCCGCCGAAAACGCGCAATGACCTGACCACGGTGGGTAAACGCCAAAACGACAAAAACCAGCAGCATCATGCTGATGGAGCGGTAAAATAAAATCTGCCAGCCGTTGGCCTGCTCAATGATCCTAAGCCCAATGCCCGAGGTGCTCAGAAAAAAGGCCGAACCCACGATCATCAGAACACCACGGCTGTAATTACTCATGAAGGCTCCAATTTTTAAACTGAGTTGCGCCCGATCATATGCGGATGACTCTGGGTGTTCAGCGGCGTCTGGCCACTCCAGGATCCCGTGCCCACCATAAACCCAACAACACCAGTGCCAGCGCCGCGCCATGGTAAGCGCGAAATACCTCGCTCAACAATGCTACCGCCAAAAGCGCCGAGAAGATCGGCGTCAGGTTAACAAAAACCCCACTGTGGCCGGGTCCGATCAGGTCGACACTTCGCAAAAAGAAAATCTGAGACAAAAAAGATGGAAAAACGGTTACATAAGCGATCACCAACCACCCGGTATCTGTTGGCCAGGTGATCGACCCAGCCCACCATTCGGCCGCCGCGAAAGGCAGTGACAAGGCTGCGCCAAAGATCGAAAAATAGCAGAACAATACAATACCGGGAACGGCAGGACGGCTCTTCAGCCCAAGCGTGTAGCCAGCATAAAGCACGCAAGCGCTGGCCATCAGTACATCTCCCGAGTTAAGAGACAGATCGGCTAACCCTGAAGGCACGCCGCGCAATGCGACTGTTAGCACCCCGGCCAAACCAACGATAACACCAAAGACCTGCTGACCAGTAATCCGCGTGCCGTGCAGTGCAAACGCTCCAAGCACCACAATAATAGGAATTGCCCCCTGGAGGATACCGATGTTGACGGCAGCAGTGTGATGCGCAGAAAAGTAAAACAACAAATTGAATGCAGCCAGACCTAAACCACCCATAGCGGCCAGATATAGCCAGCGACCGCGTAACACTGGCCAGACTTCGCGCATCTGTCGCGCGTACAGCAGTGGCAGCACAAGACTCAGTAGTGCCCACCTGGCAAAGGTCAACAGGCTCGGTGAGATCTCTCCGACAGCGACCTTACCCGCAACGGTATTGCCAGCCCAGAACAAGGTTGTCAGTGTCAGCAAGATAACTGGCTGCCCCCAGAGCCATTGCATCGAACTCTTCATCGACTGCCCGGCAAGGTGCCGTCCATTTCTTCAAGTTCTGCCCAGCGCCCAAGGTGGCGATCCAACTCGCTCTCCAGATCAGCCAGCTGATCCAGGACCGGCTGTGTATCTGTATAAGGCTGTTCATAAAAACCAGGATCCAGGGTCTGTTGGCGCAGTCTTTTAAGATTGTGCTCAACCGAATCGATTACCTGGGGAAGCCCGTCGAGTTCACGCTGAAACTTGTACGACAGTTTGGCTCCCCCTTTCATTGCGCGTGGAGAAGCCTGGTCCTCGATAGGCAAGCCCTCGGCCGACGCCGCTGAATCGACAGAAGCCAAGAACCTGCCTCGACGCAGCCATTCGCTGTAGTTGCCCAGATAAGCATGAACCGCACCATCTTGCTCAAAGGTGAGTATGCTGGTCACTGTGTTGTTTAAAAAGGCGCGGTCGTGGCTCACTACGATCAATGTACCGCTGTATTGGGCAAGGCGCTCCTCCAGAACCTCTAGTGTCTCCACATCCAGATCATTGGTCGGCTCATCCAAGATCAGCAGGTTCGCGGGCTGGGTAAAAAGCCGGGCAAGAATCACGCGATTGCGCTCTCCCCCAGATAACGCCCGAATCGGCGTCAGGGCCCGCTTGGCACTAAATAAAAACCCCCGCAAATAGCCCACGACGTGTCGCGGCTTTCCATCCAGGGTAACGTAGTCACGCCCTTCGCCGACGACTTCGGCCACCGTTTTATCCAGATCCAACTCGCGCCTGTGCTGGTCGAAGTAACCCACCTGGACATTAACCCCCCATTTGATAGATCCCGAATGGGGCTCCAGCTCGCCAAGCAACAAACGCAGCAACGTGCTCTTGCCGACGCCGTTATTACCCACCAGCCCAATTCGGTCGCCGCGGCGGATATGCAGCGAGAAATCACGAAATAGTGGGCACGCCCCATAACCAAATACCATATGTCTGGCATCCAGCACTTTGCGCCCCGAATTTTCGGCTTCCTCGATGTGCACCCGGGCGCGCGCTTCTGGATTGACCCGTCCAGAGCGCTCCACACGCATGGCCTCAAGCGCCCGAACCCTGCCCTCGTTACGAGTGCGTCGAGCCTTGATCCCTTGGCGAATCCACGTCTCCTCCTCGGCCAACTTGCGATCGAATTCACCATCCGCCAGACGCTCGGCCGCCAACGCCGCCGAGCGCCGCTTAAGGAACTGCGCGTAGTCACCTGGCCAGCTGCGCAGCTGGCCGCGATCTATCTCGACGATACGGGTAGCCAGGCGTTGAAGAAAAGCCCGATCATGGGTAATAAACAGCACAGCACCAGAAAAACCCGTGAGGCGTTCCTCCAGCCACGCGATGGCCTCGAAATCCAGGTGATTAGTCGGCTCGTCGAGTAATAGCAGATCCGGCCGAGCCACCAGAGCCCTGGCAAGCGCAGCCCGTCGTCGCCATCCCCCGGAAAGCTCCGTCATTAGCTGGGCCGGATCAAGGCCCATTTCGGTGCAGACCGTCTCCACCTGCTGCTGCGGGTGCCAGCCACCATGAGCGTCGATATGCCCGTGCAACTCCTGCAACTCCCGCAGCCCGCGAGCATCAAGCGTCGACTCAGCCTGAGCCTGATACTGGCGGGTCAACGCAATGATGTCGGCCAAACCTACGGATACAAATTCGCCGACCAGGGCGTTTTCATCCGCGGGCAACACCTGAGCGAGCTCACTGATACATAGATCACCCTGACGCCGAACCTCACCCTCGTCCGGCTCCAACTCCCCGCTCACCAGGTGCAAAAGGGAAGTCTTGCCGGCCCCATTGCGCCCAACCAGGCACACCCGTTCGCCCACCTCGATAGACAGATTAGCCTGGCGCAGTAATTTACGGGCACCAAACGCCAGGTTGACCGCGTCAAGTCGAACAAGAAACATATCGGAAGATTGGATTTAAAGTTAAATTTCTGGTTGGGCTCTACGCCCGGCAAAGCGCGATATTAACCGACCTATACCCTGTACTTGTGGCTCGGTCCTACCAGATTCGAGAATGCCTGGGAGATCCTGCGCTTGTCGCTGTTAGATAGTTGCTTGCTTGGTACCGACAATTCCTTCAGGCAATCGAAAATAATTTAATTTTTTTCGTTTTTTCTCTTCTCAATCGGCACACACAAGCGTAGACTTCGCCGCCATTTTTCCGTGACTGGCAGTAGGTTCCTACCGTGCTTTTTACTCTTTCTATTCTACGCAACCTCTCGTCACTGATGATCTCGGTGTCTCTGCTGATGTTCGGCAACAGCATGTTTTCTACCCTGTTGGCGCTGCGGGCGAATATCGAACATTACCCCAACGAGATGATTGGCCTGATGACATCGGCCTACTTCCTGGGCTTTGTGCTGGGCACATTCCGTTCGGGGCCGCTGATCAACCGGGTAGGACACATAAGAACGTTTGCCGCGCTGGCGGCGATCGCAGCCGCCTGTGCACTACTGGTACTGGTTATCCCCAACCCCTGGGCCTGGGTCGCCCTCCGAGCGGCCATGGGAGCGGCGACTGCTGGGCTTTTTGTGGTGGTTGAAAGCTGGCTCAACAACCGTGCCGCCAACGAGAGTCGCGGGCTACTGTTATCAATGTACATCGTGATTGGCTACATCGCATCCGCCGCAGGGCAACAGGCAATCAAACTGGGCGACCCGGGGGCTTATGAGCTCTTTCTCTTTGTAGGCATTGTACTGGCGCTGTCTTTGGTGCCAGTTTCACTCACCCGGGCTACTCACCCGGATCCGGTGGAGACACCACGCATCAACATCCGTCGGTTGTTTCAGGTATCGCCAACCTCAGTGATTGTGTGCCTCGGCGCGGGGCTGATCAATTCCAGTTGGTGGGGTCTGGGCCCTGTGTATGCGCGTGAGATAGGCTTTAGCGTCAGTGGGATTGCCAGCTTCATGACCGCAGCACTACTGGGCGGTATGCTGCTGCAACTGCCGATCGGTCGACTCTCGGATCGACTGGACCGACGCCTGGTAATCTTTGGAGTCACGATCGGGGTTGCCATTCCCGCTTTTGCACTAGTGCTGGGCGGGCTTCTCCCTTCCTGGGGGACCTTAACTGCAATCGCAATCTTCTTTGGTCTGGCTTCTACCCTCTACCCACTCAGCATTGCCTATGCTAATGACTACCTGGACCCAGGCGACGTAGTCGCCGCAAGCGGTGGGTTTATCATGGTCTTCAGTGTCGGTGCTGTAGCCGGACCGCTTGCGGCCTCGGCAGCTATGCGTATTGCCGGCCCTCAAGGCATGTTCATGTACGTCATAACAATAGTCGTGCTGCTCGCCGGCTTCATCGCCTGGCGTATGCGAGTGCGCCAGTGGGCGCCGGTGGTGGAAAAAGAGCCTTATGTACTGCAACCGGAAATACAGACTCCTGGAGTTATCAGTGAACTCGACCCACGGGCCGAGGTCGACGAAGGCTACGACCAGGGTCCGGACATCCTCGATACGCCGACAGCGGACGCGGAGGAGGAAATACCTTTCGGTTTCTGGCTAGGCCTCTTCGGTATAAAACCTGAGGGCAGCAACCAGCGTGATGCTGACCCAGAGCCGACCGATCCGGCTGAGGGCGTCAACTCGGGCGAAACCAAACAACAGCGAACATGATCCGAACCATTGAGCGATCAGGTTTCCTTAGCGTCTTTTTCGATCTGGTAGCGGACCGAAAGTACTTCGTACCGACGCATCCCGCCCGGCGCCTGAAACTCGACTTCATCGCCTTCGGCCTTGCCGATCAGCGCCTTGGCAATGGGTGAGGCGTAAGAAATCATCCCCTGGTCGATATTTGCCTCCAGCTCGCCAACAATACGGTAACAGACCTCGCGGTCACCTTCTTCTTCCCATAACTCCACCCAGGCGCCAAATATCACCTTGCCGCGCGGGTTCAGGCGGGTCGGATCGATAACCTCGGCTACAGCGAGCTTGGCATCGAGTTCGGCAATACGACCTTCGATAAAACCCTGCTGCTCCCGCGCCGCATGGTATTCCGCATTTTCTGAAAGATCACCATGGGCCCGTGCTTCGGCAATGGCCTCGATGATCGCAGGCCGATCTATTCGCTTGAGCCGCTGCAACTCTTCGTGCAGACGCTGGGCGCCCTCTGGGGTAAGTAATACTCGTGTCATAAATTTAGTGCTCGCCTGAGCTGTTTTTATTAGTTAGTAAGGTAGGGTCAAATGTCCGCAGTCCAGACTTTTCTGAACAATCGCTAAAGCGCTCCCTTTAGGAGGGTCGCACGTACGATCACAAAGATCGGGACGTTCGACAAAAAGCTAGAGTGGTTGGCGCACACAGAAAATCCGGGCGGCTATTACTTTACCCCAATGGTGGGCGGGAAGACAAAGGGAAGATAACTATAAAACAGCCGCGCCCTTCCCCGGGTACGCACTCGAACTAAGGCGATAGATCGCTGGCTTATGGTCAATCGAGAGGGAGCTTACAGCTTCAGGCTGTCTGAGCGCCATCAGGCACGATAGCGCTGACCGTTATTGCTGGTGGATCAGTAATGCAGAACTCCCGGCATTGCCCGCAGCCTAAGCACTTTTTCGACTCAATACTGG
>CAJWEF010000035.1 GCA_913031305.1 uncultured Acidiferrobacteraceae bacterium
CTGAGGGCGGGATCTTGCACCAAAGATGCCTTAGTGTATCGTGCAGCGATTCAACTAAGGCGAGCAATTTCTTCATACGGTTCTGCGAGGGCATCCGCCAGAGACCGGCAGCCTTACACCGAATCCAGAAATTGACGGGTCCGAAGTGGTTTGTTGTTATCATCCGCTGTCTTGTTATTAGGAGTAATGCATGAGTTTCAAGGGTACTGAGCGCTATGTCGCGACTGAAGATCTTTCTTTGGCGGTTAACGCCGCGGTCACACTTGAGCGGCCGCTATTAATCAAGGGGGAGCCCGGAACGGGCAAAACTATGCTGGCTGAGGAGGTGGCTTTAGCCCTGGGCAAGCCCTTGATTCGCTGGCATATCAAGTCAACCAGCAAGGCGCAGCAGGGGCTCTATGAGTACGATGCCGTCTCGCGGTTGCGCGATTCACAGCTGGGCGATGGTCGCGTGGGGGAGATCAGCAACTATATCCGCCCCGGCAAGTTGTGGGAGGCCTTTACTGCGCCAGAGCAAGTGGTTCTTCTGATTGACGAGATTGACAAGGCAGATATCGAGTTTCCTAATGATTTATTGCTTGAACTTGACCGAATGGAGTTTTTTGTCTATGAAACCGGTGAAACAATAGTTGCCGACCATCGCCCCATCGTGGTGATCACGAGCAATAACGAGAAAGAACTGCCGGATGCATTTTTGCGTCGCTGCTTCTTTCACTTTATTGCTTTTCCTGATCGAGTGACGATGGAAAAGATCGTCGATGTGCATTATCCAGATATTAGGCAAAATCTGATTCGCGAAGCGCTCGATGTGTTCTTCGAGGTGCGCGAGATTCCAGGCCTGAAGAAAAAGCCCTCAACTTCAGAGTTGATCGATTGGCTCAAACTGCTGCTGTCCGACGATATTCCAGAGGAGATTCTCAAGTCACGCGATCCCAGCCAGGCGATTCCACCGCTCTACGGCGCATTGCTCAAGAATGAGCAGGATGTGCACATGTTGCAACGCCTGGCTTTCATGGCCCGGCGTGACGCACAATCAAACTGACTCGGTATTACCGAGGATAGCCGCGTGTTGATCAATTTTTTCCAGACCCTGAAAAATACCGGCGTGCCGGTGTCGGTTAAGGAATACCTGGTGCTTCTTGAAGCCGTAAAGGCGGGCTTGGTGGTTGCCTCAGTGGATGACTTTTATCTGCTGGCACGCACCTGCCTCGTTAAAGACGAGAAACACTTCGATCGGTTTGACCGGGCTTTTTCCGCCTGGTTCAAGGATCTGGAAACTGTGGATGACATCATTACTGCACTTGTTCCCGAGGACTGGTTACGTGCACAGCTTGAGAAGCATCTTAGCGACGAAGAAAAAGCAAAAATCCAGTCTCTGGGCAGTCTGGAGAAACTGCTCGAAGAATTCCGCAAACGTCTTGAGGAGCAGGAAAAACGCCATTCCGGAGGTAGTAAGTGGATCGGTACCGGGGGTACCTCACCATTTGGTAATAGCGGTTACCACCCGGAGGGAATTCGCGTCGGTGGTGAGAGCCGCAACCGCAGTGCGGTAAAGGTATGGGAAGAGCGTCACTACCAGAACCTGGATGATTCTGTGGCGCTGGGTACCCGCAGTATCAAGATGGCTTTACGACGGTTGCGAAAGTTCGCCCGCACTGGCGCCGAAGAGGAGCTCGATCTGGACAACACTATTCGCTGTACGGCCCGCAACGCCGGGTTGCTGGATATCAAGATGGTGCCCGAACGCCATAACGCCGTAAAAGTACTGGTGTTCTTTGACGTCGGTGGGTCCATGTACCCGTATGTGCGTACCTGTGAGGAGCTTTTCTCTGCGGCACGCAGTGAGTTCAAGCATTTGGATTACTTTTATTTTCATAATTTTTTCTACGATTTTGTCTGGCGCGATAACCAACGTCGCCGCAATGAAACCACGCTGACCTGGGACGTGTTGCATACCTACCCACAGGATTACAAGATCATTATTGTTGGGGATGCATCGATGGCACCCTACGAGGTTGTCAGCGTTGGCGGCAGTGTTGAATACATGAACCGCGAGTCCGGCGTGACCTGGATGACCCGCTTGCAAGAGAATTTCGAGAGAGTCATCTGGTTTAATCCCACCCCCAAAGCCCATTGGGGATACACCCAGTCTATCGGCCTGATTCAGGAACTCGTCGAAGATCACATGTATCCGCTGACACTTGATGGATTGGATCGGGGGATCCGTTACCTCGCCAGCTGATTACTTTCTCCCACGGCGCCTTCTTATACAAAATTATGCTTTCAGTATCACCAGACAAGCTAAGCGACTGGATAGATTGTGAAACGGGAGTTTCGCAATGGATTAAGGTTGATCAGGCTCGCATCGATGCGTTCGCCGCGTGCACCGAAGATTTTCAGTTTATTCATGTTGATCCCGAGCGGGCCCGTGCCGAAGGGGGATTTGACGGCACCATCGCCCATGGGTTTTTGTCTCTTTCTTTGCTGCCACGGATGGCAATGGATGCAAGGCTGTCGCTTCAGGGGGTTGTCACCAGTATCAACTATGGCTTTGACAAACTGCGGTTCATGAATCCGGTCGCCAGTGGCACAAGTATTCGCGGGCGTTTTGTGCTGCGTGAGGCCGTTGAAAGAAAGCCCGGGCAGTGGATGTTGACCTACGATGTCACGGTAGAAATTGCAGATCAGGAAAAACCCGCTATTGCTGCACGATGGCTTACCCTGCAGATTATTCGCTGATCATCGGCTCGCCGGCTTTTTCACAGCTTCAGTTATCAGAAGAGCCCCGGACATGGCTTTCAGACGCTTAAAGCAGGCGCTAAGAAAAAGAAAACTGAACCACAGCGGCATCTGGATTGATCAGCAGGTCACCCGGGTTGCTTATGGTGCACGCTCCGGTATCTGGGCAATCTGCCCGGACGCGTTGTCTTCCAAAAGTGTGATTTACTCCTTCGGGGTTGGTAACAATATTGCCTGGGATCTGGCGATGATCGAGCATTATGGAGTGGAGTTACACGCTTTTGATCCTACACCCCGGTCTGTCGACTGGATCGGTCAGCAGAGCCTGCCGCAGGAGTTTCATTTTCATGCCGTAGGCCTTTGTTGGTTTGATGGGTTAAGGGAGTTTGTGGTGCCTCGGCGTGAGCACCAGTTCAACTACAGCAGTATTGGATCAGAAGTAGAGTCTGGAGGGAAGATCAACTGTCCGGTGAAGCGCCTTGCCACATTGCAGGCCGAACTCGCGCATGACGTTATCGATGTACTGAAGATGGATATCGAAGGGGGAGAGATGCAGGCCTTGCCCGACATTCTGGCCAACAGTCCATTGCCGGGCCAGTTACTGGTTGAGTTTCATTACAACTACCCTGAGATTCCCTATGACGATTTCTTGGATCTGGTGGGGCAGTTGCGCGCGGCCGGTTACCGGATCTTTCATATTTCTGAGCGCGGCTATGAATTCTCTTTCATTCATGAGTGGTTACTGGACGTTGCAACAAATAGCGACTGAAAAGGTCGTTTTTTTGATTGAGGAATTGACTCGCAACAGGTTATTTTTGGACTTAGATACCTGAAATTCACCCAGATCTGATATGCCTGGCCAGTTGATACGCGTTGCCAGATTGCAAACTTGCACCGGTATGCTCCAACTGAGTGAGCATGCGCCGGACATTATTACTGATCCCGACCCAGGAGGACTTTAATGAACAGTCTGAAAGTCAATAAACTGATGACGGTGCGTCAGCATGGGGCAATGGAGTACACCACCCCGCCATGCGATCTGGATGAGGTGCGCCGGTACCGTCTGGCGCGTATCCAGGAAGAACTGGTCCGCCAGGATCTGGCCGGCATCATACTGTATGACCAGCTAAATACCCGCTACGCCACTGATGCTACCAATATGCAGATTTGGTGTGCTCATAATGAAACCCGTTATGTTTATGTGCCAGCCAACAGTGGCGCCATTATGTTTGAGTACGGTGGCAAGTCACTGCTCTCTGACGGGCTGCCAGGGGTCGAGCGGGTCGCCAAGCCGAGAACATTTTGCTACATGAATGCCGGCCAGCACGCGGCTGAAAGAGCCAAGGTTTGGGCGATTGAGATAGATGCCATTATCCGTGAGCACAGCGGCGGCAGCCGACGCATTGCCATCGACCGAATGGCCCCGATTGGTGTGCAGATGATGGAGGAGTTGGGCTACGAGGTGCATGACGGCTTTACGGTGATGGAGAAGGCACGTGAGATCAAGAGCGACGGTGAGATCTTGCTGATGCGAAAATCCATCGAAGTCTGCGAACGGGCGGTGCAGCGTATGCATGAAGCGCTTGAGCCTGGCATCACCGAGAATGCCCTGTGGGCGGAACTGCACTATGGCAATATTGCCGGTGGCGGTGAATGGTTAGAGACCCGGCTGCTGTCATCTGGGCCGCGTACTAATCCGTGGTTTCGTGAGTGCTCCATGCGCCCTATCGAGAAAGGCGATATGGTGAGTTTTGATACCGATCTTGTGGGTCCTTACGGCTATTGTTGCGATATGTCCCGTTCATGGGTTTGTGGTGCTGAGCCCGATGATGAGCAGCGGCGGCTGTACGCGGCAGCTTATGAACAGATAAAGAAGAACATGGAACTGCTCAAGCCTGGCATGGGGTACCGGGAACTCACTTACAAACTGCATCCAATGAAAGACGAGTACATTCCAGGCCGTTACGGTGTGGCGATGCACGGTGTAGGCCTTTGTGATGAAGCCCCATCGATCTATTACCCTCAGGATTACGATGAACTCGGATACGATGGCGAACTCAAGGAAGGTATGGTGATATGTGTCGAGGCGCTTATCGGGGTTAAGGGCGGCAGAGAATGCGTCAAACTCGAGGAGCAGGTACTGATTACCGCCGATGGATACGAACAGTTGACCACCTACCCGTTGGAAGATCACTGGGTATGAGCCGGCGGACTTTCCCCGTGCCCTGCACAGGCCCGGAATCTCGCTGATTTTCCCGGGGGGCCAGATGGAATCTGAGTCGAAACCATCGCCCCAGGTTACTACGGAGGCGGTGCAGGCCTATCGGGACGATGGTGTGGTCTGCCTGCGTAACGTGATATCAGATCAGTGGCTGGATCTTGCCCACCAAGGAGTTGCGCATAACCTGGAGCATCCCGGCCGTTTTTTTCGTGATCACACCCCGGCAGATTCCCCGGGCCGCTATGTGTTTGAGTATTGGACCTGGCGCGATACACCCGCAATCAAAAAGATCATTCTGGATTCACCCCTGGCACAAATCGCCGGTGAACTGATGCAGGCTCAGCACGTCAACATGGTGATGGATAACTGGTTTATGCGCGAAGCCGGTGCGAGCAATGGCGCGCCTTGGCATCATGATGAGCCGTATTTTGATTTTGAGGGCACCCTCTGTGTAGTTTGGATTCCTCTAGATCCCGCGCCGGTGACAGATGGCCTAAACTTTGTGCGCGGGTCGCATCGCTGGGGTGAACTCTATGTCGCGCCGCAGTTCAGCGAGAATGTTCCTTTTACCTGTGAGGGTAGCGCCTATAAGCCGGTTCCCGATATTGATGCAGACCCCGGTGCCTATGAATTTCTGTCCTGGAACGTCAATGTGGGTGATTGTCTGGTATTTGATTTCAGAACCCTGCATTGCGTGACCAGTAAGGCAAGCCCCGCAAAGGCAACTCAGAAGCGCCTTACCCTGCGTTTTGGCGCTGAAGATACTATCTTTAATCCGCGCGGGAAATGGACTCAGGAAACTTCAGAGTACCTGATCAACCAAGGTCAATCGCCCGGCACCGCTATTGACTGTGAACTGATGCCCAGGGTCTGGAAGAAAATGCCCTAGCGCTTACACACTATTCATTCTTTTAGGGAGGGAAAAAGATGGCACTACCAAATGGATACATAATGTTCCCGTAAGGAATGACACGGGGAAAACAATGGCGATTGAAGATCTATTCAATGAGAAGACCATCATCTATCTTCGTCAGTCGTCTTGAGCAATTCCGAATAGCCAAGCGAGAAAACATAAAACGGAACCATTAGGATCGCCATGACAAGTGAAGTGAGTTGGGTTGAGAAAAGACTGCGTGGCGATGGACTGCCCATTGTTATCGATGGAGGTATGGGAACCGAACTGGAAAAATCCGGGGTACCAATGGATAAAAAAGTCTGGAGCGCCCGCGCCATCATGTCGCATCCCCAAGTCGTGCGCCAGGTGCACGAGCGATTCATCGAAGCCGGTGCTGAAGTCATCATCACCAACACGTTTTCTACGGCGCGACATATGCTGGAGCCAGGGGGTCTGGGCCACGAAGTGCGTAAGATCAATGCCAAAGCCGTATCCCTCGCCCAACAGGCACGAGATGCTGGTGCGCAGCACCCTGTAGCCATTGTTGGGTCGATCTGTGAATGGACGCATGATGATGATCCAACCTGGAATTCGCCAGATGCCGTGGGTCGAGCCGCAAAGGAGCAGGCCGAAATCCTTGCTGAATCCGGGGTCGACATCATTGCATTGGAAATGTGCGAGCGCTTGGAGCTTTCCGAAGCCGTGGCTTCGGCTGTGACCGGGCTGGGTTTGCCGGTGTGGATTGGAGTCAGCGCTCGTGCCCATAAGGATCACGATTCGTTATCTTCTTTCAGTTATGTCGATCGAGATTTCGAAAATCTGGTGAAGGTGCTTTGCGAATATTCGCCAGCACTGATGAATGTGATGCATACCGCAGTGCCAGATGTAGGTGCAGCTACAGACGTGGTCAAAAAATACTGGAACGGCCCGATTGGGGTTTATCCCGAATCGGGTTATTTTTCGATGCCGAACTGGAATTTTGTCGAAATTATTGAGCCGGCAGAGTTGGCAGAGCAGGCCAGGCAATGGTTGGCAAACGGGGTCAGACTTGTTGGTGGGTGTTGCGGGTTGGGGCCTGGGCACATTCGGGCTTTGCGAGGCGCGGTCAGCGCCGACACCTAGGCCAAGTGCCGAGGTGGTTAATAAGAGTTAGGGGCAATATTTTGTGCCGTATAAATCTCAGCGGCCTGTTGTCGCCCTTTAAGGTCAACCTCTCCAAGTAATACAAAGCCGATATCTGGGCAGAGATCAGCTACTTCCCTGGTGGCGATCAGGCGGGCATCGTAGACCCGACCGCCAAACGACTCCAGTCGCGATGCCACGTTAACGGTGCCACCAATGACCGTATAGTTAGTGACTGCTTGGAGAGAAGGGGTTCGAACGCTATGTCAACCTGGTTAATGACGTAATTGGCCTCGGGTTGGGCTGAGGAATCCGCTCCGATTAGTTCTACAATAGTTCCGTCAAGGGTTAAGTTCTTCTTGTCATGCAAATAGACGGTAAATCCAGTGCTATCGACGGTGCGGAGGCTGAAAATAAAATAGCGGGTAAGAGTATGAGACGGTTCAGGCTCTGATACGCTGACGGCTTTCTCAAAGTGCGGTTTAATCAGAGCATTGATGTAGCCTTAGGGATTTGAGGTTATCCACTCCACAATATGATCTGGTAACTGCTCATCATGAATATATTTCTGTGAGACAACCCGGTTAGAAACTTTCAACTCATCGAAGATCGGGTCGACCGTGCGGCCCTCATTAAACAGCCGGTATGCACAGGTCGACGGCATAATATGCAAAATCGACAGATTATCGGGGGAGAGAATCGCGCAATCGGGATTGATGCTATTGCGGTTGGCGTAATCGGTGCAGCGGCAGGTCTCGATATCGAGGTACTGGCATGCGACATTGGTGTAATGCAGTTCACCGGTATCTTCATCTTCAAGTTTCACCACACAGCAGCGACCACAGCCATCGCAAAGCGCTTCCCATTCTGAGTGATTGAGTGAAAGCAGTGGATTGGCCATAGTCATTTGATTTTGTCCAGAATGTCTGATGCGGGATAGGATCAGACCATGTAGGCTGTCGTCGATTTAGGAGGTCTGAGAATAGAGCATGAATATTGAAAGGCCCAAGGCGCTGATTATCGCTTTGCATGATATATGGAATACCGGCAGTCTAGACAAGATTCCGGATGTTTATTCGCCGGCTTGTATTGTGCATTGGCCTCAAAGTTGGGGATCAAAATCCCGTGGGCACATACAGATCAAATCGGTGATTGCCCACACAAGAACAGTGTTCCCTGATTGGCATGAAGAAATTCTGGATCTGGTAGTAACCCCCGAGAAAGTGGTGACCCGGTATCTTTCCAGTGGCACCCATCAGCAGGAATATCTCGGAATTAGTGCGACGGGGAGAAAAGTTACGTTCGAGGAAATCTCGATATATCGGATAGAAGAAAACCGCGTTGCTGAGCAGTGGTGCCTGGGCGATGATATGCACTGCATAGCTCAGCTCACGTCAGAAGCTTCTTAAGCCAGTCAAGATCAATATCCAAAGGGCTCATTCTTTATGAATGCTGATATGCACAGGCTTGCAGTATTGTTGATGATCGCCAGTTCCGTGGTTATCAGCTTCTCCGGGCTGATTGTACGTGCGCTCGAGATTGAGTCTTTGGTGATGAATTTCTACCGGTCAGTTTTCTTGATGTGCGCGGTCGTTATTCTGCTGGTTGTCAAATATCGTGGCGCCACGGTAGTCCGGGTGATCGGGGTCGGTTGGCCTGGAGTGTTTGCAGGGTTGCTACTGACCGGGGCGGCCATCACATTTTTGCAGTCGCTCACTCATACCACGGTCGCCAACACACTATTTATTCTGGGGGCCATTCCGTTTTTTGCAGCGGCGCTGGCATGGGTGTTCCTGAAAGAGCAGCCCAGCCGGGCAACCTTGGTCACTATGGTTGTCGCCTTCCTGGGAATCACTGTGATGATGGGAGAGGGGTTTGGTGTCGGGTCAGTTTACGGCAACGCCATGGCATTGCTAACCGCACTGTGCTTCTCCATTTACGCAGTTCTGGTACGTCATAACCGTCAGGTAGACATGCTGCCGGCGATACTGATTTCCACTTTCTTTATCATGGTTGTGGTGGCGCTGGTCCGTTACGACGCACTGCAGATTTCCAGAGGTGACCTGCTGTTGTGCATGCTTTGGGGTGGTGTGATGTCCGGTTTTACCAGCGCCTGCTTCATCGTCGCATCGCGTCACATTGCAGCTGCGGAGCTGACGATCTTTATGCTGCTGGAATTTGCTCTGGGCCCGATATGGGTCTGGTTGTTTATCAACGAGGTACCGTCCCGTTGGACTCTGACCGGAGGCGCTCTGGTGATATCTGCTGTTCTGGCCCGATCCTGGATGGAGTTTCGCTCGCGCTACTCCTCTCGCCCCGTTGGTTGATCGGGCCTGGCGGTAGGGAGCCTATTCTTGTAGTGGTTTAGGGATTACCCCTTTGTCACCACCAACGACGCGGGTCTGGCGCATGCGACGGCGCCAGCGGTTTACGTCATATCCCGTGCCGCGATGCAGTATGCAGCGGTTATCCCAGATCACGGTGTCACCTGGCTTAAAGGCAAGGCTAAGAATGCGCTCTGGCGCAGTGGTGTGCTCAAGAAGCGTATCGAGCAGTTGCCTGCTATCTATTCCCGACCAACCAGGAATCGATCGAGCGTGCGAGCCGATGTAATAGTTCTTCAGGCCGTTTACCGGGTTGGCACAAACCATTGGGTGCATTACCGGTGGCAGCGATGCGGCATGATTGGGATTGACCGGTGCGATCGGACTTCGGGAAAAAACATAGTCATGAACAACGTGCAGCGGTTCTATCTGCTCACGCATTTCGTCGGATAATCGCGCATACCCAGCACGCATACTGGCAAACTCGGTTTGTCCACCTTCGCCTGGTACCTCATAGGCGTGCAGGATCGAGACAAAGGACGGGGTTTCGCGAAAAGAGGAATCTGAATGCCACAACTGGTTGCCGCTCTGGTAGCGGGCATTGGCGGTGTCAGCCTTGGTGCCATCATCCTGGATATTACCCACGGTGCCAAAGTAACTGACCTCACCAGTTCTTCCAAAGCGGACGTGTTCGGCCTCAGGCGTGCCCAGTAGGTGGGTAAAGGCTAGCTGTTTTTCATCGTTCATATCCTGCTCGGGGAAACAAAGCAGCGAGTATTGCTCGATGGATTGACGAATAAAGTCCAGGGTATCGAGAGCCATGTCACCGGATAGCGTGACGCCAAGAATTCTGGCTCCAAAATCTGTGTGCAGCGGCTGAATGTCAGGTTTGCTCATTGATCGGGAGTGTAATCAGTTATGGAGTAACCGGTAAACGCGCTGCGGCGCATTAGCGTCTCTTAGTGGATGAGGCCATTTGGTACCAACTTAGCTGACGTCACACAGCGTACAGAATTGTATTTTACTCTCTGAAATCTTTTCCCTCTAGACTCAACTCCTTGGATATTTGGTAATCGATAGCCTTTAACGCGGATCGGACTTTTCATAACTGCTATTTTGTGGCGTAGAACATTCCCCAGCGCTGATTACTGACTCGTGTGCGTTCAATTTTTTGGAGCCAGTCATTCTTTAAACTGGTTCGATCCGACTGAGCGATGTCCAACGAGTTAATCGTGTCAAGCTCCGTTTTGCAGAACTGGATGAAGTCTTTGGTCCGATCGATTGCTTCAATAATTCCAAATCCAGCGGCTTCCAACAGTTTTCGATAGTCTGAAACAGTGCACAGGTGATAGCCCCGGCTTTTTACGTAAGCCGAGAAATCGCTCTGCCAGGGTTTTTCATCACAACAATAATCGGTAATCAGCAGTTTTCCCGATGGTTTAAGCGCAGTGTACAAAATCGAGAACAGTTGCTGTTTGTCATCTACGTGCAGAAATACATCTCTGCTATAGATGGCGTCATAGTAGTTTTGAGCACAAATGTCGAGGCAATTCTGATTTTTCAGTTGAACCTGCTTCTTAAGTTCTGTTTGTGCCAGACGTTCGCGTGCCAGTGCGAGCATGTTCTCAGAAAGATCAATAGCGTCAACATCAAGGCCGAACTCCTGCGCCATCAAAAACGCACTTCCGCCGAGGCCGCATCCCACATCGAGAACTCGTGCGTGGGCAGACAGGCCGAGTTTTTTGATCAATCGGGTTGCGCAACGCACGCCTCCGGGGCTTACAAAATTAGTCCCGTAAACCGACTCGTATTTGAGTATCGAATCACGCGTATATTGGCCAGCATCCAAAAACGACTGACAAGCGTTAGCTGATTCATCCATTGGGGCCATGGTCCACCGCACCAAGGTGCTGTGAAAATGTTTCTGTTGCCATCAGATCGCGACAGCGGTTCAGTCGTCCTACCGCATAGGCCCAGAAATCATCCGCCGGATTTTTGTTGGCATGTTGCACGACACCCCAGAGCGTCCACAAGAGGTCGCACATGGCTTTGTACATGACCATTCGGCCTACATCGAAAGGTTCTGGCTCTTGACCAAAATAAGCCGACATGAAAATGCGTTCCTGTTCCGGTGAAAAAGCGCCTTCGACTGCTAAGTCCCCAAGGTCCCACATCGGGTCATTGTTTCCCGCATATTCAAAATCGATAATAAAGACTCGATCTCCATCATCGATGCAGTTTTCGACCATTGGATCGCAGTGGCAGGGTCGTTTGGGCAGGGGGTATGAAGAAAGGGCGGCGCGAACTGATTTCGCGCTATCGTGTACATCCGAATAGCCATCGGGTAGGTCAGCGTTCAACTGATCCAGTACGGCTAAGTACTGATCAATTTGTTCGAAGAGTTCAAATTCGCCCTCAAATAGCTGAGGACTATCGTGCAGTTGACGAAATGCTCGACCCGCTCTTTCCAGTACGCCCTTGTCTTTGAATTTTTCAATATCCAGGGTAACCGCATTTTCAATGTACCGCGTTACCATTGTGCCGGATTTGGCATCAAAGAAGATAATTTCTGCATTGACTCCCGCGTCAGATGCCACCTGGGCATTTTTTTCCTCGGCGACTCGGTCAATATAATCACCCGTGCCCTCGCCAGCGAGGCGCAGAACAAAGTCACCAGCTGGTGAGTTGACCCGGTAATTTATGTTGGTCAGGCCGCCGAGGCGTTCAACCGCGAGGTCTTCGGGGTTAAATTGTGCAAAGGGTTCAACGGTCGCTAGAGCATCCCTGAGAGTGTCATCCATCGCGTGATTTTCCTTTTTGAAAAGAGCTCTTGAGTAAAAACCGGGTCATTCAGCCGGCTACATCGAAACCTCACTAGGTTAAGGCGTGGTTGAGGTCTTGACGCTTTGCCGGAATGTGTTCAGCACTTCCTACTCTCTAGGTAAGAGATTATCAGGATCATAAAGGCCTTCGCAGCCCACTGCCTCTACTCTTATGGGAAACGGTTCATCAAAATACTCCAGCAATAGTTCGCGTCCCTGTTCAGCATAGGCTTTTGGCAGGTATCCCAGGGCGATATTTTTGCCAACAGAAGGGCCATAAGCGATGCTGGTGGCGTATGAGCGGCGTCCGATGTCATCGATCAGAACCTGGTTGGTGTCCGGATCCAGGATCGGCCATTGGCCCACCGGGTAGCGGGCGATCCCCTTCGAATCTATATTGTCGGTCATAACGACGGTGCAAAGATAAGCCGATTGAGATTCTCGTTCACGCTGCGCCAGATAGGCGTCTTTGCCGTGAAAATCTGCCGCTTTGACGCTAGGCCGAGCGAGTCCCGCCTCGACCAGGTTGTACTCGGTGAGAAGGTCCGCATTTTGCAGACGAAAGCTTTTCTCAAGGCGACGGGAGTTGGCATAAGTCTCTACACCCACCGGGGTTGCACCTTGCTCAAACACCAGATCCCATAGCGACAGGCCATAGCTGAACGGTACGTGCAATTCCCAGCCTGACTCGCCTACATAGGATATGCGAAACGCCAGCACCGGAATACCTCGCACGGTGATGTTTTTCGTAGTGGCGAAGGGGAAGTTGTCCGACTCGAGTTCATCGGGTTTGTCGGCAATGGCCTTAAGCATTTTTCGCGCCTTGGGCCCCCAAAGGCCCAGACAGGCCATATGGTCGCTACGATCTTCTATATAAACGTTCCAACCCTTATCCTGAGCCATGCGCTTAAGCCAGACGTAATCACGGTTGCCGGCATCTGCCCCGTCGACTATCCGAAACTTATCCAAGGCGAGGCGTAATACAGTCAGGTCTGCGCAGATACCTCCAGCGTGGTCCAGGAAATGGGTATAAATTCCTTTTCCCACGGCAGTGTTGCCACCGACCTTGGCAACGCAGGCATATTCCATCAAGGTTTCGGCATCTGGGCCGGTGACATCGTAGACGGCAAAGTGCGACAGGTTGATCATGCCGGCGTTATCCGACATGGCAAGATGCTCAGCGTTGGAAACCCGCCAGAAATGACGGTTATCCCATTCGTTTTCACGTACTGGCACTTTGTCTGCGTACTTCTCCAGCAGGTACTCATTAGACCCATACCCATGAGCCCGCTCCCAACCGGCGAGTTCCATGAAGTGGCCGCCGAGTTCCTGTTCTCGAGACCAGAACGGGCTTCGGCGCAGATTGCGACCTTTGCTATAGGGCTCTCGGTTGTGCACGGCCGGGTTATAGATTTTGAATGCGGTCTCGTAGCAGCGGTCGTAGATATAGGAGGGGGTCTTTTGCATCGGGTAGTAGCGGGCAACATCGATGCTATGCACATCCATCTCAGTAATGCCATCGGTCATCATGTCTACAAGAACCTTGGCGATTCCAGGTGCATCTTTCACCCAAACGGATTCGGCGTACCACAGTCCCCGGGTTTGAGGTGATTCACCGATTGACGGCCCTCCATCGGCGGTAACCTGTAACAGACCGTTGAAAGAATGTTTATCGTTCCAGCCGAGTTCTCCGAGTATTGGCGTCAGTTCCATCGCACGCTCGAGCGGTTCGATAATCTGTTCCATCTCAAGATCGCGCTGCGAAGGAGACCAGTGCGACTCGCCTTTTTCCAGCAGGTCTTTGGGGTGCACCAGTCGGGGGTTTTTTTCCTCGTAATAGCCCCATTCAATCTGCCCGCCTTCTGCCGTGTTTGGGTCACCGGTATCGCGAAGATAAGCCGAATTTCCCTGGTCGCGAAGAAGGGGGTAGCCGATTTCTTTGCCAGTTCCCTCAAACTCGTTATACGGGCCAAAAAAGCACAGCGGGTGATCCACTGGCATGATCGGCAGGTCCTCTTCGGCCATTTCGGCCACAAGTCGTCCCCACAATCCGGCACAAACCACGACCGCATCTGTAGCGATATGACCCCGGCTGGTTTCTACCCCCTTGATCCGTCCATCGACGATCTCCAGACCCGTTGCAGTGGTATTTTGAAATGCCTGTAACTCTCCACTGGCTACGGCCTGATCCACCAACTTGCCTGCTACGGTTTGTGAGCGGGGTATGACAAGCCCGGCATCGGGATCCCACATCGCGCCCTGGATCATGTCTTCTTCCAGCAAGGGCATTTTCTCCTTGGCTTCCTTCGCGCTGATCATCCTCACATTGGTGCCAAAGGCTTTGCCGGAGCCCACTTTGCGCTTGAGTTCGGCCATGCGCTCGTCGTCATCATGGCGAGCGACCTCAAGTCCGCCCACCCGGCTGTAATGCCCCATCTCGTCGTAGAACGCTACGCTGTACCGCGTGGTGTAGCAGGTCATATTGTCGTGCGCGGTCATGTAGCAAAAGTCCGACGCATGCGAGGTAGAGCCGATATCCGTGGGAACCGATGATTTGTCGATACCCACAATATTTTTCCAACCCTTTGCGATCAGATGGTGCGCTACCGAGGCGCCGACAATGCCGCCAAGGCCAATGATGACGACATCCGCACTTTTGGGGAAACTGGCCATTTTTTACTCCATGATTGATCCGGATTGCCGCAGTACGCTACGGCAAATCTTGCATAGCGATACGGGGCGAGCGGCGCCTCGGTACTTGGGTTATTTTCACTAATTATGAGGCCGAAGGTTAAGTTGTCGGCCAGCAGAAAATCAACTCCATAGGCGTACTTTTTTTCGCACAAGTGACTCAGTTCTGCCACTTATCAACCACGCCAGGTGGTTGGGTTATGGCGTCAATAATGAGTTATGGCTCAACTGCCACATCCAGAAATTCTGCCCTGGCGTCCAAGTACTCACGTACCATCGAGGTTCGCGAAGATAGATATTGAGCCCACGGATCCTGTCGGCAGCACTGCCAACCCTAAATCTATACTCGAACCAATTCCGCGTGCGACTTGGTGCGGCTAGAATCACCACCTTCACAGCTGGCGCAGGGCATAATTTCGCGATTGAATGAGTCCGTCTCACCCTTTGGTATTTTGATCCGCGTAGCCTGGAGATAACCGACTCGGGGGTAAAGCTTGTCTTACGAAAATAACGATTGGCTTTATGGGGTGGGTCGATTTTCTCTGCCACAAACCCGGCCAGCGGCGACGGGTAGGCTAACCATTAAAACTGGTATACAATATACCAGTAATCAGTATTGGGACATTTGAATAATGAAAATCCATGAATATCAGGCCAAGGATGTACTCAGGCAGTACGGCGTGGCGGTTCCAAAAGGCCGCGTCTGTTTTAGTGTTGACGAGGCCATTGCCGTCGCGCAGGAACTTGGCGGGAGTAAATGGGTGGTTAAAGCCCAGATTCACGCCGGTGGCCGCGGCAAGGGCGGCGGAGTGAAACTCGCTGACAGTATTGCCGAAGTCCGTAGCCACGCCGGCGCGATCCTCGGCATGACTTTGGTGACCCATCAGACCGGGCCGGATGGCACTGAGGTTAAACGGTTATTGGTTGAAGAGGGAGTACCGATCAAGGATGAATTGTATGTCGGGATAGTAGTGGACCGGGCTTCGCAAAAGGTCGTTTTCATGGCCAGTTCCGAAGGTGGTACGGAAATTGAAACCGTCGCCGCCATCACGCCTGAGAAAATTCATAAGGTTATGATCGATCCGGGTACAGGACTGACCATGGATGACGCCCAATCCCTAGCTGGCGCTATTGGGATCCCAGATACGCTGCATGCAGAAAGTGGCAACATATTCCAGGGCTTGTATCAGGCCTTTTGGGACAAGGATGCATCACTTGCAGAGATCAATCCTCTGATTGTTACCAAGGATTCACGCATCATGGCGTTGGATGCCAAGATCAATTTTGATGAGAACGCCATGTATCGTCATCCGGATCTGCAGGAGCTGCGTGATCTGGACGAAGAAAACGAGGATGAGCTCGAAGCCTCCAAGTTTGGTCTTAATTATATTTCTCTCGATGGCACGATTGGCTGTCTGGTAAATGGCGCCGGCCTGGCGATGGCAACCATGGATATCATCAAGTTGTATGGTGCATCGCCGGCAAATTTTCTTGATGTCGGTGGTGGCGCCACAACTGAGCAGGTTACCGAAGCATTCAAAATTATGCTTAAGAATGAAAACCTTAAGGCAATTCTGGTAAATATTTTTGGCGGCATCATGCGCTGCGATGTGATTGCTGAGGGGCTGGTGAACGCCGCCAAGGAAGTGAGCCTGTCGGTGCCGCTGGTAGTACGTCTGGAAGGCACAAATGTGGATGAGGGTAGAGCCATTCTGACTCGTTCCGGTATTGAAGTGATTAGCGCTACCACCATGGCCGATGCGGCTGAGAAAGTGGCCGCCGCAGCAGGGGTATAAAAGTATGTCGATTCTCATCAATAAAGATTCACGGGTTGTGACCCAAGGCATTACCGGCAAAACCGGAATGTTTCATACTCATCATTCCATTGCCTATGCCAATGGCAAGGATTGCTATGTTGCCGGTGTTACGCCCAAGAAAGGCGGACAGGTAGTAGAGGGAGTGCCTGTCTACAATACGGTTGCTGAGGCTAAGCAGGCCACCGGTTGCAATGTTGCGGTTAACTACGTGCCCCCGCCATTTGCCGCTGCTGCTATAGACGAGGCTGTGGATGCGGAAATGGACGTCGTGATCTGCATTACCGAAGGCATTCCCGTCAAGGATATGATTCGCACTCGTGACCGCATGCGCGGATCCAACACGATTCTGATAGGCCCGAATTGCCCGGGTGTTATTACGCCTGAAGAGCTTAAGATCGGCATCATGCCCGGTTATATTCACAAGAAAGGACGCATCGGGGTGGTTTCCCGGTCGGGCACGTTAACCTATGAAGTCGTGGATCAGTTGAGCAAACTGGGCATGGGTCAATCGACCTGTGTCGGCATTGGTGGGGATCCAGTCAATGGCCTAAAACATGTCGATGTCATGAAGATGTTCAACGACGATCCCGAGACCGATGGTGTTGTCATGTGCGGCGAAATCGGTGGCACCGATGAGGAAGCCTGTGCTGAATGGATAGCTGACAATATGACTAAACCGGT
>CAJWEF010000036.1 GCA_913031305.1 uncultured Acidiferrobacteraceae bacterium
CACACAGATCAATCAACTGCTCGAATCGAGTCTGCGGGTCATCGCGAAGCGTTTCAAGCAATGAAATGAGTTGCTCTGCTTGCACGACAAGTGTGTTCTCGCCGTATGCCGTTCGCATTGAAGTCCCAAAGGCCTGGGCAAGCTGTTCCACCCTCGATGCTGGAGCACTTTCTTCCATTATTTGCCGATCGTTTCAGCGTGCGATTGTGTCGTCACGCTTGATCTTCTTTTGTAGCTGGATGATGCCGTAGATTAAAGCCTCGGGGGTCGGCGGGCATCCGGGCACATAGACATCAACGGGCACAATGCGGTCACAACCCCGTACAACCGAGTAGGAGTAGTGATAGTACCCGCCACCATTCGCACATGAACCCATTGAAATAACCCACCGAGGTTCAGGCATTTGGTCGTAAACCCGTCGTAGCGCAGGGGCCATCTTGTTGGTCAGCGTACCGGCAACAATCATTACATCGGACTGACGAGGACTCGGGCGAAAAATGATCCCAAAGCGATCCAGATCATAACGTGAGGCGCCGGCATGCATCATCTCAACGGCGCAACAGGCAAGCCCGAAGGTCATCGGCCACATGGACCCCGTTCTTGCCCAGTTAATGAGATCATCCAGGCGGGCCGTCGCCCAACCCTGTGACATGACCCCTTCAAGTGACATAAGTTCTTACTCCCATTCCAGCGCCCCTTTCATCCACTCGTAAACGAAGCCCACAACTAGAATCAGTAGAAACACCATCATTGCCATGAAGCCAAAAACACCGATGTCATCGAGCACAATCGCCCAGGGAAACAGAAAAGCAATCTCAAGATCAAAGATAATAAAGAGGATGGCGACAAGGTAATAGCGAACATCGAACTTCATTCGCGTATCTTCAAAAGCCTCAAAGCCGCATTCGTACGACGACAGTTTTTCTGGGTAGGGGTTGCGCGGGCTAAGCACCCTCCCGGCCGCGAGCGCGACAGCGCCAATGCCGATTCCCGTTAGCAGGAACAGTAGGACAGGCAGGTAATTGGCAAGCATCCGACCGTTACATGGCAGCGGAAAAACCGCCAGAGAAGAAAGCGAGGATTCTAGTCTGCCGCTCGTAAAGCGTCAACAAAAAGGAGCGCAGGATGAAGCCGTGATCAGCGCTTCAAGCAATCCAAAACATGACCGCCTCTACCCTTGCTGGGTGCGAAATCAATTTACCCCCCAGTAAGCTTAGATCGAATGCCAGCCAGGGGTCGGGGCCGAGAATCTGCAGTTGAATTTGGTCGTTTTCCGTAGTGATCTGAAGATCGTTAGATTTACACTCACTTACAGAAAAAGCCCGAAGCAGATCAATCTCGGCTTCAGTGCCTTCGGTGTAGATGGTAAGCGCCTCGAGCACAAGCTTGTTAGGTAAAAACCGGGGTGAATGATTTGAGGGGTCAAAACGCAGGCGTCCAATCTGTTCGCCATTGTGACTAAGTGCAAGTTTGACTCGCTGGCGCCCCTCGAGCTGGTAGGACTGCGATTTGCAACGCTCCTCCGAGAACTCCTCTCCAATGCCAGCCCAGTAAATTGCGACATGGGTTAGATTGATTGCAGGAGATTCTGCCCCGATATAAGGAGAACGCTCCTCTTCGCCGCCTTCCCTCGACAACTGGTCGTTGTCCCTAACCGCCTCCATGACTTGCTTGACTAGCGCGGCGGGACTGTCTAGATCCTTTAATGCCGGAAAAAAGCTCAAGTCGGCCCCGGCGTACACGAGGAATCGATCAAGCGCATCTTCAAGCCAGCTTGCACAATCGGGTAGCTTGCTGAAACTCAAATCATCGGGCCATGGAAAACACTCCGGCAGTAACCGCCCATCACAATCAACCAGCAATGATCCGGCGTCATTAGTTAATCCCTGGTCTCTCATCTGCTGATAATGGGCTGCGATTAGCTGTGTCAAACCTTCTCGGTCCGGGGTTGCGGCGGCATGGCGCAACCAGAATCGTAGCAGTGGCTCTCCCGAAGGAAGGCTGGGCAAAGGCTCCTGGCGGCTTTGACCCGCAAACATGCGCGGCTTTTGTTCGTCTACCCTCAGACACAACCCTTGGGGTTGCCCCACCCATGGCCGGTCAAAAACAATCCATTGGTGTGCGAGAACCTCTTCAACAACGCCGCTTGCCGCGCCGACGACAATGCCAAATGAGTCGGCGAAATATTCGTCCAAACATGCATCATGAAAAGCTGCTTGTTGCAAGCGAACTGGTGCAGCGCCGTTGATGTCACCGGATCGGCTCACCGGGCCAAAGCGATCTGCAACTGCCAACGCCCCAGGGGCTCTAGATGCACCCTCACTGATCAGCGCCTGGGGTAATTTGTAGTCCGGAAGCGGATAAAAGAATCGATGCTTAAGAGCCATCGACTCCAGCATATTCACCCATTGGGCCGAATCAAAGGTTCGAATTCCCGCATCTCCACCCAAGAACGTAGGATATCCCGCGACCCCAGCCCACGGACGGCCAAGATGATCTTCAGAAAATCCACAAAGATATTTAGCCCCTATCCGATTCTCTATGGCAACCAGGATTACCCCATCCGGGGTTAGAGAAGCAACCGCCTGCGAGAGCATCTTCTTGACAGCAGTCTCGGCACTGCAGTCATCCCGCAAGAAGCGTCCGGCATATTCAAGTACGCCAACAAACAACACCAGATCATAGGTGGCTGCAGGTAAAGTCAGATCGTTTATGTTTGCCTGGACTAAAGATACACCTTCTAAGCCGTGACAGCGCAAGGCCGCCAGCTGAGCCCGCGCAGCACTTCCTTCGACCGCGTCAACCCGAAAGCCTTGGTCTCCGAGATAGCGAGTGATTGCGCCGCAGCCCGCACCAACCTCCAGCACGGTTTTGCGATCCTTCAGCGTCAAACCACGAAGAATATTTGCCCGAAGCGGCGAAAGGTGGTACTCCAGCGCCCAGTCATTGTGGTTTCGTGCCAGGCTCGCTGCATCCCAGCGCCGATCGGAGGCCTCATGGAGTATGCGCCCGAGTTCACGCTCCTGGGCATCGCCGTCACTGTAGTCAAGGCCGGCTCCAAAATTCGAGTCAACCCACACCCCGTCTGAAAAAACTAGGGAATTTCCCTCAGAAAGTAAGGGCGGTGAAGCCCCATCACTCGGTTCAGTCACAGCGTGGCCTCCGATTACGGGCCGTATCTCTAATGAGTTGGCCGCGTGTTTACGGGCCAGATATGGTGCCGAAGGCCGGACTCGAACCGGCACGGCTTGCGCCACCGCCCCCTCAAGACGGCGTGTCTACCAGTTCCACCACTTCGGCATATTCAAAATCACATTCAAATCCGGTTTAACCATCAGTTCCCGGACTCGGGGACCTTTGGAATGTCGGTACTTACTGCGTCCGGGTCGTTGACCCCGGCGCCGTTCAACTCAGCAGACTCCCCTTGTTCAGCCATGACACTGCGGGAGGCAGTACTCTCCTTGGTATAAATATACGCCAAGCTAAGACTTGTGATGAAAAAGACAGCCGCAAGGCCTCCGGTAACCTGGCTGAGGAAGGTCGCTGAGCCCCGACTACCAAACACAGACTGCGATGAGCCGCCTCCACCGAAAGCGGCTCCCATGTCGGCGCCCTTTCCTTGTTGCAGTAGCACCAGAACGACAATTGCTACGGCCGAGATCAGGTTAATAACGGTGAAAATACTGGTTGCAAAATTCATGAGTTAGCCGCCCTGATAATTCCTAAAAAATCTTCAGCCTTAAGCGAAGCACCGCCGATAAGGCCGCCATCAATGTCCGGTTGCGAAAACAATCCAGCAGCGTTTTGCGGTTTGACGCTACCACCATAGAGAATTCGGGTAGATTCGGCGGCCGCCGAATTAGCCCCCGCCAAGCGTTCGCGAACCAACGCATGTACGTCCTGAGCCTGAGCGTCGGTAGCCGTACGGCCGGTGCCGATAGCCCACACCGGCTCGTAGGCGATTATCGCCCGTGGAAATATCTCGGATCCGGCTTCATTGAGTACTGCGACGAGTTGGCGGGTTACGACCTCTTCGGTGACGCCTTGTTCACGCTCTTCGAGCGTTTCTCCGACGCAAATAATAGGAACCAGGCCTTTGGTAAAAGCAACCCGTGTTTTATGGGCTACCAATTCATCGGTTTCCCCGTACAGAGCTCGCCGCTCAGAATGACCCACAATCACATATTCACATCCCGCGTCTATTAACATCTCGGCCGCAATCTCCCCGGTAAACGCCCCGGGCTCATGGGTATCGAGATTCTGGCCGCCCACAGCAACGGATGTACCGCAGGCAGCCTGGGAACACTGTGGAACGAGCACAAATGGTGGGCAAATAACCACATCGACACCGCTGACGCCTGACAGGCCAGCGTGCACATCTGCCATTAACTCAGTTGCCATCGCGCGGGATCCATTCATTTTCCAATTCCCAGCAACAAGTGGCGTACGCATCTAAGGGGCTCCAACGAGGGTTAACGCGCCGGCCCGTGTCTTCGGAGCCGGCTGAAGGGGGGGCGATGTTACCGGCCGAACGACGGCGACGCAACTTTGACCGTTTCACCCGTAACCCCTGATTCCAGTGAGATCAAGTTCAAAAACTGTTTTTAGGGCCTGTTTCCCGAGCCCACCTTCTCCACAGTGGAAGCTATTTTGCTTGTCATACGACCTACCGCATCCTCGCAACTCCCTTCAACCATTACTCGAATCACCGGCTCTGTGCCTGATGGGCGAAGCACGACCCGGCCTTTATCCGCGAGTTCGCGCTCACACTCTCTGACCACACGTTGCACCTGCTCATTCTGGAGAATACCAGGCGATAAGTCTTGGCCAATGCGAACGTTAATCATTTGCTGCGGAAAAATAGTTAAACCCGCAACCAACTCAGAAAGTTTTCGCTGAGTGCCGACCATGACTTCAAGCACCGCCAAAGCAGCCACTAACCCATCTCCGGTCGTTGAGCGCTCCAGGCAAAGGATGTGCCCTGAGGGTTCGCCTCCCAATGTCCAATCGCGGGCGAGCAACTCTTCGAGCACGTAGCGATCTCCCACGTTGGCCCTGACGAAAGGGATGCCACTTTGCACACAAGCAATCTCTACTCCAAGATTCGTCATTTGCGTACCCACCACCCCACTGCTGGATTCGTGGGTCTGGCGTTCCTGACTTAGTAAATAAAGGATTCCATCACCATCCACCAGATCACCGTTGGCGTCAACGAGAATCACCCGGTCGGCATCTCCATCAAAGGCAATGCCGATATCAGCGCCAGTACGGCAAACGAGCCTGCTCACCGCGCCCGGTACGGTAGAGCCGCTATCACGATTTATGTTGAACCCGTCCGGCTCAACGCCGGTAGTCACTACCTCTGCACCAAGTTCGCGAAGCACCAGCGGTGCGACCTGGTAAGCAGCGCCGTTGGCGCAGTCGAGGGCGATTTTAAGACCCTCCAGACGAAGGCCTGGCGGTATGGTATTACGGCAGTGTTCAGCGTAACGAGGTACAGCGTCAATCAATCGCTCGGCTTTTCCGAGCGCCTCAGGCGCCACCGTCGCCAACTCCTCATTCATCAGAGACTCAATTGCCGCTTCTGTAGCGTCATCGAGCTTACGACCCTCAGCTGAGAAAAACTTAATACCGTTATCATGGTAAGGGTTGTGCGAAGCGCTGATGACAATACCGCCGCATGCGCCGGTCTGGCGCGTGAGATAGGCAATACCCGGGGTGGGTAAAGGGCCGGTGAGCGCTATATCCACACCGGCAGCGGAAAGTCCCGCCTCAAGAGCCGACTCGAGAAGGTAGCCGGATATACGAGTGTCCTTGCCGATAAGGACCCTGCCACGCGCATGCCTGGCCCCCAAAACGCGCCCGGCCGCCCAACCCAGATGAAGAATTTCACTAGGAGTGACGGGACTTTTACCGACCTCACCGCGAACCCCGTCGGTACCAAAATACTTTGTCATGCCTGAGCGCTCCACTTCAATGAGCCGGAGAAAACAATTGTAGGTCGTGACGAATATCAAGGAATCTTTTGGTGAGCCCCACGTCGTGAACCCGAACGATCGCTGCGCCACGCTCGACCGCGAGCAAAGCTAGCAAGGCGCTGACTTCTTTGACATCCTCAGGTTCGCAAGGGCTTGCCAACGCGCGAACAAAAGACTTGCGAGAGACGCCCACAACCAAAGGCGCGCCACATTCAGCGAGTTGCCCAAGTCTGTCTAGCAGTGCGCAGTTATGCTCGCGGGTTTTACCAAAACCAAACCCAGGATCCACCAGCAAGTTGGATCGATCCAACCCCGCTGCGTGGCAGGCCTCGATACGCCGGGTAAGGAAGCTTCTAATCTCCATCACCACGTCTTTGTATGACGGTTGATCCTGCATAGTAGGTGGAGTTCCTTGCATATGCATCAGGATTACACTCGTTTGTAGGCTAGCCGCCATCGCGAGCGCTCCAGGTTGCCGCAGGGCGAATACGTCGTTAATCAAGCAGGCGCCAGCCTGGACCGCCTCCCGCATTACCTGGGGCTTGCTGGTGTCGATTGAAACCAAAACCCCATCTGCGGCTAATGCTTCGACAACCGGAATTACGCGATCTAACTCCTGGTCTACGCTGACGGGGACTGCCCCGGGTCGCGTGGACTCCCCCCCGATGTCAATCAGGTCGGCACCTTGCTCGACCAGTTCGCGCGCATGAATCAGCGCATCGCCAGCGCCAAAGTAGCGGCCGCCGTCAGAAAAGGAATCCGGTGTCACGTTCACGATCCCCATAATAAGGGGATCTTTCCCAGGCGTTGAGCCCAGGGTATTGGCCAAACTGGCCACCGCAGCGACTATCCGACGATCATGCCGAGTCGCCCGCCGGAGAATCCATATTCGGCTTGATATCCGGCCGTGCGGGTTTTTCTCCCCCGGTGTCGGTCGGTCGACCGCCCTCGTCCCCGGAACTTGGTGGTCGCGGAGTTTCGCCTCGCATGATTTGATCAATCTGGTCGGACTCGAGCGTTTCCCAGTCCATCAACGCACTCGCCATCGTCTCGATAATTTCTCTGCGTGATTCGATGATCTCGCGGGCGCGATCATATTGGCCTTGAATGATACCGCTGACTTCCTGGTCGACCTGCTCTGCAATTGCATTGCTGATATTACGATGCGTGGTGACATCACGGCCAAGAAAGACTTCTGAGTCATTATCGCCATAGACCCGAGGACCAAGCTCATCACTCATGCCCCAACGTTGAACCATTTTCTGAGCCAGGTTGGTGGCCTGCTCGAAATCGTTTGACGCGCCCGTGGTCATCTGCTTCATAAATACTTCTTCCGCGATTCGCCCACCCATCAGCACGGCGATCCTCGCCAGCAAATACTCCCGGTTGTGACTGTACCGATCTTCCTCCGGTAGTTGCATCGTGACCCCTAACGCCCGGCCACGAGGAATAATAGTGACTTTGTGTACCGGATCGGTATTGTCCGAAAGGATCTTGGCAACCACGGTGTGCCCGGATTCGTGGTACGCCGTATTCAGACGCTCCTCCTCAGGCATCACAATTGAACGTCGCTCAACCCCCATGACGACCTTGTCTTTGGCAAGTTCAAACTGCTCCATCGATACTTTCTTGCGACCTGCCCGCGCCGCGAACAGCGCGGCTTCGTTAATCAAATTGGCGAGGTCCGCACCCGAAAACCCGGGACACCCGCGAGCGATAACAGATGTTTCGACATCGTCATCGATGGGCACCTTGCGCATATGTACCTTCAGGATCGCCTCGCGCCCCCGGATATCCGGTAGCGGCACATGTACTTGCCGGTCAAACCGGCCTGGTCGTAACAAGGCCGGATCGAGCACGTCAGGCCGGTTGGTTGCCGCAATCACAATAACCCCGTCATTCCCCTCAAAGCCGTCCATCTCAACCAGTAACTGATTAAGGGTTTGCTCCCGCTCATCATGCCCACCGCCCAATCCGGCACCGCGCTGGCGCCCTACAGCGTCAATTTCGTCAATGAAGATGATGCAAGGCGCATTCTTTTTCGCCTGCTCAAACATATCCCGAACCCGTGAAGCACCGACACCAACAAACATCTCGACAAAATCAGATCCAGAAATAGTGAAAAAAGGAACTTTGGCTTCCCCCGCAATAGCCTTCGCTAGCAGGGTCTTGCCGGTACCCGGACTCCCAGTCATCAACACTCCGCGTGGGATGCGCCCACCGAGTTTCTGGAATCGCGAGGGGTCTTCCAAAAATTCAACCAGTTCGCCAACTTCTTCCTTGGCTTCGTCAACACCTGCCACATCTTCGAAGGTCACTTTATTTTTGTCTTCGGTAAGCATGCGGGCTTTACTCTTGCCAAAGCTCAGCGCACCCCGGCCACCGCCCCCTTGCATCTGACGCATAAAGAATATCCAGACACCGATCAACAGCAACAGTGGAAACCAGCTGATAAATATCTGCATTAACAACGAAGGCTCTTCTTCCTTTTGCGCCTTGATGCCAATATCTGCTTTCAGTAGATCGTTGACCATGCCGGGGTCACCAGGTGAATAGGTGACAAAACGTTCACCATTTCGGGCGGTCACGTAAATCGCCGAGCCGTCGATCGTGACCTCCTCGATCGCGCCGCGCTCAACCTGATTGAGAAAAACCGAATAATCGATCTCCTGTCCGGACCGGCCCTGCTGCGGTGCAAAATTGTTGAAAACGGCCATCAGCACCATGGCAATCACCAGCCAGAGTACGAGGTTTTTGGTCAAATTATTCATGCGTTAGGATTACCAAGGCGTGAAAGGACTATGGTTTTAATTTAAAACCCGGGCAAATGCCCGCAAGGTCCAATTCTGAGAGTTTTTCCATTTAAATACAATTGAGCGCACTCGCCCTCCTTTTACCTTAAGGTGCTAATGGAGTGATAGTCTGCCTGATCGGACCTCGAGTCACGAGGTAAATCTCAGCGCTATGAGAGCGAGAAGCGGGGGGTTTCCGAATCTGGCAGCTGCGAAACAAGCTATTGATCTCGTTGCGCAACCCCATCGCATGGGAGCCCTCGAATAGTTTCGCCACAAAGGCCCCTTTTGGCCTAAGGCAAGACCACGCGAACCGACCAGCGGCAAGCACCAGGTCTTCCATTGCTGCCTGATCAACACTGTGCACACCACTTAGATTGGGGGCCAGATCCGATATTACAAGGTCTGGCTGGCGTGCGCCCAGCGCGTCATCCAGCTTTTGCCGAATATCTGCGCCCGTAAAATCACCCTTTATCTGAAAAACGCCGGGAATCGCAGCAAAATCCAGCCGGTCCAAGGCCACAACAAAACCTTCGGGCCCCACCTTTTGGGCGGCGTACTGGCTCCAACTCCCGGGCGCGGCCCCAAGGTCAACTACCACCATTCCGCGCCTGAACAAAGAATCTTTCTTGTCTAACTGTTCAAGTTTGAAAACCGCTCGGGAGCGGTAGGCGCGAGCCCGTGCTTCACGGACGTAAGGGTCTTTCTCCTGGCGGGCGGTCCAGGCCCGGCTTCGCGTGGCACGCTTACTGGCCATGGCCACCAATGCTATGCTCAGGTTTCATACATCACCACCGTAGTTGAGTGTTAATGGGACTGACTGGGAAACAACTGAACCATCTGCGAGGGCTTGCCCATCACCTCAAGCCGGTGGTTACCGTCGGTGTTGCAGGCGCGACACCGGCCGTTAGCGTGGAACTGAAACATGCACTCACTGCTCACGAACTGGTCAAAGTGCGCTTGCCCTCCCTGTCAAAGCCCCAGAAGGCTGAACTTCTCGAGCGACTATGCCAGGAGACCGGGGCCATCTCCGTTCAGCTAATCGGCCGAGTCGGCGTAGCATACCGACCAGCACCGATTCCGCGGATCCATCTGACTTAGATATTCTAACGCTCACCCACCCGTGCTATGTGCTTTATCGCGGTTGCTGTCGCGGTTCATCCGTGTTTCCCGTTCGTGGTCGCGGCCAACCGAGACGAAATATTTGGTCGCCCTGCAGCTCCACTTGGCTTTTGGGAGACCCATCCGCAACTGGCCGCTGGGCGTGATCTGTTCGCCGGCGGCACCTGGTTAGGCCTCACCCGTGAAGGTCGCTTTGCTGCTCTTACAAACTGTCGAACCGAAAAGGTCTCACCCAAGCCGGGAGGCCAATCGCGGGGGGTATTGGTGCGTGACTATCTGCTGAATCACTTGGAGACCCGTACCGTAATTGATGCCGGGTCGATCGAAACCCTGCTCGGGTACGGCGGTTTTAACCTAGTTGCTGGCACCACCTCCGAGTTGAATTTGCTATGCAATGCCACCGGTTTTTCCAGCGTATGCTCCCAGGGTTTGATGACGCTGAGCAATACCCCGCCACAGAACCAATGGCCAAAAACCCGGCAGGGGAAAATCGAATTCTCTAGAATCCTTGAGCAAAACGCTGATCACGGCACTCTGGTCGCACGACTGTTTGATTTTCTGCGCGATCCGAGGCCACTTGCCACTGGATTAGAAGATTCAATAGTAGATTCCAAAGAAAGCCACCAGCAGGTGTTATTTGTTGAGGGCGCAGCGTATGGCACTCGTGCCAGCAGTGTAATTCTGATTGATCGGCGTGGACGGGTCACTTTCCAGGAGCGGTCTTTCGACAGCGGGGCCGATTGTTTCGACGAGAGCGCACTCGAGTTTTCCCTCAAGCCTAGGCCCCGCCACAATACGCCCGTAGGCCCGGTGAACTAGGCTGCCGCCGGAGGTGGACCCGCAAATCCACCCTCGTCACTCATTTGCCGGGCTGAGCCTGTTGTAGACGGGCTGCGGCCTTGACCAAGGCCTTGCGGTGAATAAAAAGCTGGATTCTTCGGCCACCAAGCTCGTGGAACAGATAGGCTGCTCGCACTCCAGCCAGGAGCACTGCGCGGACCTGTATCGGTATCTGCTCAGTTTCGAGGTAACGCTGTTCGCCGCGAACCATAATCTTGGGAGAAATATGACTCAGTGTCGAAACATATATCTTCGATAGCGCTGCAATACCTTGCTCACTGGCCGGGTCGATCAAGTCAGGGTCTTCGCGTAAGGTCGACAAAGCGCTGTGTATCTGCCCTGCCATATTGGAATCTTTCCTGAGCTTTCTTTGTAGTTGTATTAGGGAGATCGTATAGCGAAGGCGTTCTATTGCCGCAGGGTCGGGGTGGCTGCGGGTGAGCTCGGACAATCCGAGATAAACTCCCCCGATACCGCCTAATGCTTCTTGCGGGTCCTTGCGGTCCAACGCCAGCACACTTCGCACCGCGCAGCCAAACGGGTCTTCTTGAGCATGCCCCCTTCGGGCAAGTTGTTGAACTAAAGCTGAACACTGGGCAACCCCCGCGAGGGCAACAACGCGCTGCTCAAATCGGTTCACTTTGGGATAACTCCCTTAACCCGTAAACGCGCCCCTATCAGCTCCCGGACTCTAGGGCCGAGCCGCCCGGCCGCGATCTCCAAAGCATAGTAAAAATTCCTTCCTGGTGAGTAAACTGTCCCCACATTTTCCTTGGAGTAGACAGTCATGGTTTGCGCGTCCAGAACAATCCCGGCCTTGTCGGCAAAGAGAATATCCAACGGCCCCTTTACGTTGCGCATATGAAAAACTCCGCCAAAGGGGTCGTTAAACACAAATAGGATTGCCATGGTTTTTATCTGCCTAAGACACACTTGTTGAAACCCCGCCGCCCGCGCTGTGGCATCTTTAGCCAGGCGCGCGTTGATCACCTGCTTTGTCTCACCTCGTTGAATTACTACACTGACCTGTGGTAAAGCCGCTAATACGAGCGGCAACGGGCTACATGCGACAGCTGGAGTCGAAACCATCAGTACGCACAGGGCTACAAATGCCCCTAACCTAGGCATCAGTCCAGGGTATGCAACGACTCGTCGATCCGCTGACGCACCTCGTGAGCGACACGCAAAGCCCGGAGACCTTCTTCACCGCCTACGACAGGTGCACGACCTGAACGAACACACTCAACGAAATCTTCCAATTCGGCATCCAGTGGCGGTCGGGGTGTGACTTGAATCGAATCCGTCACAATTGGCGCAAAAGCCCCGGGGGTCGGTTTGGGGCCCGGACGGGCGATGTCAATCTGTTGATCCTCGAAATTAAGTCCCAGATAACATGCCTCGGCAAAAATCCGAATCCGCCGAAACTTTTTGGCTGAAATCCGACTCGCGGTTACGTTTGCAATCGCACCGTCCTCGAATTCGAGGCGCGCATTGGCAATATCGACGTGCTCAGTAACCACCCTAGCTCCAACCGCGGAAATGTATCGCAGTTCAGATGGGACCAGTGCCAACACAATATCGATATCGTGAATCATCAAATCCGTAACCACATCCACGTCGGTCGCGCGCTCGACAAACTCTCCCAGGCGATGCACCTCGATAAAACGCGGTCGATCGAGCTCTTGGCAGAGGCGTGCGACACCGGCGTTAAACCGCTCCAGATGCCCGATCTGCAGCAAAGTACCGGTAGCAGCCGCCAATTCTACAACCCGCTGTGCGTCGACTAAGGTATGCGCTATCGGCTTTTCAACTAACACTGGGATTCTCGCATTCAGAAACGGTTCGGCAACCTCACGATGGGCTGAGGTTGGCACCACAATACTGACGGCATCAACCCGACCCAACATGGACTGAGCGTCTTCGAAGTAGTCGCAATCGCATTCTTTGGCAACCTGCTCGCCGGCCCTGCGATCAATGTCTGCAATCCCAACCAGATCTACATCTTTCATGCGTCCATAGATTCGCGCATGAATTGAACCGAGGTATCCAGCTCCTGCTACTCCTACTCTAAGTCGCTTATTAACTGTCACCGCGTTGACTCCCGAACGGGCACGCCAACAACGCTTGGATGCGGGTAAACAAAATCACGCCGATACAAATCGATGAGCTAACAACATCACTAAACCCTGTTTCCTGGTACCGCCCTAAGTTATGACACAATCAACCACATCAGCGGGCATTATCGCCGAAACCCGTGCCAAGCAAAACTGATACCGGATACCGCAATGGACGAAACTATCGATCTTCGCAGCGATACCGTCACACGCCCTACACCGGGCATGCGCCAGGCGATGTCTAGCGCGCCAGTTGGCGACGACGTCTATGGAGAGGATCCCTCCGTCAATCGCCTCGAATCGCAAATGGCCGATATGCTCGGCCATGAGGCTGGATTGTTTGTCACCAGCGGAACTCAGGGAAATCTTCTGGCGATCCTGACTCACTGCCAACGCGGCGAAGAATATATCGCCGGCTCCCGCTCTCACGCCTACCTTGACGAAGCCGGAGGCGGCGCCGTCCTTGCCAGCGTTCAACCCCAGCCGGTTGACAATGAAGTGGATGGCACTCTTGATCTCGACAAGGTCTCGGCAGCGATTAAGCCCGACGATTTTCATAGGGCCATCACCCGTCTTTTTTGTCTGGAAAATACCTTTTCTGGCATCCCTTTACCGTTGGATTACCTGAGCGGTGCTCGGGCTCTCGCCGATCGCCATCGGCTACGATCGCACCTGGACGGCGCCCGGGTCTTTAATGCAGCGGTCGGATGCAAAGTAGATGTATCCGCGATTACCCAACAGTTTGACTCGGTCTCAACCTGTCTTTCAAAGGGTCTTGGGGCTCCGGTTGGTAGTGTCCTGACAGGCGACCGCGAATTTATCGCACGAGCCAGACGCTGGCGCAAAATGCTCGGCGGCGGAACCCGCCAGGCCGGTGTTCTCGCGGCTGCCGGTCTTTATGCCCTGGATCATCATATCGAACGCCTCGCACAGGATCACGATAATGCGACAAGTCTTGCCCAGTTGTTGTCCCAAGTGGATGAAGCCAAAGTTAACGCAACAAATCTGCGCACCAATATGGTCTTCGTGTCCTTCCCCCCTGACAGCCTTGAAGGTCTATCTGACCACTTAAGAGAGCGCGGGATTCTGGTCACAGCACAAAATAACCCTGTTCGCCTTGTTACCCATCTCGACCTTACCGAAGAACATATCGGCAAGACCGTACAAGCAATAAAAGACTATTTTCGCGTGACTGCACGATCAGTCTAACGGCAATCTTCAGGCCGCTTTACTGTCGCTTTTGGGATCGTCCAGAAAATCACGCCATAATGGTTCCAGATCGACAATTACCTTCTTAAAGGCATCTTGGCGAACGCGGCCGAAGCCGCGTACCTGAATTGGCCATTGGGCTATATGCTCGGCAATCTGGGGCCTATCCCTATCGAACCCAGCGCACAGCCTCTCAAGGGTCTTTTCATATTCCTTTTGGATCTCGCGGGCCAGGTGTCGCTCCTGTGTATAACGAAACGGGTCGAGCCAAGTATTCCGGATCCACCTCAGGCGGCTGAGAATCCGAAACACGATGAAAATCCACGAGCCAAACACCCGCTTCACCGGTCGTCCGGTAGCAGAGTCACCTCGTGAGAGTATCGGCGGCGCGAGATGAACCTTTAGCGAGAAATTCCCAGTAAATTCCCTTGCGAGTGATTGTCGAAATCTCGGGTGGGTATAAAGGCGGGCAACCTCGTACTCGTCTTTCGAGTACAAAACTTGAAACCCGCTTTCAGCGACCACGGCTGCCAGATCGGGCGGTTGCCCTTCGCCACATACTTGTCTGACCATGCCCACCCATCCCGATAGCGTTGACGCCGCCTTTCTGCCATGGGACTCACTGAGTAGTTCGATCAGTCTCGCGATCTTATCGTCCGATGACTCCGCCCTTTGCTGCTCACGGAGCGGGTACTGGCCATCGAGCAATGTGTGGATGGCTTCACTATTGTTCAGCGCAGCGCGGCCCAACCGAAACGCTTTCTTATTCATCTCAACAGCTTGCCCGTTAAGCTCGATCGCTCGCTCGATGGCACTGCTTGAGATCGGCAGTGCGCCCTGCTGGAACGAAAATCCCAGCATAATCATATTGGCGACAATCGTGTCGCCGAAAGCTGCTTTGGCGAGGCGCGTCGCGGCTAAGGTTCTGAAGGCACCTCTAACCGTGATGCGTTGGATCGTGGCCAACAGTTCGTCCAGTGGAAACACCTGGTCCCGCATATGAATGAACTCGCCAGACATCATCTGGTTGGTATTAATTGCACAGATCGTATCCCGGTTGAGCTTTTGCCTTGTCACAGGGGACGCAGAGGTAACAAGATCACAGCCCAGCAACAGGTCAGCACCTCCATCGGCGACATGAGTGGCGCTGATGTCGCAGGGGCTCGATGCGAGGATGATGTGGCTGGTCACGGCCCCACCCTTTTGCGCAAGACCGGCCATATCCAACACCGAACAACCCATCCGGGAAATGTGCGCTGCCATCCCGATAATTGCACCAATGGTGACTACTCCAGTGCCGCCAACACCAGTGAGCACGATGCTGAACTGGCTGTTGATCGAAGCTGGAGGTGGTTCAAGCATAAGCGAATCAGCCAATGAAATCAGGCCGGGGTCAGCAACCCCATGGCGCTTTTCACCGCCGATGACGGAAACAAAGCTCGGGCAGAAACCTTTCTGGCAGGAGTAGTCCATATTGCATGAGGACTGGTCTATCGCTCGTTTTCGCCCAAGCGAGGTCTCCGCCGGCACAAGCGCCACACAGTTGGATTGCGTCCCGCAATCTCCACAACCATCACAGACTGCCTGGTTGATAAACAGACGCTGATCAGGAGTCTGCATCTGCCCCCGACGACGGCGCCGGCGCTTTTCAGCGGCACAGGTCTGGTCGAAAATGATGGCTGAAGTACCGGGAATGTCCCGAAACTCACGCTGCACTCGCATCAGTTCATCACGGTGGTGAACCGTGACACCAGGAGCCCAATCAACGTCTGTCGGATACTTGCTTGGTTCGTCGGTAACAACCGCAACCCGCGTCACCCCTTCGGCATACACCTGCCGGGAGATCCGTGCCACGTCCATCGGTCCGTCGACCGATTGTCCTCCTGTCATAGCGACCGCATCGTTATACAGAATCTTGTAAGTGATATTGACTCCGGCACTAACGCACGCGCGAATAGCCAGCAATCCTGAATGAAAATAGGTGCCATCACCGATGTTCTGAAAAACATGCTCGGTAGTGGTAAACGGGCTTTCCCCTATCCAACTCGCTCCCTCGCCACCCATCTGGGTGAAGGTAGCTGTGTTGCGGTCCATCCATTGGGCCATGTAGTGACACCCAATTCCGGCCAATGCCCGAGACCCATCCGGAACTACCGTTGAGCTATTGTGTGGGCAGCCGGCACAAAAATACGGGGTGCGTACCATCGGCGCAGGCTTTGCCTTGTGCCCCTCAATTCGCGCTCGCAAAGCGTTGAGGGCGCCGCTCAGAGACTCATTACTGGTGAGCTTCGTTAACCGCTCACCGATAGCAATCGCAATGTGGGCAGCTCCCAGCCTTCCAGATACCGGGAACAGAACAGCACCGTGCTCATCGCGTTTGCCCACCACCTCGGGTGCTCCAGGGGTTCGATAAAGAATGTTACGAACCTGTTCCTCGATCAGGCCTCGTTTTTCCTCTACCACTATCAGCTTGCGCACACCCCGAGAGAAGTCTTTAATACCCTGCGCCGCCAACGGCCAGGACATACCTACTTTGTAAAGCTTAAGCCCGAAATCCTTGGCTTGATCAGATTCGATTCCCAACTCAAGAAGCGCCCGCCGCACATCAAGGTACGATTTACCCGTAGAAATAACGCCAAGCGGCGCACGGTTATCGCCCAGGACTTGCTGATCCAGCGGATTGCGTTGACTGAAAGCCGTAACAGCCGGGAGCTTGTATTCGTGTAACCTAATCTCCTGAGCCTGCGGGGTATCAGGCCAGCGCAGGTTAACACCCCCCATGGGCAATACGAAATCTGGCGGAATTTCAGTGCGCACACGACCAGGAGATACCGCGACCGACGCCGATGCCTCGACCGTATCATGCACGCTTTTAAGACCCACCCAACAGCCAGAAAAACGAGATAGCGCCCATCCGTAAAGCCCAAAATCAAGAATATCCTGAACACCCGCTGGATTCAGAACCGGGATAAAGGTGTTAACGAGAGAGTATTCACTTTGATGAGCGGTTGTCGAGGATTCGCAAGCGTGGTCATCGCCCATCAGCACCAACACGCCGCCGCTCGGGCTACTTCCCGCAAGATTACCGTGGCGCAACGGATCGCCAGATCGATCCACCCCAGGGCCTTTTGCATACCACATGGCGTACACGCCATCATAGAGCGCATCTCCATTTAGGCCTGCCTGCTGGGTGCCCCACACTGCAGTCGCCGCGAGATCTTCATTCACTCCAGGCTGGAAACGC
>CAJWEF010000037.1 GCA_913031305.1 uncultured Acidiferrobacteraceae bacterium
GGTCATCGTCCCGGTCTCGCCGATTCATGATCAAAGCAAACTCGCCGTCGTCGCGGACCGGTATTACGCTGGCTAACTGGCGTCATGCCCCGCATAACCGTTTTGCTTTTCATCGCGTCAGCGAGTTTATCGGTACAGCGCCGATCAGAAAATCCAGGCACACGACCCCGCTGCACCGTAACCTTGTTAGACCGGAGGACTTTCCTGGTGAAATCACCAGCTCCTCGCTGGAGGCCTGGCTAGCGCACAGTGATACCGATGCCTTTGTGGTTCTCAAAGAAGGCGAGATTGTGCTTGAGTGGTATGCGCCTCACTATGAAGGCGTCGAACCTCATATTCTGTTTTCAATCAGCAAATCCGTAACCGGCACTCTGGTTGGCATTCTCAACGCCAACGGTATATTCGACCCAGCGGCCAGGGTAATGGATTACCTTCCGAAAGCCGCTGCTTGTGGCTACGGCGAGTGCACAGTTCAACAGTTACTGGACATGCAGGCGGCAATTGCCTTTGACGAAAACTACCTCGACCAGACCGGGCAGTTTGCCCGCTACCGTATGGCAACAGGATGGAATCCATCGCAGGCTCAAATAACACCTGCCGAGGGGCTGGCGGAATTCCTGATGACATTGCAAGCAAGCGACAAGCCTCATGGCGAAACTTTTCGCTACCTTTCTCCAAACTCCGATCTGCTGGGAATCATTTTGGAGCGGGCAACTGGAAAACGCTACGCGGACCTGCTCTCGAAATATCTATGGCAACCGCTAGGCTGCGAGCACGACGGATATGTCACCGTGGATAGCGTGGGCACTGCACGCTCGGCCGGAGGCGTGTGTGTGCATCCCCACGACCTTGCCAGGCTCGGCCAGGCAATCAGTGTCGCCGCTTCAGGCAAGGGTGACGGGGTTATTCCAGCTCGATGGATTGACGATACCTTAACCGCTGGTAATCAGCAGGCATGGCGAGACGGCGAGTTTGCTCCTTTATTCCCCCAAGGCAACTATCGCAACCAGTGGTACCTGACTGGGGGGCAGGCCCAGGCGATATGCGCTATCGGCATTCACGGCCAGTGGTTGTATATCGACCCCAGGCGCAACATCACCATCGTCAAGCTGTCTTCCCAGCCCGACCCGCTTAACGAATCTGTGGATATGGAATCGATCGAAGCTTTTGAGCGTATCGCAACGCAGTTCCAATCCTGACCGGCTAAAACGATCAGCCCTTTCGAGAACGACATTGATTACGAGGCCGACAGAACACCTCTGAGCGCATAAACCTGGCTTGATTCAAAATGCTCGTCGTCGACCTTGATATAAGCAACTCGGTCCGCTGGCAGCACGGTCACATCATGCACGCCGGTAATCACCCGCAGGCGACGCTCAAGTTCCTGTAAATCAAGCCCTGACTCCTCTTCAAGCTGTAGCGTAATGCTGTTGCGCAATGGCGGTGTTCGACCGACCCAGGCAATCGCCAGCCACAGCGCGGTGGCCGCAGCGCACAAACCAAACACACCGCCTGCGCCCCACGCGCCATACGACAGGCCGCCCAGCGCACCACCGACAAAAACCCCGGCAAATTCGAAGGTATTGTAGATGCCCATTGCGGTTCCTTTGGCATAGCCGGGGGCCAAACGGCTCATCATCGACGGCAGCATTGCTTCCAGAAGATTGAACCCGATAAAAAATAATCCCAGGCCTACCACCAACGGTACCGTTTCAGCAGACCAGCCAAAGAGGAGTACTTGCGCAGCCAACAGGATCGCAATTGCCAGCCGAAAAACCAGAAAAGTCCAACCCCGGCGCATTCCAAGAATCAGTAAAGGCGCCATCACGACCACCGAGGCGACGAGCACCGGAACGTACACCTGCCAGTGGGCATCACGTGCCAGACCCAAAATACTGATCAGCTCGAAAGGAACCGCCACAAACAATGCGGTCAATACCATATGCAAAATAAAAATACCAATATCCATGCGCAATAACTGGGGATCGAAAAAGGCCTCCTGCAAACGTTCACGGCTCGGCCGCACACCTGGATCACGAACCATGCGCTGCGGTGTTGGGACCACCCAGATAACAACAACTACTGCTGCGATAGCAAGCACCATAGTCAGCCAGAACAAACCGCTGACGCCTACCCACCGGTCCACTACCGGCCCGGCCATCAGCGCGATCAGAAAAGAGGCGCCAATACTCATCCCAACCAGCGCCATAGCCTTGGTCCGCTGCTGCTCACGGGTGAGATCTGCCAGAAGGGCCAGTACCACGGCAGCAATCGCCCCACTGCCCTGCAAGGCCCGACCGAGCACTACCCCGGTAATGGTATCAGCCATCGCGGCCACCACGCTGCCCAGAGCAAAGATCGCAAGTCCTATCACGATCAGTGGCTTTCGGCCGAAGCGATCAGAAAGCATCCCGAACGGTATCTGGAGCAAAGCCTGGGTCAGGCCGTAAGCGCCCAATGCCATGCCAACCATCAGCGGTGTTGCCCCATCCAGGGCGCTCGCATATAAAGCCATGACAGGCAGCACCAGGAATAACCCGAACATACGCAGGCCAAATACCGCGGCGAGAGCAGTTACTGCACGGCGTTCCGATCCATTCATAGGGTCACGATTCAGGTTTGACTCCAAAAGCGCTCTATTTACAAAGGCAATTCGGCCAGCCCGCCCACGCAATCAAGCGAAACCCCAGCAGTGGACTGAAACCGACAATACGCCTGTCTAACGAAAATAAAGAACAAAGACTTTGAATACAGGCGCTCAAGACACGTAATATTAACAGTTTGCTTTTTCGCGACCTACCCTATGCGTACCATCAAAATCCGCGGCGCTCGAACGCACAACCTGCAAAGTGTCGACCTAGACCTGCCGCGCGACCGATTGATCGTCATTACCGGGCTGTCGGGCTCGGGTAAATCCTCACTCGCTTTCGATACGGTTTATGCCGAAGGGCAACGCCGCTATGTCGAGTCACTATCAACCTATGCCCGTCAATTCCTGTCGCTGATGGAAAAACCCGATGTGGATCTGATCGAAGGGCTGTCACCGGCGATCAGTATTGAGCAGAAAGCGGCCTCCCATAACCCCCGCTCTACCGTGGGCACAGTTACTGAAATCTACGATTACCTCAGGCTGTTGTACGCTCGGGTTGGAGAGCCGCGTTGCCCAGATCACGGGGTGACACTCGCTGCCAGCACTGTAAGCGAAATGGTTGATCGAGTGTTGGGCTTGCCTGAGGGTACCCGTATCCTGCTGCTGGCACCTGTGGTGCAGGATCGCAAAGGAGAATACCAGCAATTGTTACGCGCCCTGCTTGCGCAGGGATTCATCCGCGCCCGTATTGATGGTGCTGTTTGTGAGTTGGATACACCTCCAGATCTCGATCGCAAACGCAAACACAGCATCGAGGTTGTAGTCGATCGGATCGTCGTTCAGCCCAGTGATGCCCAGCGGTTGGCTGAATCCTTCGAGACAGCACTCGCCGTGGCCGACGGTCTCGCCCTGATTGAAGTGCTGCCAGACGAGGGGCACGACCGAGGCGCCGACCTGCTGTTTTCGGCACGCTATGCCTGCCCGCACTGCGGCTACAACCTGACTGAACTGGAACCGCGCCTTTTCTCGTTCAATAACCCGGCTGGCGCCTGCCCGGATTGTGACGGCCTTGGCGCGCGTCAGTTTTTCGATCCAGATCGCGTCATTCATGACGACAGTCTGAGCCTCGCGGCAGGTGCAGTCGCTGGTTGGGATCGCCGCAATGCCTTCTACTTCCAGATGCTGAGTTGTCTGGCTGAACATTACGACTTTGATATCGACAAGCCATTAAAACGGCTGCCCAAGAAAACCCGCGAGGTCATTCTTTACGGCAGCGGCAAGGAAAAGATTCCGTTTGCTTACCTGCGCTCCCATGGTCGGCGCCCGCGCAAACGGAATCATACTTTCGAGGGGGTCATCCCCAATATGGAGCGTAGATACCGGGATTCGGAATCCAATACCATTCGCGAAGAGCTTGCACGCTATCTCAATACCCAGGCCTGCGACAGCTGCTCCGGCAGCAGGCTTCGCACCCAGGCACGTAATGTTTTTATTGGGAAGCAACCGATACACCATGTGACCGCCATGCCGATCGAAAGATCATTGGCCTTTTTTGAATCGCTCTCACTACCCGGGCAGCAAGGAGAGATCGCGACGCGCATTGTGCGTGAGGTTGGCGAACGCCTTCGATTCCTGGTTAATGTGGGTCTGGAGTACCTCACCTTGGATCGAACGGCCGAAACCCTTTCCGGGGGCGAAGCACAACGCATCCGCCTCGCATCCCAGATCGGATCTGGTCTGGTTGGTGTGATGTATGTCCTGGATGAACCATCGATTGGGCTGCACCAGCGCGACAATCAGCGCTTGATCGAAACCTTGTTTCACCTACGCGACCTGGGTAATACGGTGATCATGGTTGAGCACGATGAGGAAGCTATTCGTAGTGCCGACCATGTTATTGATCTTGGGCCAGGCGCTGGCGTTCACGGCGGCCACATTGTCGCTCAAGGTTCTATCGATGAAATTCTCCGATGCCCCGAATCAGTCACCGGACAATACCTATCAGGCAGCAAGACCATAGCGATCCCTGCCGAGCGCGTGCGCCCTGATGCAAAAAGGAATCTGCGGATTCGCGAGGCCGCCGGCAACAACCTGGATAACCTCACTGTGTCTATCCCCGTCGGACTTTTTACCTGCGTCACTGGCGTATCGGGTTCAGGAAAATCGACACTGATTAATAATACGCTTTACCCTGCCATGGCCCGACACTTACACGCGGGCCGCCACCAGGCAGCGGCCCACGCCAGCATTGAAGGGTTGGATCAGTTTGATAAAGTGATTGATATTGACCAAAGCCCAATTGGTCGTACCCCCCGTTCGAATCCGGCGACCTACACGGGTCTTTTCACACCGATTCGGGAACTCTTTGCCGGAACACCTGAATCACGGGCGCGAGGCTACAAGGTTGGGCGCTTTTCCTTCAATGTACGCGGTGGCCGCTGCGAAGCCTGCCAAGGTGATGGCCTAATCAAGGTTGAAATGCACTTTCTGCCCGATATCTACGTCCCTTGCGATACCTGTCAAGGCAAACGCTACAACCGCGAGACCCTGGACATCCGCTACAAGGACCGCAGCATCGACCAGGTGCTTGGGATGACAGTAGTCGAGGCTGCAGAGTTCTTCGCCGCGATCCCGGTCATCAAGCGCAAACTGGACACCTTGCTCGATGTCGGCCTGGGGTATATCGGCCTAGGGCAAAGCGCAACCACGTTGTCCGGAGGTGAAGCGCAGCGGATAAAACTGGCGCGCGAATTATCCAAGCGTGATACCGGGCGCACCCTGTACATCCTTGATGAGCCCACTACCGGGCTGCATTTTCATGATATCCGCCAGTTACTGACAGTACTGCACCGCCTACGTGACCACGGGAATACCGTGGTGGTAATTGAACACAACCTTGATGTCATTAAGACCGCCGACTGGATTATTGATCTTGGTCCAGAGGGTGGCCAACGCGGCGGTCAACTGGTGGCAGCCGGTTCGCCCGAACAGGTTGCCCTGATCGAAAAATCCTATACTGGCCGGTTTCTCCAGCCATTATTTAATAAAACTCCCGTCGATTAAGCTTGCGCTTGGGCCACCGCCACGAGGGCTTAGAAGGTTCAGCTTCCGGTTTAAGAGCCTTGGCCTGACCATCAAACCACAAAAATCCGCCCAAAAATTAGCGCTGTGGTATTGTTTTGACGCCATAGTTAACTATTGTATTGACGCCTTAGATCAGAGGACCAAACCAGAGGTTTGGCCCCACTGCCAGATCATCTAACAAAGGGATTGATTCATGGCCGACTCAACATCTCACACTGATATTGACCCGCTGGAGACGAGCGAGTGGCAGGATGCTTTGACTTCGGTAATCGAACGCGAAGGAGAGGAGCGAGCACACTTTCTTCTGGAAACACTGATCGACCAGGCACGGCGCTCAGGCACACATATTCCTTATCGACCAACCACAGCTTACCTCAACACCATACCGGCGGCGCAGGAACCCCGCAGTCCCGGAGACGCAGAGATCGAGTGGCGAATCCGCTCACTGATACGCTGGAACGCCTTGGCCATGGTGGTTCGCGCCAACCAAATCAGCAGCGAACTGGGTGGCCATATTGCCAGCTACGCCTCAGCTGCGACACTGTATGACGTCGGTTTCAACCACTTCTGGCGTGGATCCGATGCTGAAAATGGCGCTGACCTGGTCTTTATGCAAGGGCACTCGGCTCCTGGAATCTATGCTCGAGCTTTTCTCGAGGGTCGCCTCAGTGAAACGCAGTTGGAGCATTTTCGCCAGGAGGTCGATGGCCAAGGCCTGTCGTCCTATCCCCACCCCTGGTTGATGCCGGGATTCTGGCAGTTCCCGACGGTATCTATGGGTCTCGGGCCGATCCAGGCGATTTATCAGGCGAGGTTCATGAAATACCTGCAGCACCGCGAGTTCGTGCCGATGTCGGATCGCAAGGTGTGGGCTTTCATGGGCGACGGCGAGATGGACGAACCAGAATCGATGGGCGCGCTGGGTCTGGCCGGTCGCGAAGACCTGGATAACTTGGTCTTTGTGATTAACTGCAACTTGCAACGCCTCGATGGCCCGGTGCGCGGCAACGGCAAAATTATCCAGGAACTTGAAGGGGAGTTCCGCGGTGCCGGCTGGAACGTTATAAAAGTTATCTGGGGCTCCTATTGGGATCCTCTCCTCATGCGCGATACCAAGGGCCTTCTGAAACAGCGCATGGAAGAAGCTCTTGATGGTGAATACCAAGCCTTTAAAAGCAAAGATGGCGCTTTCGTTCGCGAGCACTTTTTCGGCAAGTATCCGGAGCTCGCCGCGATGGTGGCCAACATGACCGATGAGGATATCTGGCGCTTAAACCGGGGCGGCCACGACCCGCACAAAGTCTATGCCGCCTACGCTGCCGCAATGACGCACAGTGGCCAGCCGACGGTAATCCTGGCAAAGACTGTAAAAGGCTACGGCATGGGCGAATCCGGCGAAGGGCAGAACATCACCCACAGCCAGAAAAAAATGGCCGATGAGTCGTTGCTGGCTTTTCGCGACCGTTTCCGCATACCGCTTAATGATGACGATGTGTTGGCTTGCAAGTTCTATCACCCGGGAGAAGACAGCCCGGAAGTGCGCTACCTCAAAGACCGCCGCACGGCGCTCGGCGGCAGCCTCCCGGCACGCACTGATAGCGCACCCAGTCATCAGGCACCAGATCTTTCGATATTCCAGTCGCAGCTGGATGGCACTGGAGAACGCGAGATATCGACCACTATGGCTTTTGTACGCATCCTGACGGCGCTGACGCGGGACAAGATCATCGGACCTCACGTGGTTCCGATAGTGCCCGATGAGTCACGGACTTTCGGTATGGAAGGTATGTTTCGGCAGTTGGGTATCTATGCCCCTGAAGGCCAGTTGTATATCCCCGAAGATGCAGATCAATTAATGTACTACCGCGAAGATATTCAAGGACAGGTATTGCAAGAAGGCATCACCGAAATGGGCGCTATGTCTTCCTGGATAGCGGCCGCAACCGCGTATGCTAACCACGGGATTGCCATGATCCCTTTTTACATTTTTTACTCAATGTTCGGTTTGCAGCGGGTCGGTGATCTTGCCTGGGCTGCGGGGGACCTACAGGCACGAGGGTTTCTGATCGGCGGTACCGCGGGACGCACCACCCTGGCCGGTGAAGGATTACAACACCAGGACGGGCACAGTCTGTTGCTTGCTTCAAGTATTCCTAACTGCATTTCCTATGATCCAGCCTTTAATTTTGAGCTCGCGGTCATTATCCAAGATGGCCTGCGAAGAATGTTTACCGATAAGGAAAACATTTTCTACTACATCACCGTGATGAATGAGAACTACTCACACCCGGCACTACCGGACAATGTGAACGATGGCATTCTCAAGGGCATGTACCCGCTGCTTTCTTCAAAGCGAGGGCGCAAGGCCGCACCCCGGGTACAGTTACTCGGCAGCGGCGCGATTCTGCGGGAATCACTCGCTGCAGCGAAGTTGCTGGAACAGGATTTTGGCGTCCTGTCCGACGTCTGGAGCGTCACCAGTTATAACGAACTGGTCCGCCAAGGTCGAAACGTTACGCGGTGGAACCGCCTGCACCCGGACGAGCCCCCGCAGATCGCCTACGTCACGGAACAACTGACAAAAGCAGACGGCCCCGTCGTCGCTGCCACTGACTACACTCAGACCTATGCCGATCAGATTCGTGAGTTTGTTCCGGGACGCTACGTAGTGCTGGGTACTGACGGTTTTGGGCGCAGCGGTACCCGTGAACAATTGCGGGGTTTCTTTGAGGTCAACCGCTACCATATCGCACTTGCGGCTTTGACTGCGCTTGCCGATGAAGGGGCCTTACCCCGCTCAACGATTTTGGATGCGATCAGCCGTTACCCGGTCGACCCAGAAAAACCTAACCCGGCTACAGCCTGACAGGGGTTAGCTAATGAGTGAACCCCTGAAGATCACGATACCCGACATTGGCGACTTCGAGAGTGTCGATGTGATTGAAGTGCTGGTCGCTCCGGGGGGGGCTGTCCAGGCCGAGGATCCACTGATTACGCTAGAAAGCGATAAGGCGACCATGGATGTGCCATCTCCTGCAGCCGGGTGTATTACCGAGGTGATGGTTGCGGTGGGTGATAAGGTGTCTCAAGGCAGTCTGGTTGCATTGCTGGACCCTGCTGAAATGGATGTAACAGATATAGCAACTGTCGAGGCGATACCCCAGGCTCAGCCAACACAAACCGTAGCAACACCAGCTATCGAAACAGCCCCGCAACCCGCCCTCTCGCCAGCAGGATCCGAAACGATCGCCCAGTCGCCTGTCCAGCCGATGGCACCCCCGGGCACGCTGCCGCCACCGCTTGAGGATGGCGGTGAGTTACCCCATGCGAGCCCGGCTGTGCGCCGCTTTGCTCGGGAACTCGGTGTCGACCTTTCCCAGATAAGCGGTAACGGAGCGCGTGGACGTATTCTTCAGGATGATGTCCGCCAGTTTGTTAAAGCCGCCCTAACCCGGCCCACCTCTAACTCAGAGCCAACAGGAGATAGCGGTATACCCCCTTTGCCCGAGATCGACTTCTCTCGCTGGGGCCCCATCGACAGCAAACCGATTTCACGAATCCAGCGTCTCTCAGGGCGTTACCTACATAGAGCCTGGCTGAATATCCCACATGTCACCCATCACGATGATGTCGATATCACCGAGTTGGAATCCTTCCGTCAGTCACTGAAACACGACAAGGCGCACAGCGGTACACGCATTACGATCCTGTCCTTCTTGATGAGAGCCGTGGTCAGTGCACTCAAAGCCTATCCCACCTTCAACGCCTCATTATCACCGGACGGTGAGAGCCTGATTCTCAAACAGTATTTTCACATTGGTGTCGCAGTGGATACCGATAACGGTCTGGTCGTACCGGTCGTTCGAGATGTAGACAGCAAGGGCATTGTGCAGCTTGCTGAAGAACTCGCTGAAATCAGTGCGCGAGCCCGTGACGGAAAACTCAAACTGGACGAAATGCAAGGTGGCTGCATGAGCATTTCCAGTCTCGGTGGCATCGGTGGCACTGCCTTCACGCCCATCGTCAACGCGCCTGAGGTGGCAATTCTGGGCGTCACCCGCTCGCGAATGACCCCGGTCTGGAACGCTACTGAATTTCAGCCACGGCTGATGCTGCCACTCGATCTTTCCTATGACCATCGGGTTATCGACGGAGCACAAGCTGCGCGCTTTATGGCCTTCCTCAGCGCTGCACTGAAAGATGCCAGGCGACTGCTGCTGTAGAAGCTTGAAGCAACGGTTTATCTGTGAGTAATACCCCTATCACCGTCAACGTGCCTGATATCGGAGATTTTCGTGATGTCGATATCATTGAGGTACTCATCGCCCCTGGCGACACCATTGACATCGAAACACCGCTGATTACGCTGGAGACCGACAAGGCCACCATGGATGTCCCGTCTCCAGTAGCTGGCAAAGTCATCGAAGTTCTGACTCAGGTCGGCGACCAGATATCTGAAGGCGATCCCGTTGCCATTGTCGGGTCGAACGAGTCCGCTGCGCTTTCGCCCCCTCCAACCGATACCACACCAACAACAACGCCCCCTGAAGCGCCCGCTCCGGACAGCGCATCATCCGTCATGACGGATGATGTCGACAGTATCGATCTTGTAGTACTGGGCTCCGGTCCCGGCGGCTACACCGCTGCTTTTCGTGCTGCCGATCTTGGCCTTAAAGTGGCCCTGGTCGAACGTTACCCGACTCTCGGCGGGGTTTGCCTGAATGTAGGCTGTATTCCGTCCAAAGCGCTGCTGCATGCAGCGCGCGTTATTGAGGAAACCCGCGAGATGCGCCCCCATGGTATCGATTTTGGGGAGCCGGTCATTAACGTGGCGCAACTGCGTGAATGGAAAGAAAAAGTCGTTGGCCAGTTGACCGGCGGCCTTGCCGGCTTGGCAAAAAAGCGCCGGGTCGAAGTCATCACAGGCATCGGCGAGTTCACCTCATCACACAGCATAAGCATCCGCGGGTCTACGGGTGAGAGAACCGTACGCTTTTCCCAGGCGATTATCGCCGCCGGCTCGCAGGCAGTTGCGCTACCAGGACTTCCAGAGGACCCACGGGTCATCGACTCAACTGGTGCTTTGGCGCTTGATCACATTCCGGACCACTTACTGGTTATCGGTGGCGGCATCATCGGTCTGGAAATGGCGACGGTATACCGCGCGCTGGGCAGCCAGGTCAGCATCGTAGAGATGTCCAGCCAACTGATCCCCGGCGCCGACCCTGACCTGGTCAAGCCGCTCGCCAAACGGCTCGCGAAACAGTGCGATGGCATCTATCTGAATACCCGGGTCATCAGTGCGCAACCCCAGGACGATGGCTTACTTGTCAGTTTTGCAGGTGACAACGCCCCCATCGAAACCCGTTATGACGCTGTTTTGGTTGCGGTGGGACGCACACCGAATGGTCATCACATCAATGCACCAGCGGCGGGCGTCGCGGTTAATGAGCAGGGCTTTATTACTGTCAATGCTCAGCAACGGACCAATATCGCCCACATCTTTGCGATTGGCGACATTGTCGGCCAACCCATGCTGGCCCACAAAGCAAGCCACGAAGGCAAAGTAGCTGCCGAGGTGGCTGTCGGCCACAAAAGCGGATTCGACGCTCGGGTTATCCCATCGGTTGCCTATACAGACCCGGAAATCGCCTGGGCAGGGCTTACCGAGACTGAGGCTAAAGACCGGGGTATTGAGTACGAGAAAGGCGTCTTTCCCTGGGCTGCCAGCGGCCGGGCGCTGTCGCTGTCTCGAAGCGAAGGCTTTACCAAGTTGCTTTTCGAACCGGTGACACAGCGAATTCTTGGCGGCAGCATTGTCGGGTCCAACGCCGGCGAACTGATTGCCGAGATCGGCCTTGCCATTGAAATGGACTGTGTCGCTCAGGATATCAGCCTTACTGTACACCCACACCCCACACTGTCCGAGACCACGGCTTTCGCGGCAGAAGCCTTCGAAGGCACAATCACCGATCTGTACCTGCCACGCAAGCGCTAGCGACGCCAGGCAACACTGGCCGGCATCTGAAACTCCACCGTGCAGACCTCACTCAGCTTTAACGTCACGGGTAGCGGACCACCACTGGTTATTCTGCATGGCCTTTTCGGTTCGGGCACTAACTGGAGGCGTATCGCCGATAATCTGAAACATCACTGGCAGGTTTTTACCCTGGACCTGCCCAACCATGGCAAATCGCCCTGGGTAACTAACATGAGCTATCCGGCACAGGCGCAGGCAGTGGCGCAGTTTATTCAGCAACACGCACTGGAGCGACCCGTTCTGCTGGGACACAGCATGGGCGGCAAAACAGCCATGACAGTGGCACTGACCACTCAAATCAGACTACGCGCTTTGATAGTCGCCGATATTGCCCCGGTCAGTTACCAGCACTCGCACGGACCCTTAGTTCGAACCCTGCGACAACTTGACCTCACGAACTTAACTAGCCGCCAGCAGGCTGATCAGGCGCTCACGAGCGGCGTTCCTGATCGGACCCTGCGCCAGTTTCTGTTACAGAACCTGGAGCTTCGAAACAACACGCTTCACTGGCGATTGAATCTCGACGTGATCAATACACAAATAGATTCTCTTTCCGGTTTTCCTAAAGTGGTGGTGCCATACGATGGGCCGACCCTGTTTGTATATGGGAGTCGTTCCGACTACATCGACGCGACGCATACCTCAACCATCAAATCGCTGTTCCCCCAATCGCAGATGCGCGCGATCGCGAATGCTGGACACTGGCTACAAGCAGAGCAGCCTGAAGCTTTCCTGTCAGCGCTCGAAGATTTTCTAAGCAGTTGATCCTGTGTTGCCGCGCCTGTCGGTCAACTACCAGAGTACGCCTGGTAATTTTCGGTGGACTTGATTACGCCCGATGGCCGAGGCACGTGCCGGATAGCAAAGCCACAATTCCCCAGTAACTGGGAGATTCTTGGGTCTAGAATTTGGCCCTTCGCATCGCATTCTGACTCGAAAACTACCAGCCGAACGCTGCCACCGCGTAAAGTTTGCTCAGCACCGCACAATACCGGATATTCCCAACCTTCCACATCAATCTTAAGGACTGTCGGCAACATGTTGGCTTGTTGGCAGAAATAATCCAGGATCTGAACATCTACCTCGACCTGACCCACTGCCTGACGGTAGGGCCAAGACCCAAAACCACTCTCACCAGAATCGCTGGCACGGATAAACGCCTGCGTCTCGACACGGCCTGACAACCCCAACGATTCAATACGAAGATTCGCACGCGACCAGTTATTCAGCTGTTGCTGCTGCGCCAACACCGCACAGGTGTTAGGGTCGGGCTCAAATGCAACGACACCCTTGACTTCGGATAACAAGGCCAGGCAACTGAAATATCCCGAATTTGCACCGATATCAAAAAAAACGTCGTCAGGGTTCAACGACTCCCGCAGTAACGCTGTAATTTCCAGTTCGTGGACTCGATTACACAACAGATTACGTTATAGTCAATCCTGCTGATCACATGCGAAAAGAAAGCCCGGTTCGGTGCGCACCACAATACGGCGTCTGCCGATAACGCGCTCAAGGGACGTTAGATGCCGAGCCTTGCCCGGCGGAATACGCGAACGAAAAAACAGCGCCCGCAAAACAATCCCTAGTACCGGATGGTACGTTCCCGGCTATAACTGACAACGCGGGTCCAAGGTCAAGAATTCTTACCCGGTGCAAACCCTAATCGCCGGTCAGGCTTGTTCCAACTCAACCAGCGTGCCACAAAAATCCACCGGGTGCAGGAACAGCACCGGCTTGCCATGTGCGCCAAGGCGCGGTACCCCATCCCCCAGCACCCGGGCCCCCTGAGCGGTTAACTGGTCTCGAGAGACCAGAATATCGACTACCTCGTAACACAGATGGTGTACTCCACCCGAGGGGTGGCGCTCAAGAAACCGTGCAATAGGCGAATTCTCACCCAGCGGATGCAGTAGTTCAATTCGGGTATTGGCTAAATCCACGAACACGGTTGTCACCCCGTGATCCGGCAATGGCTCGGGCAACGAGACATTGGCGCCCAGCGTATCGCGGTAAAGCGCCGATGCCGCTTCGATGTTCGGCACGGCGATAGCCACATGGTTCAAACGGCCAATCATTCTTGCGCTCCCTCTTTAGGGTTATGCTCGTCAAGCAACTGTTGCGCAGCAACCGCCGGTATCAACCGGCCCGAAGCAACCTCTGTGCGGACCGCCTCAATTTTCTGTGCGGCTATGGGGTTTTTGATGAAGCGTTCCAGCAGGCCCTCACGCAGCGCCTGTCCTAGCGCCTCCCGGGCTTGATCGGCACGGCGTGCTTCAAAGATGCCTTGTGCCCTTGAATGCTGGTAAAAACGCTCTATGGCATCCGGCACAGCGCTGACGCCTTCTCCTGTACGCGCTGAGATCGCCAGGACCGGCACCTGCCATCCCGGGGTACGGGACTGCATCAACCGCAACGCCGCTGTGTAATCGCCAACCGTTCGCTGCGCTGCGCTCAGCAGTTCGCCGTCACACTTGTTAACCAGAACAATGTCCGCGAGCTCCATGATGCCCCGCTTGATTCCCTGTAGTTCATCTCCCGCGCCTGGTGACAGCAATAGCATGAAAATATCGGTCATTTGTGCAACCCGCAACTCAGACTGACCCACGCCAACAGTTTCAACGATCACAAGCTTGAAACCAGCCGCCTCACACAGATGGATTGCCTCACGAGTATGGCGCCCAACACCACCCTCGCTGCCTGCCGACGGAGAGGGACGTATAAAGGCATCACTACTCGCGGCAAGTTGCGGCATACGGGTTTTGTCTCCCAGGATGGAGCCGCCACTGATAGCCGAACTTGGATCGACGGTCAGTACAGCGACTGATTCGCCCTTGCCAATCATTTGCAGACCCAAAGATTCGATAAATGTCGACTTGCCCGCACCCGGCACCCCGGTGATGCCAATACGCAGTGCTTGCCTGGTCTGCGCCGTGAGTTGTGTCAGTAACTCATGTGCCTGTGCCCGGTGCTGGCCACGGGTTGATTCCACCAGAGTGATGGCCTGTGCCAAAGCCCGACGATCGCCACTGCGAAGGGCATCAGCCAGAATAGAAACCGTATCCTCGCTCATGCCCGCTGCTCAAATTCAAGTATCGCCTGGTCGACCTCAAGGACCTCACCGTCACGGATATGGATCGCAGCCACGGTGCCATCGCGTGGCGCGCGAATCACATTTTCCATTTTCATCGCCTCGATCACCCCAAGCTCCTGGCCTGCCTTGACCACGTCGCCAGTTTCTACCGACAGTGATACCAACAAACCTGGCATGGGAGAAAGCAGCAGATGGGACAGGTCCAAAATGATCTTACGGGGCATCAGTTCATACAGTCCCGCGCTGTAGGATTCAAGCACCATGGCCTGCACCAGGGTGCCGCTATGAAACACTTCATAGATTAATCCTTGACGATGCACCTGAGCGCTACAGGCAATACCGTCTGCAATGAAGTCGACCACCGATGTAAAGACTGACTCGGGCAGCTCGAGTTTCACCCGCTCGTGATTGACATTAACCGACCAACTCAGTCCATCGCGACATACCTGAACCACATGCTGGGCATCATTGATCCGTACATGGCGCACACTGGTTGATTGCTGATTGGTAGAGCCAAACTGTTCACGGGTGCACCAGCGCTCATGGATCACAGCAACAAGTGCAGCGATACGGCACACAATGAGATCTGACGGTCTGGCAGCAGCAAAACCCTCGGGGTACTCCTCTTCGATGAACCCAGTGGTCAGCTCTCCTGCAACGAAGCGGGGGTGCATTACCAGGGCCGCCAGGAAAGGGATATTGCTCTGAATTCCTTTGAGTTGAAACCGATCCAGTGCCCGGCACATGGCGACAGTAGCGCTCTTGCGATCAGGCCCGTAGGTAACCAGCTTAGCGACCATTGGGTCATAGTGCATGCTGACCTCACTGCCTTCACTGACCCCGGTATCTACCCGCACAGTTGCAGACTCGACTGGGGGGCGAAAACGCAACAGACGCCCGGTCGAGGGCACGAACCCCCTGAAAGGGTCCTCTGCATAAACTCGGGATTCGATGGACCAGCCGCTGATGCCCACATCATCCTGGGTCAACGCCAAAGGCTCACCGGCGGCAATACGCAACATCCACTCAACCAGATCGATACCGGTGATCAGCTCGGTCACCGGGTGCTCTACCTGCAGGCGCGTATTCATCTCCAGGAAATAGAAGTTACGCGCGTCGTCAACAATGAATTCCACAGTGCCGGCCGAGCAATAGTCGACGGCTTGTGCCAGAGCGATGGCCTGAGCTCCCATCTGTGCCCGGATCACCGGGTCAATAAACGGCGACGGCGCCTCCTCAAGTACTTTCTGGTGGCGACGCTGAATGGAGCATTCGCGCTCGTTTAAATGAATACAGTTGCCATAGGTATCGGCCAAAACCTGGATTTCGATATGTCGTGGTTGGCTAATAAGCTTTTCGACAAATATCCGGTCATCGGAAAAGCTGGCTCGCGCTTCGCTGGAAGCCCGCGCAAAACCCTCACGGCATTGCGCTTCATCGTGGGCGATGCGCATACCTTTGCCACCGCCACCGGCGCTGGCCTTGAGCATTACCGGATACCCGATAGCCCCCGCCCGCGCAACGGCCTCGTCCGCATCGGCCAATACGCCGTTGTACCCGGGGATGGTCGGAACCCCGGCAGAATCCGCCAGAGCCTTGGACGCGATCTTGTCACCCATCACCTGAATGGCATTAATCGACGGTCCAACGAATGTGACGCCGGCTGCTTCGACCGCTGCGACAAATCCGCTATTTTCTGACAAAAAACCGTAACCGGGGTGAACCGCATCTGCCCCGGTATGCCGACAGGCCTCAAGGATGTTATCGACCATCAGATAACTCTCGGCCGAAGGAGCTTTGCCGATATGCACCGCCTCGTCTGCCATCAAGGTATGTAAAGCATCCCGATCAGCATCGGAATAAACAGCCACAGTCTTAATGCCGAGATGTTTCGCTGTACGCATCACGCGACAAGCAATCTCACCGCGGTTAGCCACCAATAACTTATTAAACATAGCGGGATGCTCTTGTGATAATGGTCTGGTGTTGTGCCGTGAATAACCTAAGCCACACGCGCAACAGATCTATTGCCAGGCTACCTTGGAATCCAGGTGAGCCAGCAGATGCTGGATATTATCGCGGGCGGCGCCATCCAAATGGTGTTGGAAATGTGAGGTAAAATAAATGTGTGCTCTTTGCAGTATCGGCTCAAAGAACTTGCGCTGGCCACGGGCAAAATCTTCATTGGTTAACTGGGATGCCTCTCGTCGAATCGCCGTGGTATCGGCGAAAAATCCTTCCCAGGCCTGTCCCAGACCCCAAAGATCCACATCAACGACAAACTTTGCAGCAGATACGACGGGCAGATCGGTGTGGCACGTAGCCATAATCAGATAACTTACCTCAGAAATAAAAGAGTCTGGCAATTGGCCTGTAGTCAGTTCCTGGAACCATGCAACACTGCGCGCCTCGTTATCACTCGCGCCTGGCGTATAGATGGCATCGTGAAACCACAACGCCATTTCAACTGCATCATC
>CAJWEF010000038.1 GCA_913031305.1 uncultured Acidiferrobacteraceae bacterium
CCCAGCAGCAACTTAAAGGCCAGGTCGAATCGCTGCAGCAGACTCGCACTACACTCGGTACAGATATTGCACGGCTGCAAGGCTCGCTTTCAGCCATGCAAGCGGAGCAAGCAGCGCTTGCCTTAACGGCGCAAGCGCAAGCGCAGGAGGCAGCCTCGCTGGCCGAGGCCCGCGATGGTTTATCCAAAGAGCGTGATGAGCTGACTACGCAGGTAACATTGTTAGAGGTAACGCGCGGAGTGCTGCAGACTGAAACCAGCGCACTGCGCGACGAGTTAGAAGGCCTGTTGCGTACAGCGGTGAGTACCGAGCGCGCGCTGGAGGAAAGCAAACTGACCGGCGAAGATCTCGCAGTACGCCTCGCCGAGACCGCTTTGGATTACAAGCTGACCAAAGAGGAGGTGGCATACCTTCGCGCCCAGTACGCGGACGAAGTGGCCGCGTTCGCAAAAGAGCGTGAGCTGCTTGTCTCCGCGCATAAAGAAGAACTCGATATCCTGAGAGAACGCCACTCCGATCTCGAGGTCCAGTACAACCGGTTGGTGCGGCCCGCCCGAAGTACGATCGGCCGCTTCGTGGTTGAAGTGCGCTTCTGGAAGGAAGGTGATGTACGACGTTACTCGCTGCGCCCGCGGGCAGGTATAGAAACCTCGGTCAGCGACTCAGAACTGCATCAGCAGCTGACAGCGCTGAAAGCCCGGCATGCGGATAAACTCTATACCAAGGTGATACCAGATGATAATTCGCTTACCCACGGAGAAGCGTGGAGTTTCACCGAAAAGATTCTCAACCGCTACGACTACTATTACCAGAACTGATTAACCGATCGGTTTCCCCACGATGCAGTATCCCGAAGCATTTGATGTGATTGTGATCGGCGGCGGCCATGCCGGAACCGAGGCCGCGCTCGCCTCGTCCCGTAGCGGTGCCCGCACTCTGTTGGTGACCCACAACATCGAAACGGTTGGGCAGATGTCTTGTAACCCAGCGATCGGGGGTATCGGCAAAGGTCATATCGTACGTGAGGTGGATGCACTGGGCGGCGCCATGGGCCGGGTCGCCGATGAGGCTGGAATCCAGTTTCGGCGCCTGAATGCTCGCAAAGGCCCTGCGGTACGGGCAACTCGGGCACAGGCTGACCGGGTGCTCTATCGCCAATCGATCCGCCGTCTTGTCGAGAACCAATCCGGCTTGTCCATGTTGCAGCAATCGGTCGCAGACCTCATGGTTGCGGATGCCCGTGCCTGCGGAGTTATCACCGACGACGGCATTTGTATTGGCGCTCGAGCCATAGTATTGACGGCTGGCACTTTTCTAAACGGGCGTATTCACATAGGCCTCGACAGTCAATCCGGCGGTCGTGCGGGAGATCCGCCAACATTGGCGCTCGCCCACCGCCTGCGCGAACTCTGTCCGCGGACCGGGCGGCTTAAGACGGGCACACCACCACGGATTGATGGCCGCACCATCGATTTTGCCGCACTTGAGATTCAACCAGGCGATGATCCGCCGCCGCGATTCTCCTTTTTAGGTTCGCTCGCCGATTATCCTCGCCAGGTTTGTTGCCATATTGCCGGCACCACCGAGCATACCCATGACATTATTCGTGGCGCACTTGATCGTTCCGCCATGTACGGGGGCCAAATCGAAGGGGTTGGCCCACGTTACTGCCCGTCAGTCGAAGACAAAGTGGTGCGTTTTGCAGAGCGCGTTTCGCACCAGATCTTTGTCGAGCCCGAGGGGTTGCAGACCCACGAAATCTATCCAAATGGACTATCGACCAGCCTGCCGTTTGATGTGCAGTGGCAAATGGTGCGCAGCATTCCAGGTTTTGATGGTGCGCAGATCACCCGGCCAGGTTATGCAATTGAGTATGATTACTTTGATCCACGTGACCTTTTGCCATCATTAGAGACACGCTCACTCCCGGGCCTGTACTTTGCTGGCCAGATCAACGGCACCACCGGCTATGAAGAAGCGGCTGGACAAGGGCTGGTTGCTGGCCTTAACGCGGCCCGGCAAAGTCGCGGCGAGGCGCCGTGGTGGCCACGTCGCGACGAAGCCTACATCGGGGTCATGATCGACGATCTGGTTACCCGCGGCGTTACCGAGCCTTACCGTATGTTCACATCACGAGCCGAGTACCGCTTGCAACTGCGAGAGGACAACGCCGACCTGCGTTTGACTGCGACGGGCCGTACTCTGTCATTGATCGGAGATGAGCGCTGGGCGTCATTTTGTGCCAAACGCGACCTGCTAGAAACCGAACGCGAACGTCTGCAAAACATCTGGGTGCGTCCACAAGCTTTGGTGCCGGGAGAAGCTCGCCGCATCCTGGGACAAGAACTCACCCGAGAGCAACGCCTTGCAGATTTACTGCGTCGACCCGAGACTGATTATTCCAGCCTGGTACGATTGAGCGGCGCTGGCGAGTGTGTAAAGGACCCAGCCGTGATAGAGCAACTGGAGATTGAGGCGCGCTATGCGGGTTATATTGATCGTCAGCGCGATGAGATTGAGCGCCAACGCCGGCACGAGGACACGATGATTCCCCAAGATATGGATTATCTGTCGGTTCGGGGCCTGTCCCACGAGGTTTGCCAGATACTTACTGAACACCAGCCGCTAACCCTGGGCCACGCAGGTCGTCTTTCCGGGGTGACTCCGGCTGCAGTCTCGTTGTTGCTGGTGCATCTCAAAAGGCGGCAATTGCGCTCCGCGGCTTGAGACGGCGCGGTGATTGAACAGGGCCATCTGGCTGTGAAGCTTGCTGGGGCAGCAAAGGAAATGGGCGTGGCACTGGATGAGCATATATTGGCCCGCTTTGTAGATTTTGTGAGCCTGTTACGCAAGTGGAACCGCGTGCATAACCTGACCGCACTGACTGATGAGCAGGAAATTCTTACGCACCACCTGCTCGACAGCCTTTCGGTCGTGCCCTTTATTTCGGGCGCCCGATGCCTCGATGTCGGCTCTGGTGCGGGCTTGCCCGGACTGGCACTGGCTTTGTGTAACCCGGGTCAGGACTGGACTTTGGTTGAAAGTCGGGGGAAAAAAGCCGGTTTTTTGCGTGAAGTAACGGCGCGGCTGAAGCTGGATAACGTCACCGTTTTCGCTGGGCGCATAGAGGATTACCGGCCCGATGGGAATTTTGATACGCTTGTCGCGCGCGCGGTCGCTTCGCTTGCTTCGCTATTCAACATGACAGATCACTTGCTTCACCATCATCTTCGATTAATTGCAATGAAAGGCACACACCCCCAGGCAGAATTGGATGCGCTGGCACCTGCACAGCGCCTGGCAGCACGGGTGATACCGGTAACAGTACCCGGCCTTTCGGCACAGCGACATCTTGTCGTCTTGGATGGATTGCCGGGCGGCCCAACATGACCAAGATTATCGCGGTAACCAACCAGAAGGGCGGCGTTGGCAAGACCACAACCGCCATCAACATTGCGGCAGCACTCGCTGCTGTTGGGTGCCGGGTACTGTTGGTTGATCTCGACCCACAAGCAAACGCAACGGTGGGCTGTGGCGTGGACCGGCGGCAGTTGGCGCAAACTGTTTACCAGGTGTTGCTCGGGCACAAGAGCGTGAGCGAGACTCTGGTTACTACCGATTCCGGGTTTGACTTGTTGCCGGCAGAGTCGGCTCTTGCAGGCGCCCAAGCGGAACTCACTGGCCACGATGAAAGCGACACTCAGCGGCTGAAATCATCGTTGGCGGCCGTTGGAACTTATGACTTTATCCTGATTGATTGTCCGCCCGCTTTGAATATTCTGACCTTGAACGCGTTGGTGGCGGCGCACTCGATCTTGATCCCCGTACAGTGCGAATACTATGCGCTGGAAGGGTTGAGCGGGCTGGATGAGACCTTTCGCCGCGTTAAGGAAAGCGCTAATCGCGATCTGATGATCGAAGGCGTAGTGCGCACCATGTACGATGGCCGCAACTCGCTGACCACTGAAGTCTCCGCACAACTTCGCCAGCATTACGGCAGCTTGTTGTATGAGACGGTTATCCCGCGCAATGTGCGCCTTGCCGAAGCGCCGAGTTTTGGCAAATCCGTGATTGATTATGACCCTCATTGTCAGGGGGCCCTGGCTTATCGTGACTTGGCGCGGGAGATGTTGGAAAAGGGTGAGTCGTTGACACCCGCGGCCCCGGTGACGGCTGAGCCGGTAGTCATTTGCAACAGGAGTGACGCATGAGTCCAAAAGCTAGGTTGGGCAAAGGATTGGATGCATTGCTGGGCGGAGCAAAGTCGCCTGCAAGCACGACCGACGGCGATCTACGCCAGTTGCCGGTGAGCAGTATCCGCAAAGGACGTTACCAGCCACGCACCCGAATGGATGAGGAGTCTTTGCAAGAACTCGCTGCCTCGATCAGTGCGCAGGGGATCATTCAGCCGCTGCTGGTTCGTGAAACCGCCGGCGGCGCTTACGAATTGATCGCCGGGGAACGGCGCTGGCGGGCTGCACAACTGGCGGGTCTGGTCGAGGTCCCCGCGGTGATTCGCCGGGTGCCTGATGATGCGGCTCTTGCGGTCGGCCTGATCGAGAATATTCAACGCGAGAACCTGAGCCCGGTCGAAGAAGCGACAGGTCTTAAACGTTTGTTGGATGAGTTTGGTTTGACACACCAGCAAGTGGCCGAGGCGGTTGGTCGCTCACGTGTCGCGGTCAGCAACCTGTTGCGGCTGTTGAAACTCGACCCCGGGGTCCGTGAGCATCTGGATGCTGGTCATATCGAGGCCGGCCATGCCCGGGCGATTCTGGGTCTGCCGCGCGAGCAGCAGGGGTTGGCAGCGCAGGCTGTCATGCAGCGCCGGCTTTCGGTGCGCCAGGCGGAACAATTGGTGCGGCGCATGCTACAGCCCGAAGGCGCCGACCAGAACAGAGCTCGCAAGTCAGCTAAAGGCGGTGACATCCAGCGTCTCGAGGAAGAGCTCTCCGAGCACCTCGCGGCTCCCGTACACCTGGAATCGCGTGACGGGAAGTCTGGCCGACTGGTGATTGGTTACAGCTCGCTGGATGAGCTCGACGGTATTCTGAGTCGTATCCGAAAATAGCCGGCGTCATTTCTCCCGGCGATCACTTGTGGCGGATACTCATGACTCTGCCGGCCTGATCGGGGCAAGGCAATGGCCGATGCGCTGCCATCATGTGCGACAGGGTCTCGCTGATCGCCGGTAAAAAAGGCGAAGACCGGCGGCTTTCCAGGTCAACGTGGATCATCATCTGTTCACTGGTTGCGGCAAGGTAACCTTCGCCTGCGTGGAACATGCGCAGAAAATAATGAACGCGCTTGCTGTCTACATTCAGCAACTGGCAGGTCAGGCGAATAGGATCGCCCAGGCGCAATTCGCGCAGGTAGTTGATATGCATCTCCAGGGTAAAGGTAGAGGACTTTTCGCGCTCCAGGTACTGCGGCGTGATGCCCATCTGGTGCATGAATTGGTCAACCCCATGATCAAACGCCATCACGTAATAGGCGACATTCATGTGCCCGTTGTAATCTATCCAGCTCTCAAGCACCGCTTGGGTTCCCAGATCCAGTTCTGCAGTTTCAAACGATGCTGTCATGAGGGGCCTCTTCCTGAGCGAATTTTGACCAGGGCATGCTCGATACCTTTATCAAGGTAGGCGCCATAAAAATCCGGGATACTGGCTCCGATCATCGGCGTCGCCAGATGTTGACCAGAGCCATCGACGAATTCAACTGTGGGCACCAACGTGATCGGACGCTGATCAGCAAAATGATGATGGGTGGTTGTGCTGGCATTGAAATCGATCAGCGGTGTTGAGCTGTCAATACGCACTTCACGGAATATGGCGCGCGTCTGGTAAGTCGGGTCGATCGCCATGTGGCCGAGGAACTCGGTTTTGATCGCTTCACAATAATGACAATAGCTCGCAGTATAAAAAAGCAGGATCGGCACACCCTCTTGGTCTGCCAGCGTACCGTCTTCGCGAAGGTCGCGCGCAACGCTTACCTGGCCAGCGTGCACCAGTGGGGCAAAAAGCATAGCCAGGAAAGCAAAAAGACGGGCCAACGACAAGAGGTGCATCAGAGAATGACCCGGCTTAGAGGGCGCTTAGCAAGAAACACAGGCGAGATGATAACATTCCATTGGCTGCAGTTCTGCCGAAAACCGGTCCAGCCTTAGCAAAAGCCCAACGCACTCTACACCCACAACAATAACTCAGTACCACATATGAGCAAGAAGTTTTTGATTATCGGCAGTCTTTACCTTATCGTCCTCTTATCTTTTTTGTCTGGGATGTATGTGATCATGGCGCGAGTGTGGCCCTACGAACATGTAATGAGTGTTCGAAGTTTTTTGATTGGAGAGAGAGAAGAGAAAAAGACGGTTAAGGAAAAAATTGAAAACGACCTCGGCCTTAAGCCCAGTCGCTTGCTTGAAACCCACAATATCTCAGATGCAGATCGATCCAATTATCGGGTTGTCAAGATTCCAGATGCAAATAAACGGCGTGATTCAGGACTGGTCTATATATCGGACAATATGGAGCGCGGCCTTCGGCTGATCTATGGCGCGCTTGATACTGAAGGCGCGATGCACGGCGCGATCCTTTTCGATGATAGTGGGAATGTTATTCATCAATGGAAAGTAACTGAAGATAGCCAAGCCAACGCCAAGCGAAAAGATACCAATAAGTATCTGCACGGCCTGGAGGTGCTTCAAGACGGTTCAATGATCTTTTCATTTGACGGTGGGGATGGCCTATATCGCATAGATGCTTGTGGGAGCCGCCTTTGGGAGATAAAGGGGAATTTCCACCATTCCGTGTCGAGTGACGGCGCTAGTGCGGTTTGGGCTTGGCGAAATCACGATATGATCAAGGTTGATATAAATACGGCGGAAATATTGAGGACGATCAATATTACAGCACTGGATAAAGCCAATTCAGAGTTAGATCTGTTCGGAATTCGGCAACAAGATGGAGAAAGTGAGTCAAATTGGGCCCACGATCCCCACCACCCGAACGATTTAGAACCCCTGCTACCGGAGAACGCCGCTGGATATCCACAATTTAACGTTGGCGATCTGTTGATCAGTTTTAGATCACTCAATCTGGTATTTGTAATTGACCCTGTTAATTTGCAAGTTAAATGGTGGCGTATTGGACAGTGGCGACGTCAACACGATCCCGATTGGAATCGGGACGGCAAGTTATACGTCTACGACAATAATATGCATCACGGAAGCTCACACATCGTTCAAATAGACCCTATAACGATGAAAGCTCATCGTGTGGTTGAGGGAAGTGATTTCAATTTCTACAGCTCCCACATGGGTACGCTTGATATCACACCGAATGGAAGTGTGTTGGTGACCAGCCCCAAGCAGGGGCGTGTATTTGAAGTCTCTTCCGGTGGTGAAAAGACTTTCGAGTTCATCAATCAGTATAATCAGAGTACCGATGAAGTGCTCGTGGTCACTGGAGCTAAATTTCTCCCAGAGGATTATTTCGACGAGGACAGTTTTTTACGGTGTAGATAAAATGAGTGCAAAGACTGTCATCACCTTAGCCGGTATTCTGTTCAGCCCAGCTGCTTTTGGCTACATTGGCCCGGGTATGGGACTTGGTACATTGGGGGTTATCCTCGGCGTGGTGGTATCTGTGTTTCTCGCCGTAGTAGCGGTAGTGTGGTATCCGATAAAGAGAGTTTTCCGCAAGTCGCCTAAGAGGTTGGTTGACAGCCAACCCAACGAAGAAGACAACAAACCAATTGAGGAAGAGCCCAAAAAAAAAGACGAAGGCGATGATTGATGGTGTGATCCGTTTTTTTGTTCTGATCATACCGACTTGTATTTTTATCGAAGTAATTGTTCGGCTCCATACAGTTCGGAAAGCACAACATATGTTGCGACTCGTGAATCGTAGCTTAAAAGTTATTGCTTCAAAAAAAATCTCGGAACACTGGAAAGAGAAGGTACTCCTGGCGTATTCCAGAAAGATTATGGGCTTGACTATTGTTGTTTTCTTATGCGTTGTCGCAGCCCTGCTCGGCGCTTTAGCAGCCCTAGCGCTGGAGTGGAAAGCTTTCTTGAGCAGTACACGATTTATGACATGGTTTGATCATAAAGACGCCATCATTTCATCATGCTTGATAGCAGTTGCCTATGGGTGGGTGCGAGCGAGAGTCTGTGAAAGAGCGCTATTCCGCACTTGACCGACTGCTTCACCGGTTGGCGCTTGGAAGTCATGCTGTTCGTTCTCTTTCATACGACATAAACGGGATCGTCTCACCGCCGATCCCTGAGGATTTTGTAACTCGTAAACATGTTTTTGTCAGCGGTTTGGCTCGGTCGGGAACTAGCATTTTGCTGAGATGTCTTTTTGGTTCCCAGCAATTCGCCACGCTGACCTACCGCCATATGCCTTTTGTTCTGGCTCCAAACTTATGGACGACAGCGAGCAGGAAATTCCAAATAAAAGGCGTGGCCGGTGAGCGCGCTCACGGTGATGGTCTCCAGGTAGATTTTGATACGCCAGAAGCATTCGAAGAGATCTTCTGGTTGACGTTCTCCTTAAAGCCCTACGTCACTGCAGATAGCCTGTATCCACAAGACCTCGACGATATTAGTCATGACACCCTAGAGAAATTTGTCCGTTTTGTTTCAAACGTGGTTTCATGCAACGATCAAAGCATAGAAGCAGGACGTTATCTCTCCAAGAACAATAACAACGTTCTCAGACTTAGCGCTTTAAGGGCAGCTTTTCCAAGCGCTTCTTTGCTCGTACCTTTCAGAAAGCCGCTGGCTCATGCGAGATCTTTGTTGCTACAGCAAGAGCGTTTTTCTGAGATTCAACATGAGGATCCCTATGTTTTGCAGTACATGAATTGGTTAGGCCACCATGAATTTGGATTGAACCAAAAACCTTTCTGTTTTTTTGGTCTCGAATGTTTTAAAAAGGCCGACATGTACCATATTGACTACTGGTTAGCCTACTGGATCACTGTTTACCAGCACTTATTAAAAAAATCTCCAGAGGGAACAATCTTCGTTGATTATGATTTGTTGTGTCGTGATCCAGAGAACGCTCTGCGCAGCTTGGCGGGGAAAATCGATCTAGATTTTGCTCATCTAAATCCTGCTGTTTTCACGAACAAACAACGTTCGTGTTCAGTGGATCATGACGAAGCGTTGCTTGCTGAGGCTGAGTTGGTGCACCAAGAGTTGGTTAAGTTAAGCGGCTGAAGTCGGCCCGGAAAATTTGGCGCTTAACTGGTATTTCGCCCACAGTTGCGTCGCTGAATTATTTCACAGGCACGCTTGTGAGCAACCCAACAATACCCGGATAGTCTTTACGGGCAATACAGTACTTGGTGGCGGTACCGGCATTCCACGATTCGCCAGCTTCTAGTCGGGTCAACAGGCCAGGCAGGTCGATTACGGTCGTACTGCCGACCACATCAACCCCGCGCTCGAACAGGGGATCGGGCAAACAGGACGCCGTTGGCCCGATCAGCGCGATATGTGCCGCCGGATTACAGCATGCCAGCACTTCATCAAGTGTGTCATTCATCAAGGTGGAGCCGGTGACCAGCACCTGGTCACAATCTACAAGTCGAGCCGTATCAGCCGTAACCGAAAAATTACCTGCACAATCGAAAAACTGCGGGTCTTTTTCAATAATGGTCAGGGCTACGTTACGGCTCGCAAGCATATCGATTAGTGGTGGAAAAAACCCTACCATGCCAACATGTTCTGCCTGTTCGAGACGCGATTGACCCAAAGGATCACTGGTGAGATCAAGCGCGAAGCCGCCGATGCGAAGCAGATGCTGACTCAGCGCGTTAAGCGCGCCCAGGCCAAGCGCTTTTGCGAAGGGGTCGTCTCCATCGTAACCGGCAATGAGATCAAGAATCGGGGTGGCCAGAATTTGAGCTGGATCACAAGCCATCAACCGGGAAAGGATATTATCGAAGCGTGTGTAGAAGAACCCGCAGCTGCCATCGGCGAGCATGATCATGCCAAACTTCTTATGTCGCCCAGTCGGGACAACCTGTGGCGGCCTGTGCAGGTGGGCCACGGGAGGCAGTTCACGGCCGCGGCCTACCGTGGTGATCAGCTCAACGAGAGATGAGGATAGTGTCATGAGTTGATAGTTTCATGGGTTAAGGAGCGCAGGACGGTGGATGAGAGGCATTATTCCGAGCATCCGAAGCCGCGAGTGTATAGCAAGTTTCGGCGCCCGGGCTTAAATGATACCGGCAATATGAAGCCGGGTGTCTCGCAGGATCGGATCCTTGAATCCTGACTAGCGACCAGACTGTGTGTCGCACCAGCAACCAGCAGCTCTACTTCTCTGACTCCGCCAGTGGTGAAACCCATAATATTTCGCGCCCTTAAGGCGAGGCGATAATTCGAACGTGTCCATATCGATGAACTGGGGTTGTTCTCGTTGGCATGAGAGTTACGATCGAGCCGGCAGAGCTTCCAGTCATTACAGCCGCGCTTCGTCTCAGTGGGATAGAAGTCGAAAGCCTGGATCTTTGGAACCGAGATTCAACTACTGCCGGTGTAATCCAGCTGTCGCCAAGCCTCAAAGACAGCCACAGCCACCGCGTTGGAAAGGTTCAGGCTGCGATTGAATGGCCGCATCGGCAAGGTGACTCGTTGTGTTGCTGGCGCTAACCGACGTATAGCATCAGGCAGCCCGCGGGTTTCGGGGCCAAATATCAGGGCATCACCATCCTGGAAGCGGCAATCGCTGTGACGCTGCCGGTGGTGAGTAGAAAAAGTGAATAACCGGCTCGGCGATATCTCAGCTACGAACGCGTCCATACTGGTGTGGGTGTGCATCGACACGGCGTCAGCATAGTCCAGCCCGGCCCGTCGCAGTTGACTGTCGCCGATCGAAAAACCCAGCGGTTCTATAAGGTGTAATTCACACCCGGTGTTGGCGCACAGCCGGATGATGTTGCCTGTATTGGGCGGGATCTCGGGTTCGTAAAGAACCACATGAAACATATCAGTCCGGCGTCAGGCGGGTTTAAAGACCGCCAGCAGAACGGCTCCGACGAGAATCAACACAGGAAACTCATTGAACCAGCGGTAAAAAACATGGCCATGACTGTTTACATCATCACGAAACCGATTTACCAGGCGGCCACACCACAGGTGGTAGACAACCAGGATAATCACCAGAATAAATTTGGCCGCAAGCCAGACCTTGCCAGCGCCTATGCCGTAACCCAGCCATAACCACAACCCGAAAAGGATCGTTAATACGCCTCCTGGCGTCATGATGCCAAAGTACAGTTTGCGCTCCATGATCTTGAACTGGGCTTGCGTTGCCGGATCGTTGGCCATAGCGTGGTAGACAAAAAGTCGGGGCAGGTAGAAAAGGCCCGCGAACCAGGTGACCATGAAGATGATGTGGAAGGCTTTTATCCAGAGCATAGGGTCGGTACAGCTTCTGAGATCTGTGGGCACACAGGACACGAGGGCGGCGACAGATTAACCCGATACATAGCCTATGAGTAACTCAACCATGGTATCACGCATCTTGTGATCGCTTGTCAGGCATCAGAAAACGTTGTAGCAGGTCATCCAGAAAACGCCAGCCGAGCGCCGTCGTGCAAACCCAGTCATCACTCTCCTCAAGCAAACCGTCTGTTTTGGCTTTTGTTATGACGGGCTGCAGTTGCTGCCAGGCAAGCCCGGTTCGCTGTTCAAATAACTCAGGGCTGAAACCATCTTTTAGTCGCAGTGCATTTAATAGGAATTCAAAAGTCACATCATCCAGGTTCACCGGCACGGCATTGTCGATTTCCAGGCCGCTGTTGGCTTTGCCAAGATAATCACGTGGATGACGAGGTCTTGCCCAGCGGTACACGGTACCGGCCAGGGTGATCTTGCTGTGCGCTCCCGCGCCGAGACCAATATAGTCGCCAAATTGCCAGTAGTTCAGGTTGTGCCGACAGCGTTTGTCAGGCACAGAAAACGCCGAAACCTCGTAGTGGTCAAAACCTGCCGCTGCCGTGCGTTGTTCGATTGCACAGCGTATGTCCCAGGCGGCCTCTTCGGTGGGCAGTTGCGGTGGATCAGCCGCAAACGCCGTATTGGGTTCAATGGTTAACTGGTAAAGGGAAAGGTGCGTGGGTTCAGCCTCGATGGCTCTATCCAGATCGGCGAGCGCGCCACTTTCATCTTGGCCTGGTAGGCCATGCATCAGGTCAATGTTGAAATTGTCAAAACCCGCCGCGCTTGCACTTGCACTTGCACAGGCTGCGCGCGCCTGTGCGCTGTCGTGAACGCGGCCCAGCGCTTTGAGCGCTCTATTGTCGAAACTTTGGACCCCGATCGACAGGCGATTAACGCCACAGTCCCGGTAGGCCCGAAAACGGCTGGCTTCGGCTGAACCGGGGTTGGCTTCCAGCGTAATCTCGGGCGTATTGCCTAATAGATATTCTCTTTCGAGCCGATCTAGAATCCGGCCAATGTCGGCCGCGCTGAACAGACTTGGAGTCCCGCCGCCGAAAAAAACCGAGCTAAAAGATCTATCGACCCGGAATCTGGCGGTCGAATCAAGGTCAGTCAGTAATGCAGTGATATAGCGATCAGTGGGCAGCACACCACGCAAAGGGTGGGAGTTGAAATCACAGTAGGGGCATTTGCTCTCGCACCAGGGCAGGTGGATGTAAAGGGCAAGCGGTATGTCTGACGCTAGCTCCCTCACGCTGGTAAAGAACTGTTACGGGATGCATCGTTTTTATAGTCGCGGATCAGAGTGGCGACCTCGTTGGCCAGGCGTTGTCGAGATTCTACTGAGCCCCAGGCGTTGCGGGAGCCGACTACCAGATCGGGCAGGTTATCCGCGAGCAAGGGGTGATCATCATCCGGCGGCTTATGTGTCAGCGCGTCGATTCGGGCTGGGCCGATCTCCCCAGAGCGCAGCGCGCCAGTCAGGTCAGCCTCATTAACGATGACGCCGCGCACAATACTCAGCTCGTCTCGTGTATGTAGCGCAGGCGTTGCAATGCCCGACGTGCCCGTTTGTCTGGGCGCCCCTTGCTTGTGCGCATGGGTTGGGGCTGTAGGCGCAACTGGTATGCCATGGTCAGTCGGTTCTCACGGCTTTGTGTATTTTCGAGGTAGGCGTTTGCGGCCTCGAGGGCTGAGACCCGTTTTTCAATCAGTCTGCGGACCGCAACATGATAGACAAAGGCTTCGCGGCGTACACGCAAGCTATCGCCTACGCGAATAGTATTTGCTGGGCGAACGCGACGTTCATTGAGTAGTACGTGACCCGCCCGAATCGCAACGACCGCGCTCCGGCGGGTCTTGAAGAATCGTGTCGCCCAGAGCCAGCGGTCAATACGCACGCCGTTGTCGTGTTCCATGCCAGACACCCCCGCGGGACCATTATACGGCGGAACGGTAAGCCGGTTTTGTGACAGAGGATGTTAAAATCATCGTGATTTACAGTTGGAGTGATTTCTTGAGATTGGCCGCACGCCTAATTTTGATCGTTGGCCTGTTGGTCGCCTTGCCTGCGAGAGCGCTCGGACCCATTGATGGTGAGGCCGGCATGCTGACCTGGGTTGTCGATACTGATAATTACACCGACGCCTCAATTGATACAGCATCTATCGGCGGGTACGCCGAGCTGTGGCTGGATCAGCGCTGGGGGTTTCGCACTGCGCTCTATCGCGTCAGCGAGGATGCCGTCAGCATGGCGCCGGACGAGCAGACCGTGGTCGATCTGAAATACCGTCTTGTCAGCCCAACCGATAATACTTATGTTGCTCTCGGGCTTGGGTGGGAACAGGATCGATTTGGCACCGAAGGCGACACTTCTGCCGCCCGTGTGCTCATCGACAGCCGCATCGGCGTACTGGGAGCGCTTTACCTCTACGGTGAAGCCGGTTGGGCGCCGCAAATGGGCGATCTCGGGTTACGCGAGGATCTTTCTTCAATATCAGTTGAAACCGGACTTGTGCTCGATCCCTTGCCTTTTGTATCCCTGCGCTTGGCTTGGCGTTATCACATCACCGATTACATCGGTAGCATTACCGGCACTTCTATGCGCGAAACCAGTTACGGGGTGATTTTGGGCGGCGGCATTCACTGGTGATATCAGTCAAGACGATAATCGACCGGCTTGATCGCCACCAGCCGGAACTTGTCGATAGTCCGCCATCCTGCCAGGCCGAGGTAGCGCTCATCCTCGGTGCCGCACCTTCAGCAAAGGATCCTCAGATGATTTTTATCCAGCGATCGGTCTATGCTGGCGATCCTTGGTCTGGTCAGATGGCTTTCCCCGGTGGCCGGCGCGAGGAAAGTGATCTTCATGACGGAGACGCGGCGCGCCGCGAGACGCTCGAGGAGATCGGCCTGGAGTTGCGACAGCATGAGTTGGTGGGCCGCCTGGGAGACCTGCGGGGCCGGCATGGTGGCCAGTCGCAGGACCTGCTGATTTCCTGCTTTGTCTTCGCGGTAGACAAGGTACCTGCGCTGACCCCCAATCATGAAGTTTCGCAGGTAGTCTCGGTGCCTTTGTCGTGCTTGTTGGATCCGAGTCTGCAAACCCGAATCCGCTACGAACAGGCTGGGGGCCAGTGTTTCCCCGGTATATTTGTCGGCCAGGAAGATGAGCGCGTGGTCTGGGGCCTGACCTACCGGTTCTTGTGGCAATTGTTTTCCCTGCTGGGACATACCTTGCCGACTGACTGACAATAGACCGCGCGGTAGCGGGTTAAATCAAACAAATTTTAAGGTGACGTTAATGAAAAGAGCCGATGACAGGGGCGCTGATGAACTAAGGCCGATCAGGTTCACACGATCTTTCAGCCGTCACGCTGAGGGTTCAGTGCTGGTTGAATTTGGCCATACGCGGGTATTGTGCATGGCCAGTGTGGAAAAGCGAGTGCCACGTTTTCTGCGGGGTTCAGAACAGGGTTGGGTGACCGCAGAATACGGCATGCTGCCGCGGGCGACCGGTGAACGAATGTCCCGCGAAGCGGCTCGGGGAAAGCAGGGTGGGCGGACCCTCGAAATTCAGCGTCTTATCGGTCGCTCCCTGCGCGCATCGTTGGACCTGGGTGCGCTGGGTGAGCGCACCATCACCCTGGATTGCGATGTGTTGCAGGCTGATGGCGGCACCCGCACAGCGTCGATCACCGGCGCCTGGGTGGCGCTCGCAGACGCTCTGGACGGCTTGGAACAGGGCGGCGCGCTAAAAAAACCGGTGCCGCTGCAGCAGGTGGCTTCGGTCTCGGTTGGATTAAACGACGGAGTGGCCTTATTGGATTTGGACTACGTTGAGGATAGCAGCGCTGATACCGACATGAACTTTGTCATGAATGACGCGGGGTGTTTTATCGAAGTGCAGGGAACGGCCGAGCACGAGCCCTTCAGTGAAGCACAGATGCAGGCCATGACTACTTTGGCAAAAAAGGGTATCGATGAACTGATGCTGTTGCAGCGTGTTGCCCGTGAGACTCCTCTGCCGTGAAGCAGGAGATCGTGCTGGCTTCGGATAACGCCGGCAAACTAAAGGAGATTAACGCACTGTTGCATGCCAGCGATTTTGTTGTGGTTGGACAGGCGTCCTTAGGTGTTCCTGGGGCAGATGAGACGGGCGGCACCTTTATCGAGAACGCGATCCTGAAAGCACGCAATGCGTCCCAGTATACCGGCCGGTCCGCCCTGGCTGACGACTCAGGACTAGAAGTAGACGCGCTCGATGGTGCGCCGGGAGTACATTCGGCCCGTTTTGCTGGAAGTGATGCCACCGATGCCCGCAACGTAGCGAAATTGCTCAGCGCACTAGATGGGGTGCCGCACGAGCAGCGGGGAGCTCGATTCCGGTGCGTGATGGCCTATCTACGTCAGGCGGATGATGCCACGCCACTGATTTGTCAGGGGACCTGGGAGGGGAGTATCGCTGAGCAGGGCCGCGGTGATAATGGTTTTGGCTACGATCCGGTATTCTGGGTGGTGCAGGAAAACAGAACAGCTGCCGAACTCGACAGCGGTCTGAAAAATAGGTTAAGTCATCGCGGGCAGGCACTGCGAGCAATGGTTGCACAGTTGGTGCAGATGAGTCGGCAATCCTCATGAACTCCATTTGAGGGCATAAGAGATGAAACAACTGGTACTGGTCCGACATGGGCAGAGCACCTGGAATCTGCAGAACCGTTTTACCGGCTGGGTCGACGTAGACCTATCTGAACGAGGGGTTAACGAAGCGCGGGATGCCGGGCGCACCCTGAAGGCGCAGGGTTATCGTTTCGACCTCGCGATGACCTCTTTTCTGCAACGCTCGATCCACACCCTGGAATTGATTCTGGAAGAAATGAACCAGATGTCCCTGCCAGTACAGACCGACTGGCGTCTGAATGAGCGCCACTATGGGGCTTTGCAAGGCTTGGACAAGAAGGAAACCGCAGCTCGCCACGGTGATGAGCAGGTGCTCAAGTGGCGCCGTGGGTATGCTGTGCGCCCACCCGCACTCGAGGCCGACGACCCATCACATCCGGCCAACGACCCGCGTTACAACGGTATCGATGGTCTGC
>CAJWEF010000039.1 GCA_913031305.1 uncultured Acidiferrobacteraceae bacterium
GTGGCTCGCCTGACTCCTGACGTTGGCCACAAATTTCAATGTTCGCACCCATTAAGTTCAAGATTTCCAACACCGCCACGCGAGTCGGGTTGATGCCAATTCCGCAAAGGGTAACCTCACTGCCCGGACACAGAGTAGCAGCCACAAGAAAGAACGCAGCGGAAGAAATATCGCCAGGCACGGTAATCTTTTGCCCGCGTAAGACGAGGCCACTTTCAACACAAATGGGATTGCCTTGCTGCCAACTCCGCCCGGCAAACCCGGCGATCATTCGCTCGGTGTGATCCCGGGTGGGCGTCGATTCACGAACTTGAGTGCCTCCCTTAGCGTACAGGCCGGCTAGTAAAATGCTCGACTTCACTTGGGCACTTGCCACCGGCAGTTGATAGCTGATCCCCTTTAGGTGAGAAACCGGTTTGATCGCCAACGGTGGCCTCCCGCCGGTTGCACCTATGTCGGCGCCCATCCGACTAAGGGGGGTAATAATCCGCTCCATAGGCCTTTGACGCAAAGAAACATCTCCTGTGAGGGTCGCCGGGAAGGCCTGGCCGGCAAGCAACCCGGCAAGTAACCGCATGGCTGTGCCTGAGTTACCCATGTCAAGCGGACTGGCGGGCTTAGTTAAACCGTTAAGTCCCACCCCTTTAATCTCCAAAGACCCGTCGCACGGGCCGGACATCTCAACCCCCATTGCTCGAAAAGCAGCAACTGTAGCGAGTACATCCTCCCCTCCAAGTAGGTGCTGTATTTTAGACTCGCCAACAGCAATGGCCCCTAACATCACCGCGCGATGGCTGACTGACTTATCTCCTGGAACCCGGATCAAACCTTCCAGCCGGCTACTTTGGCTCGCGATTATCGAACTCATTCGGAGCCCAGTTTTGCGGGCGGTCGCAACTCCGGTATCGCGCTTCTAAGTTCTCGGGCGTTCGCAAACCAGGACTCCAGCCGAGGGCCGTCAGCCGACTCGATCAGGTGGTCCAGTTCACCAAGCGTGTCCCGGTATTTGGCAATTAACTCGCGCACGGCCGGACCATTGTGCAACAGAATATCGCGCCACATCACAGGATCGCTAGAGACAATCCGACTGATATCGTAAAACCCCCCGGCTGCTAGCGTCATGCAATCATCGCGGGCTGCCTGCGTGTCCAACAGCGACATCAGGGCATAGGCCACGACATGCGGCAAATGGCTAATCATGCCCAGGACCTGATCATGCAAAGCCTCCTCCATGAGCCGAGTTCGCGCTCCGGCGGCAACCCACATGTCGGTCACCAAATCAACTGCATCTTCATCAGTCTCAGCCAGAGGAGACAGAATGACCCAATGATTCTGAAACAGGTCTGCTTTAGCAGCACTGGCACCGCTTTTTTCACTGCCAGCCACCGGGTGGCCGGGCACAAAGCGTGAAAACTTGCTCTCCAAGGAGGATCTAGCCGCCTGATTGACACTCATTTTGACACTGCTGGCATCGGTCAGGACAGCAGATGGCCGCAAGGCCCGCTCCATAAGAGGCATCAAGCCAATCACAGCGCTGATTGGGGTAGCCAGCACCACGATATCACCAGCGGATGCGGCCTCCTCGGGGTCGTGGGTCCAATGATCCAGTAAGCCAAGATCCAAAGCATGATCCAAATTTGCAGCACTTCGGCCACAGCCCACTATGGAATCGACCCTACCGGAGCCTTTCAGCGCGCTGGCCAGCGAGCCTCCGATCAGGCCTACGCCGATAATTGAGACTGTTCCCAGCGACTGGTGAGGCCGTTTCATTAGCTCAGGCCTTCCCCACCTGACGCAATGCCATTGCAAGTGTTTCAAGCACGCGATCGTTTTCTTGTGGCAGACCAATGGTAACCCGCAGATGTTCGGGTAATCCGTAGTTAGCGACAGGCCTCACAATCACTCCCTGACCTAACATCGACTTATAAATCTGATTGGCTTTTGACCCAACCTTGACGCAAATGAAGTTTCCACTGGACCGAATCCAATTTAGCCCCAGGGTCTCAAAGCCGCGGCAGAGTTGGCTCATACCTTTGATGTTCTCCTCGCGGCTTACCCGAACAAATTGCTCGTCCGACAAGGCCGCTTCAGCCGCCGCAAGCGCGAGCGAGTTAACATTAAATGGCTGTCGGATCCGGTTTAGAGTTTCAGTAATAGCCTCCGAGGCGATCGCGTATCCGACCCGGAGCCCGGCTAATCCGTAAACCTTCGAAAAGGTGCGAGTAACAACAAGGCCCGGGAAACGCTCCAGTAACTCCACGCCATTAGGGTAGTCGCGGTCGTCAACGTACTCGAAATAGGCTTCATCCAAAACCGTGATGCCGTTTTCAGGGAGCCGCTCCAGAAACCTAAGCAATTCCTCGTATCCGACATAAGTACCGGTCGGGTTGTTGGGATTTGCTACAAAAATGAGTTTAGTAGCCTCATCAACGGCCTGCGCCATAGCCTCAAGGTCATGGCCATAATTGCACGCAGGCACAGTTGAAATAGTCGCATTGACGCTTTTTGCTGCAAGCGTGTAAACCGCGAAGGCGTGGTCGGAAACCACCACTCCTTCTCCTGGCTCAACAAAGCAACGCACCAAAAGCTCAAGAACGTCGTTAGATCCGTTGCCGAGCGTGATCTGCCCGGGGGAGACCCCCAATTGGTGACTTAGGGCATTTTTCAGACGATGCCCGGACCCATCTGGGTAACGCTCGAGCCCACTGAGAACCCTGGTCACCGCAGCCGCGGCAGTGGCTGAAGCGCCCCAAGGGTTCTCGTTAGACGCCAATTTAATAATCGAACTAAGCCCCAGTTCGCGCTCAAGTTCCTCAGCCGGCTTACCGGGCTGATAAGGCTGCAAATGGCGCACCCCTGCCGCGGTAATCGACTCTAAATCCAAGGTTTTCTTGCTCACAAGCCGCGTGGATAAGATCCAAGCACCTTAAAAAAGGCGGACTCCTTCTTGATCGCTTCGACTGCGGCTTCCACTTTTGAATCCTCTATGTGGCCCTCAACATCAACAAAGAAGACGTACTCCCATAACCCCGCGCGCATCGGCCGCGACTCAATTCTAGTCATGCTTATGCCGGCGTCAGCAAGCGGTGCAAGTTGTTGATACAAGGCGCCGGGCTGGTTTGTATTTGACATGACCAGACTGGTTTTATCCCGCCCACTCCTACCAACCATTTCGGTAGAAAGTACCAGAAAACGTGTCGTATTCCCGGGGTTATCTTCAATATTACGCACTTTGATCTCGAGGTCGTAAATTGGCGCGGTTGTCGCCGACGCGACCGCATAGGTCGTCTTATCAGCGCCTGCAGAACGTGCCGCATCGGCATTGCTGGCCTTGGCGACCAGAGGCACCCCGGGGTAGTGGGCCGCTAACCACTGACGACACTGGGCGAGCGCCTGCTGATGGGCAGCGATCTGGGCGGGAGGGCCTGCGCCTGGCTGCGCTAGCAAGCAGTGTATGATCTTAAGCTCTACCTCATTGCTGATTACTAATGGAGTATCCAGCAATAAATCAAGAGTGGAATTGACGCCGCCCTCCGTTGAATTCTCCACAGGTACCACCCCGTACAGTGCCTCTCCCGCCTCGGCCAGGCGGAACACATCCTCTATGCTGATTGCCTCCACCAGTGAAATCTGGTGGCCAAATAGTCTGTAGGCCGCCTGCTCACTGAACGTACCACTTGGCCCAAGAGCTGCGATGGTAATCTGGGTTTCGGCGCAACGGGCGAGTGAGATTATTTCTCGAAAAATGAAGCTCGTAACCTCGGCCGAAAGAGGGCCTGGGTTTTCTTGAACCAGCCGATCAATAATCTGGGCCTCACGTTCCGGACGGTAAACTGACTCCTCCCGGATTGCTTTGTCAGTGCCCACTTTGGCCGCAAGGCTGATCCGCTCGTTGATTAATCCCAATAATTCATGATCAATCTTATCGATGCGCGCGCGAAGGGTTTCAAGGGTTGACTTGGCAGACATGTTTAACAAAATCTAGCTTGGCGACTGACGTTAATAGATATCTCGCGTACCTAGCATGCTTTGAATCGCCTGCGACTGGACTGTCGTCGCGGCAAAAAGAGCTAATCTACATTTATCAACAAGTGGTTAGGCGCGGCCCTGAATCGCCGAATAGTATCATGGGTTTTCGTTGGGCTTTTCGACGATCCAACGATCTTTTCTTACTTTGCAACCTGAAAACCTCAGACCTGGTCCGGCCCTAATTCATCAACGGCTTCCTCAACCACCTTGCCAAGGCTGGTCAGCTGTTCTTCTTCGCCTAACCGCATCAATCTGACCCCCTGAGTGTTTCGCCCGACCACAGTAATCTCCTTTGCTCGCGTTCGAACGAGTCGCCCGCCGCCAGTAATCAGGATAAGGTCATCATCATCCAACACCAACTGGGCTCCAACGACAGGCCCATTCCGCTCACCCACTTTAATAGCGATGACACCCTGACCCCCGCGGTTCTTACGCGGGAAGTCCGATAACTCGGTGCGCTTGCCGTAGCCGTTTTCAGTAGCGATCAATACTTTCGCTTCATCAGTTGCACTATTAATAATAAGCATTGAAATGACCGCCTGGTCGGATTTCAATTTGATACCCCGTACCCCACGGGCAGTTCGCCCCATAGCCCTGACATGGCCTTCGGAAAACCGAATCACCTTACCGGCGGAGGTGAAAAGCAAAATGTCAGACTCACCATCCGTCAGCCCTACCTCCACCAACTCATCGTTTTCCGCAAGATCGACCGCGATCAGGCCAGCAGAGCGCGGCCTCGAGAAATTCTCAAGAAGGCATTTTTTCGAAACGCCTTGGCGGGTGACCATGAGAACATATTGCCCTTGGTCTTTATGGTTCAAGGGCAGCACAGCGGTGATCCGCTCCCCATCCTGCAAAGGAAGCAGATTCACTAGCGGCCGCCCACGTGCTTGGCGTCCAGCTTGGGGCAACTGGTAAACCTTTAACCAATACACTTTGCCACGATCGGAAAAGCACATAACGGTGTCGTGGGTGTTGGCCACGAACATGGATTTTACAAAATCCTCCTCCTTGGTTCGTGTTGCAACCCGTCCTTTTCCACCGCGCCGTTGTGCCTGATAGTCGGCAACCGGCTGCGACTTAGCGTATCCCTCGTGGGATAGGGTAACGACCATGTCCTCTGGGGTGATCAGATCTTCGTTATTGAGATCTTCGTGCCGCTCAATGATCTCAGTACGCCGTGCGTCACCATATCGATCGCGGATGTCGACCAACTCCTTCCTCACCACCTGCATCAATCGGTCGGGGTCTTCCAGAATCTCGAGCAAACTTCGAATTCGTTCGAGAATTTCCGAATATTCGGTGCGAATTTTCTCCTGCTCCAGGCCAGTCAAACGATGCAGGCGAAGGTCGAGAATCGCCTGAGCCTGAACTTCGGATAGCCGATACCCATCTTCGACCATTCCGTACCCCGATGCGATATCGTCGGGGGCGCTCTTTTCAACCTGGGAGGCGACAAGCATTTCGGAGATAACTCCGGGGTTCCACGATTTGGCCAATAGCTGAGATCTGGCGTCGCCCGGATTGGCGGCTTTTTTGATTAGCTCTATCACTGGATCAAGGTTCGCCAGCGCAACCGCGAGCCCTTCCAGGAGATGGGCCCGGGCCCTGGCTTTTCTCAGATCAAACAAAGTCCTGCGGGTAACCACTTCGCGCCGGTGAAGAACGAAGTCGTCAAGCAACTCCCGTAGGTTAAATAACCGAGGTTGATTATTTCGCAATGCCACCAGATTAATACCAAACACCGTCTGCATCTGGGTGTGCTGATATAGGTTATTCAGAACCACCTCGGGGTTCTCTCCCTTTTTCAGCTCAATCACCATACGCATGCCAGATTTATCGGACTCGTCCCGTAATCCAGAAATCCCCTCCAAGCGTTTATCGCGAACCAGTTGAGCGATCTTCTCGAGCAGTCTGGCCTTGTTTACTTGATAAGGCAGTTCGACAGCTACAAGCGCCGTCCGATCATTACGTTCGATGCTCTCAATATCGACCCGGGCCCGAACGTGGATGCGCCCTCGGCCAGTTTCATAGGCCTCGCGAATTCCACGACTACCGCTAATGATGCCGGAGGTTGGAAAATCCGGTCCCGGCAGCAACTGTATCAATTCGTCAAAACTAACCTCTGGCTGATCAATTAGGGCAAGACACGCGCTAATGGTTTCAGACAGGTTATGGGGTGGGATGTTGGTTGCCATACCAACGGCAATTCCAGTTGAGCCGTTAACGAGAAGGTTTGGGAACCGCGCGGGCAGTACCGCGGGCTGATGTTCGGTTTCATCATAGTTTGGAACAAAATCGACTGTTTCACGATCAAGATCGTCCAGTAACTCGTGAGCAATTCGGGCGAGGCGAATTTCGGTATAGCGCATGGCGGCGGGGGAATCACCGTCCACTGAACCAAAGTTCCCCTGTCCATCCACGAGCGGATAACGCAGCGAGAAAGATTGTGCTAATCGTACAATCGCGTCGTAAACTGCGGTATCGCCGTGCGGATGGTACTTACCGATGACATCTCCAACCACCCTTGCAGATTTCTTATAGGGCTTGTTCCATTCGTTACCCAGCACTGACATTGCATACAACACTCGACGATGAACAGGCTTGAGCCCATCGCGTACATCCGGCAAAGCTCGCCCTACGATAACGCTCATTGCGTAGTCCAGATAGGACCGACGCATCTCCTGCTCGAGATTCGCGGGTAGGGTTTCTTTAGCTATTTCTTCCATAACGGGCTTGTCGCCCGCTCTATGCGGGACAAAAAAACAGATGATTGAATGGCTCGCTTGGCCGCCGCACGAGAACCAAAATGGCAGCGCACTCTACCGCGAATCAAGCGTGGATTTTACCATAAAACGAAGCTTTCTAACGACCGATTTTGGTACCCAACTAGCCTCAGCGAGGCATGGGTTTATTCCAGAACTAGTTTCCTAGATGATCTTAAAGCCGACCAAAATCGCCAAGCGACCGAGTGAGCCAGTCCACCAGATTGCCAATCCATGGCACGACTAACACTAAAGAAAGTACGTTTGCTGTCAGTACCCACCGGACGGCAGTGGAGCCTCGATCGAGCTCGGCTGTAGATAAAACCTTGTCGTCTTTATCGGGTAAGTCAAAATACATTAGCTTCACTACCCGAAGGTAATAAAAAGCGCCCACAACTGCCATTACGACGGCGACAATAACGCTCCAGAGAAAACCGTTCTCCAAAGCGGCCTGTAAAACCAGAAGTTTGGCAAAAAACCCAGCCGTTGGGGGTACTCCGGCGAGGGAGAACATCACGATCAGCATTAAAAAGGCCAGGCCCGGTCGGCTGTGATTCAACCCCTTAAGGTCATTCAGTGTGTCGGATTCAAATTGGGGTTTGGATAAGAGCAGGATGATTCCAAAAGCGCCCAGGGTAATCACGGTGTAGATCACAACATAACTCAGTGATGCCGAATACCCGTGCGTTGTACCACCCAGGAATCCCAGTAGCAAAAATCCCATATGTGAAATGGTCGAATAGCCAAGCATCCGCTTGATACTGGTTTGGGCAATAGCGACTATATTGCCCACCGAGATTGACAACACTGCAGCGATCGCCAGCATGTCCTGCCAAGCCGAGGCCCATTCACCAAGGCCATAGGCCAACAACCGAAGCATGATTGCAAAGGCGGCTAGTTTAGGAACTGACGACAGAAACAAGGTGGTACTTGTCGCCGAGCCATCGTATACGTCTGGCACCCACATATGAAACGGCACAACCCCTAACTTGAATAAAAGGCCTGCCACAATCAAGACAACAGCCGTCAGCAATGGGAGATTCGTTGGGGCTAACTCTCCAGATGCTGACGCCAGTTCGGCCAGTGAGAGCGAGCCCGTCAGCCCGTATAAAAGTGACATCCCGTACAACAAAATACCCGAGGCCAAAGCGCCGAGAACAAAATATTTCATAGCGGCTTCGGCTGCACGCACCGAATCTCTTTGCATTCCAATCATCGAGTAAAGGCAAAGCGCCAGCAATTCCAGCCCGACATAGAGCGTGAGCAGATGATTGGCACCGATCATTGTCATCATCCCAACGACCGCAAACAGGATGAGTACCAGATATTCAGCTCGCCATAACCCGCGTGCACGGGCATAGTCTCGCGAGTAAATCAGCACTCCCGCAGCTCCAATTGCGGTGCCAGCCTTAAGCACAGCGCCGACGCCATCGCTTATGACGAGCTCGTTCAAGGCCGTCATGGAGCCGCTATCCAACCCCATCAATGACACCAATCCCGCGCCAAGCAAGGCCAACAGAGCCAACGGATAGCCCACACCAGGGCGGGCGTCCGCCGGCACGAATAGGTCTATCAATAGCACCAGACACGCCACAACCGACAATAGTATTTCTGGCGCAATTACCCAAAGATTAAGGCTGGCGAGAGTCATCACAGCTTTGACACCGACGCATGAGCCAGCAAATTGTCAACGCTGGCATGCATCACTTCGAGTAACGGCGCCGGCCACAACCCTAATGCCATCACCGCGATGGCCACCAGGGCAAGAATCAGGATTTCTCGCGAGTCAACATCATTCATACCCTCGACAGCGCTGTTGGTTAGAGATCCAAAAACCACGCGCTTTATCATCCAAAGGGTGTAAGCAGCCCCAACCACCAAGGTCAGAGCGGCAGCGGCGGCATACCAGCCATTGACCGAAAAGGTACCAAGAATCACCAAAAACTCTCCAACAAATCCTGAGGTCCCTGGCAATCCTGCGTTGGCCATAGCGAAAAACACCAAAAAGAACGCGAACACCGGCATTACCTTTGCCACACCGCCATAAGTGGCGATCTCTCGCGAGTGCAGGCGGTCATAAAGTACGCCAACACAAAGGAACAACGCCCCGGAGACGAAGCCGTGTGAAATCATCTGCACTACGGCACCCTCCATCGCCATCGTCTCAAAAACAAAAAATCCCAGCGTCACAAATCCCATGTGTGAGATCGAAGAATAGGCAATCAATTTTTTCATGTCCCGTTGAACCAAGGCCACCAGAGCGATGTAGACGACGGCAATCAAGGATAGCCCTATCACTAATGGCGCAAACTGGTGCGCCGCATCCGGCGTGATAGGAATGCATAGTCGCAAGAACCCATAAGCTCCCATTTTCAGGGTAATCGCAGCAAGGATCACTGAGCCCCCAGTTGGCGCCTCAACATGAGCATCGGGCAGCCAGGTATGAACCGGCACCATAGGGACTTTCACCGCAAACGCGGCAAAAAAAGCAAAAAATATCAGAGCCTGGGCTGTGGCCCCCAAGGGGAGTTGGTGAAACTCAAGAATATCAAAGGACCCCTGGGCAACCATGTACAGATATATCAAGGCGACCAGCATCAACAGCGACCCCAGCAAGGTATAGAGAAAGAACTTGATCGCGGCATACACCCGATTCGGCCCACCCCAGATCCCGATTATGAGAAACATCGGGATCAACATCGCCTCCCAGAACAGGTAGAACAAGACCGCGTCCAGCGCGCAGAACACCCCAATCATCAACCCTTCCATGATAAGAAAGGCAGCGAAGTACTGCGCAACCCGCTGACTAATTACCTGCCAGCCAGAGATAATGACAATTACGGTCAGGAAGGTAGTCAGGAGCACCAGCGGCATGGCGATGCCATCGATCCCCAAAGAGTAGTACACGTTGAAACGTTCAATCCACGACGTTTTTTCAACGAACTGCATGGCAGCAGTTTGCGTATCAAAACGAGTCCACAGCGGCAGGCTCAAAGCGAAGATCGCGACCGAGAATCCTAATGCCATCCGACGGGCGGTGGCCGCATTGCGGTCATCCCCGGTTGCAAGCACAAAGATTCCCCCCAAAACCGGCAACCAGATAAGAAGCGAAAGAAGATGTTGGTCGAACCAGTTCAAGAACCCATTTTCCTAACGAAAGAGAAACCATGAAATAAATAAAACCAGACCAATGATCATTGCGAAAGCATAGTGGTACACCAGGCCGCTTTGAATTTGACGTAACCGGGTCGCAAGCCGACCCACCATCGACGCGGTGCCGTTAACCAGGACGCCATCAATCAAACGCCGATCACCCCACTCCCAGAAAGCGCGCCCAACCGCGACACTTCCGTCCGCAAAAATCCTCTGATACAGTGAGTCAAATCCGTACTTGCGATCCAGAATCCAGTAGAGGGTTTTAAACCGCTTGGTGAACTGCCCGGGCCACTGTGGCCGCGCGATATAAAATACCCAAGCCCCCCCGATTCCCGCCAAGGAAAGCCAAAACGGTAATGCGATTGGTGCATGAGCTAACATGGCAAAGGCACCCGGGGGAATGTCACCTTGCTCGTGGCCTGCCGAGGCAACTGCTGCGCCAAAAAGCTCGCCAGTGAGCGCGGGCGCCACAAAGGCCCCGCCGGCGATGACCGATGGTATCGCTAACAACACCAAGGGCACGGTCACAACCCGCGGCGGTTCATGCACATGCGATCTGACTTCTTGATTCATGCGCGGCTTACCGTGAAACGTCAAAAAAACCAGTCTGAAAGAATAAAACGCCGTAATGATTACGCCCAAAAGCACTGCGAGGTAGGCGAAGCCAGCGCCCGGAATTGAGGCGCTATGTACCGCCTCGATAATTGCGTCCTTTGAGAAGAAGCCGGAAAACGGGGGTACACCGGCCAGCGCAAGACTTCCAACCACGCAGGTCAGATAAGTGATTGGCAAAGCTTTACGCAACCCGCCCATTTTTCGCATATCCTGCTCATGATGCATGGCGATAATCACTGAGCCCGCCGCAAGGAAAAGCAAAGCCTTGAAGAACGCATGCGTTGCCAGATGGAAGATTGCTGCTGAGTATGCGGATGCCCCTAAGGCCACGGTCATATAGCCCAGTTGCGAAAGGGTGGAGTACGCTACAACCCGCTTGATGTCGTTCTGAACCAACGCGACCAGCCCCATCAGTAACGCTGTCAGCGCACCAATGACAAGAACGACCGACAAAGCCGTAACAGAGAGTTCAAAAAGTGGTGACATGCGCGCGACAAGAAAAATACCTGCCGTAACCATGGTCGCTGCGTGAATCAGGGCTGATATCGGAGTCGGCCCTTCCATTGAGTCCGGCAACCAGACATGAAGTGGTACCTGAGCCGATTTACCCATCGCCCCAACAAACAATAAAAGGCAGATCAAGGTCATCCAGTGCCATTCATATCCGAGAGGACCAATAATCGCGTCATTGACTTTTCCCGGTGCCGCCGAAAAGACTGTTGCGTAGTCCAGGCTGCCAAAAAGTGCGAGAACCGCGCCTATTCCCAGAACAAGCCCAAGGTCTCCGACCCTATTAACCAGAAATGCCTTAAGATTCGCTCGAATAGCAGACTCTCTTTCATACCAGAACCCGATCAGCAGATAAGACACGAGCCCTACCCCCTCCCAGCCGAAGAACAACTGCAGGAAATTGTTAGACATCACCAGGATGAGCATGGCGAATGTAAACAGGGCGATATAACTGAAGAATCGGGTATATCCTGGATCATCGGCCATGTAGCCGATGGTGTAGATATGGACCATAAGCGACACAAATGTCACTACAACCATCATCACTACCGACAACTGATCCAGCAAAAATCCAATCTCAAAACGGATCGGGCCGCTAGTCGCCCAGGTATAGATAGTACCGTTATAAATGTTCCCTGAAAAAACATCGACTGCTACCACGAGTGACAACATAAACGACAAACCGACACCTGCTATCGCGACACGGTGGGCGGCAAATCGACCGATCTTGGCGCCGAAGAATCCTGCAATCAGAGCTGCCAACAGGCACGAAAGCGGAATAGCGAGATATAAGAGTTCTTTTGTCATGGCGGAAGATCAGCCTTGCAGGCTATCCAGATCCTGAACGTTGATCGAGCGTCGCGTGCGAAACAACACGATCAAGATCGCCAGCCCAACCGCGGCCTCTGCGGCCGCAACAGTCAAAATGAAAAAAACAAACACCTGTCCGGAGAGGTCCCCAAGATAGTGCGAGAAAGCTACAAAATTCATATTGGCTGCCAGCAACAGAAGCTCAATCGCCATCAGAATGATGACCAGATTCTTGCGATTAATAAAAATTCCTACTACGCTGATCGCAAACAATAACGCTCCAACCACTAAATAATAAGAAAGCGGAATCATGGCTCGTCCTGCTGGCTGGTCGGCATTCGAACGACACGAAGGCGATCCTGCTTACGAACCCGGACCTGTTCTTGCGCAGATTGGTTACGAGTCTCGGGGCGACGACGCAGGGTGAGGGAAATTGCGGCGATGATCGCGACCAGAAGGATCAATGCGGCTAACTCGAACGCAAAAACATAGTCGGTGTAGATAACTTCTCCCAGCGCCCGGGTGTTACTGTAGTCAGCTGCATGCCCGGCCGGCCGTGGCGCATGATCCAAACCGAACTCACCGGAAAGCATCACCAACGTTAACTCCCCGGCCATTACCACAGCAACGATGAGTCCCAAAGGCAAGTAACGGGCAAACCCAGCGCGCATTTGAGCAATATTGACATCAAGCATCATGATCACGAAGAGGAAAAGCACCATGACGGCTCCGACATAAACCAACACCAGAGTAATCGCCAAAAACTCCGCTTCAAGGGTTAACCACAAGCACGCAGCACTGAAGAATGCCAACACCAAAAAAAGTGCAGCGCGCACTGGATTTCGCACCGTAATGACCATAAGGCTGGCGCCGACCAGTACTGCGGCAAAGATGTAAAAAATGAGTTGCAGGAAAGTCATCGTTTTAGCGGTACCGAGCGTCCGCTTCACGGGCCCGTGCGATCGCGCCCTCATGAGTATCACCTATGCGCAACAGATCCAATTTACTGACAGTGCCGGATGCACCGGTCTCAAAGTGATATTCGTGTAGATCGGTAAGTACAATCGAATCAACCGGGCATGCTTCTTCACAAAACCCGCAGTAAATGCATTTGAACAGGTCGATATCATACCGGGTAGTCCGGCGAGTCCGGTCATCTCGCTCTTCCGACTCAATGGTGATCGCAAGTGCCGGACACACGGCCTCACAAAGCTTGCAAGCAATACAGCGTTCTTCGCCGTTCGGGTAACGGCGTAGCGCATGCAGGCCACGAAATCGAGGAGATTTCGGAGTCTTTTCGTCCGGGTACTGGATCGTAAATTTCTTGCGAAAGAAATAACCGCCAGTTAGCCCTAAACCTCTGACGAGCTCGAGTAGAAACCAGGTATTAAAAATGCGTTTGAACATAGGCGAGCGTCAGCCGAACCAGTGGCCGAACGGGGTGAAGAATTTTGCAACTCCAATCACGGTAATCCAGACCAGCGTGACGGGAATGAAGACTTTCCAGCCCAGCCGCATAATCTGGTCATAACGGTAGCGCGGGAACGTGGCACGAAACCAAAGAAACAAAAAGGCGACCGCCGCCAACTTGCCAAAAAACCAGAACAACCCCGGAATCCAGACGAATGGTGGGATTTGTGCTGGCGCGTGCCAGCCGCCAAGAAACATGAGTACGGTCAACGCCGAAATGAGAAGCATATTGGCGTACTCGGCCAGAAAAAAGACGGCGAAGCCCATTCCGGAGTATTCGACGTGAAAACCCGCTACGATCTCTGATTCTCCCTCCGCGACATCAAACGGCGAACGATTGGTTTCCGCGACCCCACTGATGAGGTAGACCAGAAAAAGTGGAAACAGAGGAATAAAAAACCACTGGTGTATTCCGCCCGATTGCGCGAGCACGATCTCCCTGAGATTAAGGCTTCCAGCTGCCATCAACACGCCCACCAAGGCAAAACCCATGGCAATTTCGTAAGCCACGATTTGCGCGGCGGAGCGCATAGCCCCAAGAAACGCGTACTTTGAATTGGACGCCCACCCGGCTACTACCATGCCATAGACTCCCATGGAGGTTAACGCCAATACGTACAGCAAACTGGCGTTGATGTCGGCGAGCACCAGGGTATCGGTAAAAGGAACGACTGCCCAGGCACCCAGGGCCGGAGCAAGGGACAATATCGGGGCAATAATAAACAGATAACGATCCGCATTAGTCGGTACGATCATCTCTTTGAACATCAGTTTTACCGCATCTGCTATTGGCTGAAGTAGCCCACGCGGACCCACCCGGTTGGGTCCGATGCGCACATGCATATAACCAATGACTTTGCGTTCAGCCAGCGTGTAATAAGCAACCGCGGCCATCAAAGGACCAATGATGGCGACTATCTTTACGCCAAGTTGCACGATATGCGGCAGATCCGCCCAGAACGTAAGGAGCCAGGTCATGGTGTTTAGCCTATAGCCTCAACGGATAATCGATCGGATACAGCGAGCTTCGATGCCTCGGGGTGCGCACCAGCGAGATAGATCGAGCCCGGCGGGATACCGGTATCCGACAATACGCCGATACTTACGGAATCGACCTCGTTGAAAACCCGCGCTTTGCCACCGTCGCTCAACCCGCGGGACACCATTTCCTGGGGGTGCAGGCGGCAAAAACTGGCACGCCAACCATCCTGGGTGCGCCCTAAAGCGGTCGCACGACGAACAACCGGGTCGCCACGATATATGGGGACATCTCCCACACGGAACAGGCTTCCAGCCACGACGCTCGCGCGCCAAGCACTTGGGCTGCACCATGCTTCGGGCTTGGTCCGGGCACAGACCTGAGTGGGTTCTGGGAGTTCCATTGATACGTCAGATATATCGACGTAGTCAAAACCTTCCAAATCAAGGAAATTGCCAAGTACCCGTAAAATCTTCCACCCCGGTCGTGAATTTCCCTGCGATTTGATTGCTGCTCGGGAGAACTGCATCTTCCCATTGCAATTCAAAAAGGTGCCGGAAGATTCGGTATAAGGAGCAATGGGTAACGCGATTCGGGCCTGATCCGGTACACCTGAGCGGAATGCGTTGAAAGAGATTACGCTTCGTGCCCGCGCAAGGAGTTTATTGAGACTCGTGGGGTCCGCATGATCCAGGGCCGGCTCCAAACCAAAAAGCACCACCGTGTCCAGATCGAGCTCTGTCATTGACTGAGCGTTGGCCCCCTCCACGGACGGCTTTACCCCTCCGGGTAAACGATGAGGTACTGCGCCAGACCACCACGCAGCAGCGCTATTATTTGGGTGAATCCAGCCTACCTGAGAGCTGGTGATTTCGGCCAGCACACTGGCTGCGGCCCGCAGGCCAGCTGCCTCCGGGTGGTTTACAGCGCTTTGACCGAGAATAATCAAACCATTACCCTTTGCACCGTCCAGGATCCGGGCAAGGGACAAAAAACGATCCGAGTCGCCGTTTGCGTCGACCCGTGATTGCAGTTGTGCGGGCAACGCATCCGTACCCCCTTCAAGTGCTAAAACCAAAGTACATAAAGCGCCGAGTAAATCCGGCGGGCTCACCAACTCTCGTGCCGCGACCGGGAAATTGGGATCGCCCGCAAAACACCCCAGCATGCCAACCTGGCTGCCTGCCAGCGCCATCCGACGCACTCTTAAGCTCGCCAGGGGCAGTTCTTTACGTAGATCACACCCTATCAGCAGTGCTCCACCGAGCTGATCAAACTCTGGGAGGGATGTCTCAATACCCGGGTAAGCAGGCATGGACGCATCGTCGGAGAAGTCTTTTTGAAATAACCGGTGATCGATATGGCAGGAGCCCAGGCCGCGGATAAGCTTTTGTAGCAGAAAAAACTCTTCAGCACTGCTCATCGGGTGAATCAGCGCTCCGATGCCCAGGCCTGGTGCAGTTTCGGCCTCGTTCAGAATCCCAACCGCTTCCTTAAGCGCCTGCTCCCAGGAAACTTCTTTCATACCGTCACTGGTTCGAACCAAAGGTTGGGTGAATCGATCGTCACAATTGGCCCCAGCATAGGCAAACCGATCGCGATCGGACAACCAGCATTCATTGATGGACTCGTTAGTGCGAGGTACTACCCGTTTCACGTTACCTTGCGCCGTCTGTATCGTCAGATTTGATCCGAGACAATCGTGCGGGCTCACTGCGTTGTGGCTCAGAAGCTCCCACGGTCGTGCAGTGAAGCGGTATGGTTTTGAAGTTAGCGCTCCTACCGGACACAGGTCAATCATATTCCCCGACACCTCGTTATCAACGGTGCCATCCAGGTAGGTTTCGATAGCCGTGCTCTCGCCACGACCAGTCGCGCCCAACTCCACAGCGCCGGCAACTTCTCGGCCAAACCGAACACAGCGGGTACAGTGTATGCAACGGCTCATGGAAGCGGCGATAAGTGGGCCCAGATCGAGCGCCGGCATGGCTCGCTTATTCTCCAGATAACGGGAATGATCCTGACCGTATCCCATTGCCTGGTCCTGCAGTGGACATTCACCCCCCTGATCGCAAACCGGGCAGTCCAGCGGATGA
>CAJWEF010000040.1 GCA_913031305.1 uncultured Acidiferrobacteraceae bacterium
GCTGCGCCGACTGGATGATGGTGTATGCGCCGATACCGGTTCGATCACCAATCTGCACTGTGCCTTTCTTGCACGAAATCATAACGTTGTTAGCCAGGATCACGTCATTGCCAATACTGATCACAGCAGACTCTGTCGAATGTCGCGCGTCGAGCAGTACGCCTTCGCTTAATACAACGTTATCGCCGATGATCACCCGACCGGGATGGCGCAAGATCATGTTGGTGCCAAACATGACACCTTTCCCACAACGGCCGAACAGTTTTGGCCAGAACAGCTGTCTCAGGAAGAGTCCAATAGCGCCAGGTACCGGTGATAGCCAGGAACACCATTCGAAGTACAACGTGGTGAGCAGTTTGCGTGATCCAACCAGTACATCCTGATAGCGTCGAAGTCCGGATGATCCATCCGTGACAGCCTGTTGCGTCTTCGGAAAATGATTTTGTGGGATCATTGCGCTGCAGACCGTAGCGGTTAATCAGCCGACAGCAGGAACCTCTACCTTGGGCCGATGGCGCGATGATTGAACTTTTCGCGCGACCTCGGGTTTTGCCGCGACGGGTATCGGTGCCGGTGTGGCTGGAGCGGCAGTAGCCGGTTTTGCCTCGGACCGTGGCTTATCAGTGGTATTTGGGCTGGTTTGGGAGGCGCGCTCACGTCGTGGCGGGCGGGCATTGGCTTTTTCGTCGCGTTTGGGTGTACGTTCGTGGGCAGGTGATTTGCGCGGCTTGCCAGAGCTTGACTGGCTGCGGGCTGCCGGCCGCTCGAGCACAGCCTCAGAAATCTCCTGGCGCGCCAGCGGATGGCCAATGTACTGTTCGATATCGAGCAGTGAGAAGGCATGGTCTTCACAGGCAAAACTGATGGCGTGCCCGCTGGCACCCGCCCGGGCGGTGCGGCCGATGCGGTGCACGTAATCCTCGGGATCCTGCGGCAGGTCATAGTTAATTACATGGCTCACGCTGGGGATGTGCAGACCACGTGCGGCAACATCGGTTGCTACGAGTACCTGCCGCTTGCCCTCCTTAAAGGCATTGAGCAATTGTTCGCGTTTTTGTTGTGGAACGTCACCAGATAACACGGCCGCGGTATAGCCCTGTTGTTTGAGCGCCCGGCCCAGCCGGTCACAGGTGACCCGCATGTTGGAGAAAACCAGAACCCGGTCACCGGCGGTCTGGCGCATCAGCCCCAGCAATAACGGTAGTTTCTCGGTGTTGGCAGGGTAGTAGACTTCCTCGATCAGCCGTTCGGCGACGATCACGTCGGCGTCGATCTTGATCTCCTCGGGATTGTTCATGTGTTCGTAGCCCAACTCATTCACTCGGTGTGAGAGCGTGGCCGAGAACAGTAGATTCAGTCGCTCAGTGGGCGGTGGCATCCGTCTCAGTACGTAGCGGATGTCTTTGATAAAACCCAGATCAAACATGCGGTCCGCTTCATCGAGCACCAGAACCTGTACTGCATTGAGATCAAAGACTTGCTGTTTGAAGTAATCGATCAATCGCCCTGGTGTGCCAATCAGCACGTCCACACCACCGGCCAGAGTCTCGCGCTGCTCTTGATAGCCTGTGCCACCGTATACCAGCCCTAGTTTCAGGCCGGTGGCTCTTCCCAGTATCTGGGCGTCACGGTGAATCTGTATCGCCAGTTCCCGTGTCGGCGCAAGCACCACGGCACGAGTGCTGAGCGGTCCCGCAGATTCCGGCCGGGGATGGGTCAGCAGCTGGTTAAAAATGGCGAGTAGAAAAGCGGCGGTCTTGCCAGTGCCGGTTTGGGCCTGGCCAGCGACATCCTGGCCGGCCAGTGCCACCGGTAGCGCCTGCGCCTGAATCTTGGTGCAGTACTCAAAGCCGGCATCAGCCAGGCCTTCGAGCAGTTGGGGCTCTAACGCAAATTCGGTAAAGCGGGTTTTGGTGAGGTAACTAGTATCTTCCATAGGGTTTTATAGCTTTATAGCGTGATTGGGGTATCGTGTGGTTGCTGTTACGACCAGCGTGATTGCAGGATTATGAATATAAAAAGGCCGGGAATATCAGCCACGCCAAACAGCTGGCATGGTCTTGGGCGGGTCGCGGGTTTAATGCAGGAGCAAGCGAAGCCTCCCGCGGATAGATAATTGGTCCTTGATTCTCTGGGTGGAATTCTGGTAAAACTGTTGTGCCGGGCGGAAATAACGAACCGTCAGTTGCGCTGTCCGGTACAATAATCCCAGGTGGCAACTGAAAATCAGTATACCACACGTCCTGATTGTCACAGAGTCACGCCCCTTTCATGTCCCCTCGGGGAAAACCCAGGTCAATAATAAATGTCGGAAAATATTATTCACGTCAGCGATGATTCTTTTGAGCAGGAAGTTTTGCAATCCGATAAGCCCGTGCTGATTGATTATTGGGCCGAGTGGTGTGGACCCTGCAAGATGATCGCGCCGGTGCTGGCCGAACTGGCCGACGAGTACGCCGACAAGGTGCAGATTGCCAAATTGAATATAGATGACAACCCGGCGACGCCGCCGAAATATGGTATCCGGGGTATTCCCACGCTGATGTTATTCAAGAACGGCGAGGTCGAAGCGACCAAAGTGGGCGCTGTCTCCAAAGCGCAACTGGCAGTCTTCCTGGATGAGAATATCTGAGCATAAACCAGTGGCTGCGAGCTTGCAGCTGCACACCAAGGCGTCCGGCCCGGACTAGACCTGGCCGGCATTTTAGTGATAACGTTAACCCCGGGTTGAGAGCCCACCCCGTCCGCACCCCTTTATTTTCAGAAGTTTCCCAGCATTTAGCCGCCACAAAGTGACCCGTTTTGGGCCCAGTGGCCCGCCGGGCGCTGATTTTCCAAACCCACCGAGACCTCTACAGCTATGTCCCTAAGTCTGTCCGAGCTAAAAGAAAAAACCCCCACGGAACTGGCCGAATTCGCACGCTCGCTCAAGTTGGACAACGTAACCCGCTTGCGCAAGCAGGACCAGATCTTTGCCATCCTCAAGTCCCAGGCCAAGCGCGGCGAGAAGATCAAGGGCGAGGGCGTGGTCGAGATCCTGCAGGATGGCTTTGGCTTCCTGCGCTCGGCCAGCAGTTCATACCTCGCTGGGCCGGATGACGTCTACGTCTCCCCCAGCCAGATTCGCCGTTTCGGCCTGCGTACCGGTGACACGATTGCCGGCCTGGTGCGTCCCCCTAAGGATTCCGAACGATACTTCGCGCTGCTCAAGGTCGAGACCATCAACTTTCAGTTGCCCGAGGAAGCCAAGAAGAAGATTCTGTTTGAAAACCTGACCCCGCTGCATCCTGATGAGCGTCTACGCCTGGAACAGGAGAACGGTTCTTCGGAGGACCTGACCGGACGAATGGTCGATATCGTCTCACCCATAGGTAAGGGGCAGCGCGGCCTGCTGGTTTCAGCGCCGAAGACCGGAAAGACTGTGATGTTGCAGCAGATCGCCCATGCGATCACAGCGACCGAGCCTGACAGCACATTGATTGTGCTGCTGATCGACGAACGCCCGGAAGAAGTGACCGAAATGAGGCGCTCCGTGCGCGGGGAGGTGGTTTCCTCAACCTTTGATGAACCTGCCACGCGCCACGTCCAAGTAGCCGAGATGGTTATCGAAAAAGCCAAGCGCCTGGTGGAGCACAAGAAAGATGTGATCATCCTGCTTGACTCGATCACTCGCCTCGCGCGCGCCTACAACACTGTGCAGCCCGCATCGGGCAAGGTGTTGACCGGTGGTGTGGATGCTAACGCTCTGCAAAAACCCAAGCGATTTTTTGGCGCTGCACGCAATATCGAAGAAGGCGGTAGCCTCACGATCCTGGCCACTGCCTTGATCGATACCGGCTCCAAGATGGATGACGTTATCTACGAGGAGTTCAAGGGTACCGGCAATATGGAAATCCACCTTGATCGCCGTATTGCTGAAAAACGCGTCTACCCGTCGGTGGTGATAAGTCGCTCCGGGACCCGCCGCGAGGAGCTACTCATCGATCCGGCCGAGCTGCAGAAGATCTGGTTGCTACGCAAACTGCTGCACCCGATGGACGATATCGAGGCCGTCGAGTTCCTGCTGGACAAGTTGCGGGCCACCAAGAACAACGCTGAGTTTTTCAAATCAATGAACCGCTAATTCTGAACTTGCGACACCCGCGCGTTTCGCCTATGATCCGCGTCCCGCCGGGGCTTTGGCCCCGACCGCAGCCATATAACACTCATGAAGCCAGACACGCATCCCACCTACGAGACCATCAAAGTGGTCTGCGCCTGCGGCAATAGTTTCGAGACCCGCTCTACGCTGGGCGAGGAACTGCACGTGGAAATCTGTTCAGCTTGCCACCCGTTTTATACCGGCCAGCAGAAGATCATCGACACCGCCGGGCGCGTTGGTAAATTCCAGAAAAAGTACGGCCGCTCTGCTTGACGGCCCGGCAGCTGCTGCTGCGACCTGGGTATTTGCTCATCTGAAAAACTGCGCTTGCGCAGCACCCGCCGTTGTGGTGGCGGTTTTGTGTTGCCTTGTCAGTACCCCGGTATTTCCCCAGTCGGCGCGTATCGCCGAGGTGGCTCGGGTGATCGATGGCGATACCCTGACTTTGACCTCCGGCGAGACTATTCGCCTTGCCGGTATCAATACCCCGGAGATGGCGTACAAAAGTCGTCCCGGCGAGCCGCTTGCTGTTGCGGCGCGCGATGCGCTACAGGCACAGGTATCGGGGGGTTGGGTTGGCGTCGAGACTGCGCCACAGGCAAAAGACCGTCACGGCCGTACCTTGGCCTATCTGTTCACCCCTGACGGTGCCAGCATCCAGGCAGCCTTGCTGCGTGCAGGACTGGCCAGCGCAGTAGTGATCTCCCCCAATGATTATTATCTTGAGGGATTCATTCGGGCAGAAGATGCTGCCCGCCGTTTTGACCGCGGCATCTGGGCATTGCCGTACTACGTCCCCCATCCGCCTGATCGCGTCCGTGGTGGTTACCAGTTTGTCCGTGGCCGTTTGTCACGCATCGAGATTGGTGAAAAATGGTTTATTTTTTCGCTCGGTCAAAAGTTTGTGATTCTGGTTCGTCGCACTGACTGGCAGACCTATTTTGGTTACTCACCGTGGGCACTTGACCAGGCCACAATCGTGGCGCGAGGCTGGGTCTCCAAAAAGCAGTCCCGCAGTAAACTGGTGATCAGCCATCCCTTCATGCTCGAGCGCTGCGGTACCGACCCGCAGCGGTTGTGCCCTGCTAATTAGATCAACTCTTGATACACATCAGCTTGCCGGGCTCCCGTTCGCGCGTCGACACCATGGTGCTTCACAGGCAAGTGGGTACACTTACGCGCGTGCTGCATCGACGTGTGGCTTTTGCAATTTCCTGGTTTGCGGCCGGCGCGCTGGCGTTTCATCCACTGCTTGGGCTTTCCCCTGCGGGCAGCGCCAATGCGGCCCCGGTGCAGTGGCTCACCATCTGTACCATGCAGGGCATTTCGCAGATGCCGCTGTTGTTGTCCACAGGCGATGAGACCCCCTCCCCCGCACCCGACTGGACTTGTCCGGACTGTGTACCGACACCACCGGCGGGCGCTTTGCTCGCGTACGGTGACGCCCAGGTACTGACGCCGACTTCACCAGCGATTTTCGTATCGGCAAAAGTCCTAAAGCCCGTTGCCACTTCAACCGATCCCGCACACCGCCCACGGGCACCGCCCCTTCACCCAGGCCTCAACTCGTAATGCCAACGCCCCCCGTCGGGGGTAACGACTGCTGCCCGTCTTTGCTGCGGGTGGCGACCGCCTGAATCTGAATTTGGAGATAAAACATGACCAAGACGATTTCTATCCTGCTCGCGGTATTGGTCGGCGTCCTTGCGGCGCCCGCCTGGGCCCAGGTGCAGGTATACGGCCCCATGGTGCGCATGGTGCCACCGGGTCAGCCTATCAGTGCTGCCTTTATGACCCTGCATAACCATGGCATCGATGAAAAAATACTGGTGAAGGTACACTCGGACGTGGCCGGTGCGGCGGAAATGCACAATCACATCCTGGCGGACGGCATGATGAAGATGCGCCGTATTGATACGATCGTGGTACCGGGCCATGGCCGGGTGGAATTAAAGCCGGGCGGACTGCATATCATGCTGATCGGACTGAGCCGTAACCTGCAGCTAGGTGAGCGAGTTACTATTGATCTGGAGTTCGCTGATGGTGAGCGCCTGACAGTTAATGCGCCGGTGCAGATGGCCGGGGACATGCGCTCCGAGAGTAATCACACCAAACACGCCGACTGATCCGGATAAAGGGCAAAAGTGGCGTGGGCCATCCGGCCCTGTCGATAAGAGAAAGAGCGATGACCACGACAAAACCATGGCGCCTTCCTTTGCTCGTGCTGCTATGCACCACCGCGATAGCCCTGGGGGCCGGGGTGTGGCTGCAGCAGCGCGACAGTCAAGCCGTCAATCCCTACGAGAAACTCGGTGGTGATTTCACCCTGGCGTCAGCTCACGGCCCGGTATCCCTGAGTGATTATCGCGGCAAGGTCGTGATGCTGTTCTTTGGTTACACCTTGTGCCCGGATGTCTGCCCCACGGATCTTGCGCGGATGAGCGCCGTATTCGATCAGTTGTCCGACGCTGAGGCGCAGCGGGTTGTGGGCATGTTTGTGAGCGTGGACACCGATCGCGATACGCCCGAGCGCGCCACCAAGTACGCGGCGTTTTTCCATAAGCAGATCATGGGACTCAGCGGGTCTGCTGAGGCGGTAGCGGCGGTGGCGAAGCAGTATTACATGCTGTACCAGCGGGTCGACGCTGAGGATTCTGCGTTGGGCTATACCCTGGATCATTCAGCAACGACCTACCTGATCGGTCCACAGGGCAAGGTCCGCAATCTGGTACAGCACGGGGCCGGGGCGCAGGAGATGGCCGAGGCCGTGCGCACTGTACTGGCTGAATAAAGGATCTGCAGGTCATGCGACTTGAGGATAAGGTCGAAGCGGTTGCGTCTGAACTGGATCAGGCGGGCTTGTACTTCGGCCATGGTACCGATAATGCTTTTGACGAGGCTGTTTGGCTGGTACTCGAAGCAGCGGGACTTGACCCTTCGGGGGATGAGGTTCCCTGGCAAAGTATTCTCAGCGCTGACCAATGCCAGACCGTAGATACGTTGCTTGCCCGTCGCATTGAGACCCACCAACCTCTGGCATACCTCGTTAACCGGGCATGGTTTGGGGGGCGCGATTTCTTTGTCGATTCGCGCGCTATCGTGCCACGCTCGCACATTGGCGAATGGATTTTGGAGCGCTTTACGCCTTGGCGGGTAGACCGGCCGCTGGACGCCATACTTGATCTTTGCACCGGCAGTGGCTGTATCGCGGTATCTTTGGCGCTGGCTTTTCCCGAAGCAAAGGTAGATGCCAGCGATATCAGTGCCGCGGCGCTGGAGGTGGCCGCCATCAATGTCGAGCGACACGCCGTTGGTGATCGGGTGCGCCTGGTGCAAGGCGACCTTTTCAGCTCCTTAGAGGGGCAACGCTATGACCTCATCGTCTGCAACCCGCCCTACGTCAGCGACAGTTTGATGCGTACTCTGCCGCACGAATACAATCACGAGCCAACACTGGCATTCGCCGGTGGTAATGGAGGGCTCGATTTCATTACCCCCCTGCTGCATCAGGCCCGCGCTCATCTTTGCGACGATGGCTTGCTGGTGGTAGAAGCCGGCAGTGCTCGTGATGCGCTCGAGGCTGCCTGGCCGCAGGTGTCGTTCACCTGGCTGATGTCAATGAATGACGATGCTGTGGTGTTTGTGGTAAATGCGCAGGAACTTGAGGCGCTGATCGGGCAGGCAGAGCAGTGAAACTGGGCGCCGACCGACGATCAGATCTCGATCATTTCGAAATCGATCTTGGTGGCGTCGCAGTCCGGGCATTGCCAATCATCGGGAATATCTTCCCAGCGTGCTCCAGGAGCGATATCCTCCTCGGGCAGGCCTTCGGCTTCTTCATAGACGAAGCCGCAGATAATGCACATAAAGGTTCGGTTGACCACGACCCGATTGACAGTTTTCAAATAGCAGCGGCGGATTCTAGCCGATCAACACAATCCAAAACATCCAGAAAATACGCGCGCCCATATTTTTTATACTCGTAGCACTGACCTACGGAGCCCCTCATGAACGACAAAAACAAACAGCTTTTTGACCAGGCCTGCGCGGTTATTCCCGGTGGCGTTAATTCTCCGGTACGTGCTTTCAAATCAGTTGGTGGAACCCCGGTGTTTATTGACCATGCACGCGGTCCTTTGCTCTACGGTGCTGACGGTCGAACTTATATCGATTATGTGGGCTCTTGGGGCCCGATGATCCTCGGCCATGCCGATCCAGATATCGTTGCCGCCGTGCAACACGCTGCCGAGCAGGGCTTGAGTTACGGCGCTCCCACCGCGCTGGAAACAGAACTGGCACAGCAGGTCTGTACTGCGGTACCGTCCATCGAACAGGTCCGTATGGTCAACTCGGGTACCGAGGCGACCATGAGCGCAATACGCCTGGCGCGTGGCTTCACCGGCCGCGATACCTTGGTTAAGTTCGAAGGCTGTTATCACGGCCATGCCGACAGCCTGCTGGTAAAAGCGGGTTCTGGTGCGCTGACCCTGGGTATACCGACCTCGCCCGGCGTGCCGGCCGATGTGGCACGCCATACACTCACTCTGGAATTCAACAATACGGCGCAGCTGGAGCAGGTTTTTGCCGAATCCGGCGATGACATCGCTGCGGTTATCGTCGAGCCCATTGCCGGGAACATGAACTGCATCGCCCCTCTGCCGGGGTTTCTCCAGGCCTTACGCGATGTTTGTGACCGCAGCGGATCGGTGCTGATTTTTGACGAAGTGATGACCGGGTTTCGGGTTGCGCCAGGAGGGGCGCAGTCGCTCTACAGCATCCGGCCCGACCTGACTACGTTGGGCAAGGTGCTTGGCGGTGGGTTGCCGGTGGGCGCTTTTGGCGGCAGGGCTGAGGTGATGGCGCAGCTCGCGCCGACTGGCCCGGTCTACCAGGCCGGCACTTTGTCAGGCAATCCGCTGGCGATGTCAGCCGGGATCGCGACTTTGAAGAAAATTGCGGCGCCAGGATTTTTCGATGCCCTGACAGACAAAACCCGCACTCTGGTTTCGGGATTAGCAGCGGCAGCGCATGATGCCGGGGTTCCTTTGGCTACCGAGTCTGTGGGCGGAATGTTCGGCCTGTTTTTTACCGAACAGGATCGGGTGAGCTCTTTCGCCCAGGTGATGGCCTGTGACACCGTGCGCTTTTCGCACTTTTTTCACGGCATGCTTGATCACGGCGTGTATCTGGCGCCCTCGGCTTTTGAAGTGGGCTTTGTGTCGATCACCCATGGCGATGCTGAGATCAACGATACCATCGAAGCCGCGCGCGCGGTTTTTGCGACACTCAACGCAAAAAGTTGATCGAAAGGGGGTAGTGCGGAGGCAGGTTGACCGATGCGCGCCAGGCGTTGCGTATCACCGTCAGTATGTGGAAGACAGCCAGCAGCGCCAGCAGTATGAGGCCGACAAAAATAAAGACCAGTATCAACGCGGTGACATACAAGATACTCATCGTCAGCGCAAAGTTCAGTGCGGCACGGCCGTGAGCATCAAGCCAGGGTGAGTGTTGCCGCCATGCCAGCCATGCCAGCCATGGCCCCAGCAGGTACCCCAGCGGCAGCCCTGCATAAGTCAGAAGTGCTGACAGATGCTGCACGCTGGCTCGCCAGTCTGCCAAGGCAGGTTTTGCCGTTGCCGCAGGTGACGGTTGGGCCACCCCGCGCACCAGGCCAATAATGCCAATCATCCCGGTCAGTGCACTGAATACCAGGGCGAAAATAACGGCTGAGAAGGACACCAAGGGCAGGTTGGCACTGCTCAGCAACAGCGCGGCAATGCCGCCCGTTGCCAGCACGGCCAGCGCGATACCAAGTGCGAGAAAGCCGATGCAGACAATTTTCATTGTAGAGCCTGCGAGCACAGGCAGCCCACAGGGTATATCAAACGAATAAGTGCGACAGGGCGGTTTGCGCCGCCTGTCGAAGCCAGATCAGTCGACGGGTGAAACGTCTTCCGCTGCAGGACCCTTATCGCGGGTCGTTAGGGTGAACTCAACACGCTGTCCTTCGTTCAGTGTTTTGAAGCCATCTCCTCTGATCTCTCGGTAGTGGACGAATACGTCATCCCCACCTTCCAACTCAATAAAGCCAAAGCCTTTTCTTTCGTTGAACCATTTTACGGTTCCGGTTTGTCGTTCCGACATGAACTCCTCCACTATGGTGACTGCAACAATCCGGGTAGATGTGATCGCTCAGAGCACATCCCCCGCGCACATTGTATCCGTGTGGCGGTTGAACGCAACTCTTTAAAAATGTGTGGCGCCTGTATTTTCGCGTAACTTTCGCAGCGGAATAGTCGAGTGTCGGTCGAACCAGTCTTCAATGAGGCGAAAAGAGATCGAGATTGGCGGCGGCAGTACAAACAGACCTTGCTGCATGCGTGAGGTGATTTCATCACGATCCAGCCAACACGCATGCTCGAGTTCCTGATCATTGAGGGTAATTTCTTCGCTTCCCGCCTGGGCGCTGTAACCCAGCATCAGCGAGCCAGGAAAGGGCCAGGGCTGGGACGAATGGTAATGGGCACTTAGCACCTCAACCCCGGTTTCTTCCATGACTTCCCGGACCAGGGCTTGCTCAGCGCTTTCGCCGGGCTCGACAAAACCGGCAAGCGTTGAATACCGGTGTGCAGGCCACTCAGGTTTGCGCCCAAACAGGGCGCGCTCGCCTTTTTCTACCAGGACAATAATCGCAGGATCGGTACGCGGGTAATGCTGTTCACCGCAACTGGCATGGGTACAGGCACGCACGTGCCCGCCGTGTTGCGATACGGTCTGGGCACCGCAGCGGCTGCAGTAAAGATGGCGTTGGTGCCATGCGGCCATGGCCCGCGCATAGGCGAGCAGAGTCGCCTTTGCACCATCTACCGTAGCGGCAAGCGCCCGTAACCCGGCAAAACCGCGCGTCTGGTGCGGGCGGGCGTTATCCAGCAGTACCGCAAAGTAGTCTTTGCTGTCCTCCCGACCCAGGTACACCCATGGTTCGCAGTAGCCGAAACGCTGTTGTGCTTCACTGCGAGTCAGTAGTGCCGGGTGTGCGCTACTGTTCTTTTCATCAATGGCTATCTGCAGGTGGTGTACACCGATAAAACGCGCATTTTCACTCATTATGCGCTGCCCGAGATTTTCTTCATCAAGGCGCACCAATGCAGCACGATCAAGCGCATGACTGGTCAGCAGATTCAGCCGGCTTTGTTGCAGATGGTCCATTTGTGAGTAAGGGGTTGTGGACAGGTCTGCGCCAAGAGTACTACAGACCGCTTTGGTGAACGGCGCGCTTTGGTTAGAATCGTGCTGTTCCTTGCCATGTACCGGTGCCAGTACACCCCGGTCGGCATATCTTCCCCACGGCTGCTGGTTTTCTGTTTATGCGTAATGAAGTCTGTCAGTTGCTTCGTGATGCCCTGGCATCACTGATCCGCCAAGGTGTTCTGCCTGCCTCGGCCGATATCCCGATTCAACTTGAACGGGCGCGAAAGGCAGGTTATGGCGACTATGCCAGCAACCTGGCGATGGTGCTGGCGAAACGGGCCGGCCTGAAGCCGCGCGATCTGGCCGAACAGCTTTGTGCCAACTTTCCGGCATCGTCCCTGGTGGTGCGTTCTGAAGTGGCCGGGCCGGGCTTTATCAATCTGTTTCTGGCCGCCGATGCCTACCAGCAGTTGCCTGTGCAGATCCGCACCCAGGGCGAGGCCTATGGCACCAGCAGTAATGGGGCCGGGCAGCGGGTCATGGTGGAATTTGTCTCGGCGAATCCGACTGGACCGTTGCACGTCGGACATGGTCGTGGGGCTGCGTACGGCGATGCCTTGGCCCGTGTTTTGCGTGCGGCGGGGTACGATGCCCTCAGCGAGTACTATATCAACGATGCCGGACGACAGATGGATATCCTGGCCTTAAGTGTCTGGCTGCGCTATCTCGAACTCAGTGGTGAGACGGTATCTTTTCCACCAGCCGCTTACCAGGGCGATTATGTTTTCGATATTGCCGCTACGCTGCATCGCGAAGACAGTGAAAAATATCGTAGCGACGCCACGGCACTGCTGAGCTCGCTGCCCGACGATGACGATCAGGCACTGGACACGCTGATCAGCCGGGCACGCTCTGTGCTTGGTGACCCAGGATTTGTCCGGGTACACACTCTGGCCAGTGAGACGCTGGTCGCGGATATCCGTGCCGACCTGACGAGTTTCGGTGTTGAATACCAGACCTGGTACTCGGAGCGCAGCCTGATCGACAGCGGCGCTGTACAGCGCGCGATCGATGATCTCAAGGAGGGCGATTTTCTGTACCAGGATGGTGATGCCTGGTGGTTTCGCAGCAGCAACTTTGGCGACGAAAAAGATCGGGTGGTGTTGCGGGCTAACGGCAACCATACCTATTTCGCCACCGATATTGCCTACCACCGTGACAAGGTAGCGCGTGGTTTTGACCACGTCATCAACATCTGGGGCGCGGATCATCACGGTTACATCAAGCGGGTAAAGGCCTCACTGTCAGCACTTGGGATCGATCAGGCGTCTCTCACCGTGCTGTTGGTGCAGTTCGCGATACTTTATAGAGGCGGTGAAAAAGTCTCCATGTCCACGCGCAGCGGTGACTTTGTCACGCTGCGTGAACTGTGCGAGGACGTCGGTCGTGACGCCGCGCGCTTTTTTTACGCTTTACGCAAACCTGATCAGCACATGGATTTTGACCTTGACCTGGCCAAGTCGCAGTCAAGCGATAACCCGGTGTATTACGTGCAGTATGCCCACGCACGTATCTGCAGCGTGTTTCGCCAGCTTGATGAAAAAGGTATCCAGATCAACCTCGCCGAGGCGAACCATGGCCTGCTGATTGAGCCGCGTGAATCGGATCTGCTGCACAAACTCTCGCGTTACCCCGAGATCGTCGAGTCAGCCGCACGTGCCTATGAGCCTCACCAGGTCGCGTATTACCTGCGCGAACTGGCTAATGATTTTCATACCTACTACAACGCGCACCCGTTTATCGCGGCCGAACCCGACCTGCGCCTGGCGCGTTTGTCGCTGATTGATGCGGTCCGACAGGTGCTGGCCAATGCGCTGGCGCTGCTGGGGGTTACTGCGCCCGAGCGTATGTAGGTAATGGCCCGCAACTCGCACAGAAAAAAGAACTCCGGCGGCGCTCGTTTTGGCCATGACCTGGTGATGCTGCTGGTGGGTGTTGCCGTGGGATCGATCAGCACCTTGCTTTACCAGGGCGCTACCAGCGGAGATCCAGATCGTCTGGGCGCGGGTATCAGCCAGTTACTGCGCGAATCGCGCGACAGTGTCCGGGACAGCGCACCGGCATCGTCAACGGCTGCCAAGAGTCCAGCACCGGCACGCACCAGTTTTGATTTTTACACTGTGCTGCCGGAGATTGAGCGCGTGATTCCCGAGACCGGCGCCTTCGAAACCGCGCCCGCAACCCCAAAGAGCCAGTCGATGCCCTCTGAGTCAAAAAGCAAGGCTTCGCCGGGGGGTTTTTATATGCTGCAGGCGGGCGCGTACAACGATCCGGGACAGGCCGAGCGCATGAAGGCTCGCCTGGCCTTGGCAGGTTTTGAGCCCAGTGTTCAGCATATCTCGGTACAGGGGCGAGGCGATTTCTACCGTGTGCGGGTAGGCCCTTACCCGTCCATGGACCTTATGGAAACCGCTAATCGTCGATTAGCGAAAATGAAGATCAAGGCGCTGCGCCTGAAGGTATCACGCAAACCCTGATGCTTTTGATCTATTGTCGTGCCTGTAGCCAGGCGGCAACCTTCGGTGGAATCTGTTGCTGGGCATGGCGGCTGACGTAGATGCCAATGTGCCCGCCGTCAAAAGCAAGTTCAGTGTAGTCGGTGCAGCCAGCGTGTTGTGCCAATGCCCGTGAAGCAGTGGGGGGCACCAGATGATCTGCCAATGCGTAAACGTTCAGTATCGGGCAGCGTATGTCGTCCAATCGGACCGCCCGCCCGCCCAGCACCATCTGGCCTTTGACCAGGCTGTTACGTTGAAACAGCATCGTGAGAAAATCGGCAAAGGCCCGACCTGCCTGGTCGGGACTGTCAGCGATCCAGTGTTCCATGCGCGCAAAAGTTTGTAGTCGATCGTGGTCATCTGCCAGGTCCGCAAGGTCGAGAGCTTTCTTTCCGCCCAGGCGAAAGGGCTGCAGGGCGACGAACAGCGCATTGAGAAAGGCGCCGGGCACGTTGCCATAGCAACTGACCATCCGCTCAACGTCTACGCCTCGTACCCAGTGCGACAGTAGATTGTCCTCGGTGTGAAAATCCACCGGGGTCACCATAGTGATCAGGTTTCGCACCTTGTGGGTAAACAGTGCGCTGTAGCACAAGCTGAAGGTGCCGCCCTGGCATACGCCCAGCAGGTTAACAGTGGTCTCATGGCGCACGGTACAGGCGGCATCGACGCATTGATCCAGCATGTCACAGATGTAATCGGCAAGAGTCGTGCCCTGATCATCCCGGCCGGGATCGGTCCATTCCACCAGGAACACATCCAGTCCAGCATCCATCAGCCGGGCGATGATCGAGCGTTGTGGCTCAAGGTCGAGCACCCAGGGCCGATTGACCAGAGCATAGACAATCAGCACCGGGCAGGACTGGGCACGTTCGGGTCCGCTACCGTAACGCAGAAGTCGAAAGCCCGGCCCGGAAAAAACCGTCTCGTGTGGGCTGGTGCCAATCTCGGGAACACCCAGTTGCGCCAATTGCGCCAGGCTGCGAGCCAGCCGCGCAGCCAGCATCTGGATAGATTTGTCGGATGTGTTGGTCATCGTTGACGGCTGCCCGGGGTGGCTTTTGCGTCTTGCGCTTTTTTCTTGAGCACCTTTTTTCGGACTCCTTGGGTTTCAGCGGGTACTGTTTTCTGCGCACGCGCTCGAGCAGTCTGTTTTGTGACTTTCTTTTTGGCTGGTTTCTTTTTTGATGGCTTTGGTCGTGCGCGAGTTTTCTTTGTTGCTGCGGGAGAGCTCGCGCTATCACGACCGTGCGACTCGCGCAATGCCTCAAGATCGGCCCGCAGATTGGCCTCGCGCGAGTGGGCCTCGGCGAGTGCTTGTCTTAGTTGTTGTGGGTCATCGGGTGGGGGTTCGTTGCCGATCCCACAGGCGAGGTGCAGCGCCACCTGCGCATTGATCAGTTCGCTGACAAGCCCAGCATAGTGGTCACTTCGGGCCTGTTCGGCAAAAGCCTGTTCACCGTAGTAGATCCATCGATCGTAACTTACCCGCAGGTCATCCGGGATTTCATTGATTGTCTGTGCGTCACATAGCCGATTCCAAGCTTCAATACCGATCTTAAGCCAGGCCTGCTGTAGCGCGGCCAACGCTTCCTGGTAGCGTGTCGCTGCTACTCCCCCACGATCTGTGTCCACAGTATTGGGCGAGACGCCGCCGGGCCATGGGTTGGCCATGAACGCAAGACCCGGGGCTTGCGCTGTTCTGGCCGTGGCGCGAGTTGGGCTACTAAAAGCCTGGAGCCAGTCGCCAAGATCAGGCAGCGGTCGTGCGCCGGATGCACGCTCAGCATGGCTAAGTGCAGCGGCAAACTGCGACTGCAGTTGCGCCAGAACTTGTGTCCAGTCAGTTGGGGGAGTAGGATTCATGAGGTGTTTGTAGACTCTACCCGATGATAACGGGCCAGGTCATGGCAGATTGCAACGGCCTGAATGGTGCACCGCACCAAGGAAAAATACTCGACTCAACAAAATAAAGGGCCAATAATATCATAATAAAATTTATCTAAGTCTTTGATAAATAGGGAAATAAGGTATTTTTTAAAATAATTGTTGCACTGCACAAAACATTCTGTTATTTTGCAGTGCAACATTGTATTAAACCCCCCCAAAATCCAAGAGGACAAAATCATGAATGCCAAGATCACCGAGTCGTATGAAAATGCCAGCAAGGCAGCTGGTGCGGTCGCCACCGACGCTGGCAAACTGGCCGTTAACAACCTGGAAAAACTGCTCGAGCTACAGATGGGCGCAGCCCGGGTCTATGCCGACGCGATTCTCAGCAACGCCCGTGA
>CAJWEF010000041.1 GCA_913031305.1 uncultured Acidiferrobacteraceae bacterium
CGCTCATCGGTCTGTTGTATAGGGCCGTAGACTGGATTGGTTGCCGCGTTATTAATGAGAATATCCAGTCCACCGTATACCCCGACAACTTTATCCACCAGCGCTTCGATATCCTCGATCCGGCCCATATTGGCCGCAATGCCGCTTGCCTCGAGGCCATCCGCCCTGAATGACTCGGCCACAGCCTCAACCGCATCAGCTTTGCGGCTGCTGACCACCACCTTGGCGCCAAACTCGGCAAGGCCTCTGGCCATAGCCTCACCAATGCCCTTACTGGCACCAGTGATCAAAGCGACCTTTCCTTCAAGTTCAAAAAGATTACGTATGCGATTCTGAGATGTCATAAGTGTTCCACATTAATAGTGAGTTATAGGATCTAATCCAGCGGTTCCGGCCTTCAATCAATTATCTGCAAACTGGGGGCTAATCAATTGCACTGCACTGCGGACATCATCCTCGGTCAACTGCCAGTCGTTGTCCAGTTCTGCAATGACCTTGATCATAAATGGCTCTGACCAGCGGCGGGCTTGATCTGGCCCAATGCAGTCGGCGATCAGTGCCAGAGCTAACTGCCTTGGAGAATCGCCCTCATAGGACCACTCAAAACCCAGATCGGTAAACGCCTCAAGGTCATAACACGCATCGAGCGGTACACCGTTAACAGTAACAGTAATGCCGTCGATGGTTCGACGTCCTTGGTAGTTCTTCATCGGAAAACTCAGTTCCGCCGACCCGGCTCACGAAACAGCCACATGGCAATGACCATAAACACCGATAACCCTATCCCCACCCAGCCAAGAACCGTCTCCCCATAGTAGCTTTCAGAAAAATAAAACGCCCCACCAACCACAAGCGTAATGACCGAGACAATGATTTTGATATGGGTCGGCATAGGTTCTTCGGATCAGCCAGTGATGGGTTCTGCGGCAGCCCGATCAGGGCGCTGAGCGTGGCCGCGCAGATCAGCCTTGAGGTGGTGTTGGTTGTACCCGTTAAACAGATGCCCCAACAGTCCCCGGTTCAGATCTGACGTACCAAACAGCCAGTCTGCAATCGGAAAAGTCAGGTTCATGTTCTTTTCCATCATCAACCGTGAATGGTGGTGGGCGGTGTGGTGACGACGCAGTGTATTTACCAAAGGTGCATATCGAACAAACTGGTTTTCATCGATGTGACAGCAAAAGTGCATGAATTCATAGACAAGGTAGATAGCGGTTGTGGTGCAGATAAACAGCCAGCCGATATTAGGTGTCAACAGGAAATAGAATAATGCCGCACCCGGTATTGAGATGAGGATGAATACCACCAATGCATAAGGTGGGAAAAAAGTCACCCGCCAATCCTTCTGATCGCGAAAACGCATCTCAGAATCTGTAAAGAACTGATGATGCTGCAGGGTGTGGCGATTGTAGATAGCCCGCAAGGCTTTGGATTTTTGCGGTCGGTGCATGATCTTCAAGTGCAGATACCACTCAAAAATATTACAACCCAGGAGAAAGACTGGTACTGACAGCCATTCCCACCAACGCACGTTCTCTAAATGCTGGACGTACAGCCATAGCGCAGTGAGACCAATGGCATAAATCAGAAATACGTGGACCGGGCCGTTGTACCAGCTATCAATACGCGAGCGGTACTCGTGTCGATAATCGCGTTGTCGCTTACTTAGCATGAGCAACATTATCTCCTGTGTTTAGATCGATGTGTAGGTTTACACTATCTACTTATGCATAAAGCCGTTATTCATCAAAGACCGTGCTAGAAAGGGGAGCGGATCATGAGTGAGTCAGGTGTACTCTATAAGCGTGACGGGAGAATCGGACGAATTATTCTGAACCGCCCCAAAGCACTCAATGCCATTGATCTTGAGATGCCCTCAGCTTTGCAGCTTGCAGTAGAGCGTGCCAACACCGAGCCCGAGGTGCGGGTAATTGTGCTAAGCGGCGCGGGCAAGGCTTTTTGTGCCGGCTATGATCTTTCTCTGTTCGCCGAGGCGCCTGGCACCAACCCCGGAATTCAGCAGATGCCCTGGGACCCAATGACAGATTTTGCCTTCATGAAACGTAATACCGATTGCTTTATGAGTCTGTGGCGCTCTGGCCTTCCGGTTATCTGCAAAGTGCATGGCTATGCGGTTGCCGGCGGCAGCGATATTGCCCTTTGTGCAGATGTTCTGATGATGGCAGATACCGCCCAACTGGGTTACCCGCCGGCACGGGTTTTCGGCACACCGACCACTGCTATGTGGATCTACCGGGTAGGGGTGGAACGGGCCAAGCGATTGTTGCTGACGGGTGATCTTATCGATGGCCGCCAGGCCGCTGACTGGGGCCTTGGCGAAGCCGTTGCTGAGTCGGAACTCGAAATCGCCACCGAGGCGCTTGCCGATCGCATGGCCAGTATTCCACGCAACCAACTGATGATGCAAAAGCTGCTGGCCAACCAGGCGCTGGAGAACATGGGTCTTTTCTCTACACAGAATCTTGCCACCTTGTTTGACGGGATATCCCGTCACTCTCCCGAAGGACTCAATTTCAAGCAGCGCTCCGAAACGTCGGGCTGGAAGCAGGCAGTTAAAGAACGCGATTCGGGCATCTTTGACTGGACGACAAATGCCCCATTTGGAGACGGCCATAAAGACTGAGTGTCTGTCTTTCCAAAGCACCCTGAAGCCACCTGCCATGACCATCGTCGCCACGCGCCTGCTGGATAAACCCATTATCCATCCGGACATGGACGGGCGTATGGGGTCCAACATAAACGGACCCAGCGTGATCCGCGTACCCGACTGGGTGCGACAGCCTCTTGGCCGCTACTACCTTTATTTTTCTCATCACAAAGGCACCTATATCCGTCTTGCCTATGCCGATGCGTTAATGGGACCCTGGAAGATACACACCCCCGGGGTGCTGGACGTATCGCAATCGCTGTTCGCCGCCACCGACCCGCCGGAGCCCCCACCCGATCAGCGCCCAAGCTGGGCAGATACCTTGGCTGGGGGATACCTGTATGCCCATGTTGCCTCCCCGGATATGCATATCGATGAATCGCAACGCCAAATCCGCATGTACTACCACGGCCTGCTGCCCAACGGCGACCAGATGACGCGTGTGGCCGACTCTAAAGACGGACTTTCGTTCAACCCAAAAGCGCCACTGCTGGGCCCACCCTACTTTCGGGTCTTTGAATACGGTCAGTGGATCTATGCCATCAGCTGGCGGGGCGCCTTTTTACGCGCACGCAATTGGCACGGCCCCTTTGAGGCGCAACATGCGCCCGGTCCGGCAATGTGTCTTTTCGATGATGGCAGCGGCATCGAGTTGCGTCATCCCACACTCTACCGCCAGGGCGACGTGCTGCATCTTTTCTTCTCGTGCACCGGAGATTGTCCCGAACGGGTCTACCATAGCCAGTGCCGGGTGCACGATGACTGGGACTGCTGGAAATTCTCCCAGCCGCAGATAATCCTGAGTCCGGAACTCACCTGGGAGGGTACAGATCTGGCCGCCACCACGTCAGTGGTGGGCGCGGCCGATTCACGCCTGCGTGAACTACGCGACCCGGGAATTTTTGTTGAAGATGGGAAAATCTATCTTTTTTACAGCGGCGCGGGTGAAAGCGCCATTGGCATCGCGCAGCTCGACGAGCTGTAATCAGGTAAGCACTTCAAGCGACATCTTATTCAACGCTTCAGCCAGTGAGGTAACTGTTCTGTCGATATTCTGCAATTTATCCAGGCCAAATAGTCCGATGCGAAATGTCTGAAAGTCCTCTGCTTCATCACACTGCAAGGGTACGCCTGCGGCAATCTGTATTCCAAGCGCAGCAAACTTTTTACCCGACTGCATTCCCGAATCATCGGTGTAACTGACCACTACACTGGGCGCCTCAAAACCGCGGGCAGCCAAACTCTTGATGCCCTGACTGACAAGCAGTTCCCGAACCTTTACTCCTAACTCTTCCTGGGCTGCCCGGGCCTTGGAAAATCCCATCTGCTGAGTCTCGCGCATCACCTCGACAAAGGCCTTGAGGCCATCAGTGGGCATAGTCGCATGGTAAGCATGACCCCCTTTTTCATAGGCGGCCATGATGTCATGCCATTTTTTGAGATCGCAGGAGAAGCTGGTGCTGGTTGAATCAGCCAGGCGCTCACTTGCGAGCGGGCTCAGCATAACCAGGCCAGCGCACGGAGAGCCGCTCCAACCTTTTTGTGGCGCACTGATCAGCACATCCACTGAACATACTTGCATATCTACCCATAAAGTGCCTGAGGCAATGCAATCAAGTACCATCATTCCGCCGTGTTCGTGGACCGCGTTTGCAAGCGCCTTGATGTAGTCTTCTGGCAGGATCATGCCTGCAGCGGTTTCAACATGCGGCGCGAAAACCAAATCCGGTTTTTCACTACGAATTGCGGCGACCACCTCATCAATTGGGGCGGGCACATAAGCCGGGTGCCTTCCCGATTCTACGGGCCTGGCTTTATACACACTGTGGCTTGAAGGGATATCACCCATATCAAAAATCTGACTCCAGCGGAAACTGAACCAACCATTACGCACCACCAGGCATTTTTTGCCAGTTGCAAACTGGCGTGCCACCGCCTCCATGCCAAATGTGCCACTGCCGGGAACGACGACTACGGCATCGGCACGATAAGCCTCCTTCAGTATCGAGGCGATATCATTCATCACACCCTGAAATGACTGCGACATATGATTCAACGCGCGATCGGTGTAGACCACCGAGTATTCGAGCAGGCCCTGGGGGTCTACATCGGATCTTAAGCCTGGCATAAATCCTCCACTTTCAACTTGCACGTGCTTAGTAGTCCGTACCCGACGTTTAAATACGTAGGTTTCAAAACTGAACTGATGATCGCATGCTTAAAGCAAAGCGTACAAACCCATTATTGATGGGACTGCTCCTCAATGACCTGAATACGTTAAAACGAGCAGTGGCCCCCAAAAGGCTTGAACGGCCAAAACGATTGCCAGCACTAAAGGCTGAACTGTACCGGTAATGGTCAAAGCCGCTTTGAAACCGATCGTGACCGGCATTAATGCTTGGGCAAACTCGTCCAAGCTAATGCGTTTCACCCCGTCTGGCACGGCACCGATAGCCAGCGGTCTCAAGTATTAGCAAACTATCGCCATCAGTTCTCACTCTAACTTGAACTTGTTGATATTTCTTATGTTGTTTTTCAACAACTTAACCAAATTTGACTACAGTAGTTACGCTAAGGTAATATAGTTGACGTTAACGTTAACTGAGCAACATCACAACAACTACATTCGCCATGAAACCCACAATCGCCCAAGGCAGCACGAGCTACAACTCCGAGGCAAGTTTTGCCATGCTCAAAGACCTGCTTGAGATCGGTATACCGATAGAGAAATTACAGGGCACTGACAAGCTTGATCTGGAGTTTGAGTACACCCGGATGCATTCCAAAGATGGTTTTGCCGGGGCTATCTAACCTGATCAAGCACTGATACTAAACCAATCAACCCCAGCGGAGCGGGTTTACGCAGGCTCCAAAGGGCCGTACAACCAAGTAAGGAGGGCAACACCATGGAAACCACAACCCATCCCTGGCTGAGCAATTATCCCGAGGGTATCGACTGGAACGCCAACATTGAACGCCGTCCGCTGTACGAGACTCTGGAGCGCACCGCAGAACGCTGTCGCGACAACACCGCAATTGATTTTCTTGACTACTGCCTTAGCTACGGTGAACTGCTCGAGCAGGTAAACCGCATGGCCAAAGGCCTGCAGTTGATGGGGGTGACCCAAGGTGCCCGAGTCGGTCTTTGCCTGCCGAACACCCCTTACTCGGTTATCTGCTACTACGGCGCGTTACGCGCTGGCGCCACTGTCGTTAACTACAACCCGTTGTATGTTGAACGTGAGCTCGCCTTCCAGATTGATGACAGCAATACCGAGATCATGATCACCATGGATCTTGAAGTGCTCTACCCGAAAGTAGCGGCGATGCTCTCACGCACAGAAAGTCTCAAGAAGATCATTGTCTGCCCGATGGCAGCGATATTACCCAAGATTAAAAGCATTCTGTTTCGCCTGTTAAAACGTAAAGAGATTGCCAACATTGAGTCCAGCGAGGCAATTGTGCATTTTCAGGATCTGCTTGATAACGACGGCGACCCGAATCTGGTTAACGTTGATCTGGATAACGACATTGCAGTACTACAGTATACCGGTGGCACCACAGGACGGCCCAAGGGTGCAATGCTGACCCAGGGTAACCTTTCAGCCAACGTGTCGCAGATGCTTCTATGGTATGTGGATCTGAACCCCGGAGAAGAAAAAGTACTCGGGATTTTGCCATTTTTTCATGTCTTTGCTATGACAGCGGTAATGAACTTCGCCGTTGCCGCAGGTGCACAGATGATCCTGCTGCCCCGCTACGAACTGGGTCAAACCCTGGCGACAATCAATAAGAAAAAGCCCACGATCTTTCCTGCGGTTCCTACAATCTATGCCGCAATCAATCAGTCGCCCGATCTTCCCAAATATGATCTGTCAACGGTGCGCTACTGCATCTCCGGTGGTGCGCCGCTACCGCTTGAAGTCAAAGAAACTTTTGAGCGCCTGACAGGATGCCGGCTGGTCGAAGGCTACGGTCTGAGCGAGACCGCACCGGTCGCCACCTGTAACGCCATGCAAGATATTAATAAGCCCGGCTCGATCGGCCAGGTCGTACCTGGTACAGAAATCTCGATTCACGATCTCGAAGCACCTAACGACGTTGTGCCCACCGGCGAACGCGGTGAAGTTTGGATAAAAGGCCCGCAGGTCATGAAAGGCTATTTGAACCGCCCACAAGAAACTGCCGACAGCCTGCGCGAAGGTTGGTTTCGCACCGGTGATGTGGGTTACATGGATGAAGACGGACACTTTTTCCTGGTTGACCGGCTCAAAGACCTTATTCTGTGTAGCGGCTACAACGTCTATCCACGAATGGTCGAAGAAGCTATCTACCTGCATCCCGCTGTTGCCGAGGTGACCGTCATCGGTATTGACGATGACTACCGTGGCCAGAGCCCCAAGGCCTTCGTCAAACTGAAGGAGGGAGAAAAGATCACGGAAGACGAGATGAAAACCTTCCTTGCAGACAAGCTTTCCAAGATAGAGATGCCCTCGCAGATCGAGTTCCGTCTCGAGCTACCCAAAACCATCATTGGCAAACTGTCGAAAAAAGAACTGGTAGCCGAAGAGGTCGAAAAGCACAAAGGGTCTAGTACGTCATGAATGACGGAACCGGTGATATGTTGACGGTCACCGAGCTCGCCCGGGAGCTCGGGATCACCCCTCGGGCGATCCGTTTTTATGAAACCAAGGGCCTGGTAAATCCGCGCCGAGCGGGCACTACCCGGATCTATACCCACCGCGAGCGTGGCCGACTACAACTTATTCTGCGCGGCAAGCGCCTGGGATTCAGCCTCACCGATATCGGCGAGTATCTTGATCTGTACGATGCCGACCCAGCCCAGCATGACCAGATCCTGTTACTGCTAGACAAGGTGAATATTCGTGTCGAAGCGCTGAAGGCGCAAAAGGACGACCTGGATGCCACGCTGGGTGAATTGGCCAGCGTCCGCGACCAAGCCCTGGCCGCACTGGATGAACAACCTGTCCGGGCGGCGGCTGGCAACTGATACCTTAGTTATTGAATGCTGAATTACTGAACACGACCTCTTACTGATTTCCAAAGGAGTTTTTGAATGAAAGACATCGTCATCGCCGGCTATGCCCGGTCGCCTTTTCACTTTGCCATTAAAGGGGGGCTCGCCAAGGTGCGTCCGGACGATCTTGCTGCTCACGCAGTCAAGGGACTGATCGAACGTACCGGGGTCAACCCGGATGATATCGAGGATCTGATCCTCGGCTGCGCCTTTCCCGAAGGCGAGCAGGGTTTCAACATGGCCCGGCTGGTAGTACTGATAGCTGGCCTGCCGATTTCCGTTGCCGGCACCACCGTCAACCGCTTTTGCGGCTCATCCATGCAGGCTATCCACATGGCTGCTGGTGCTATTCAAATGGGCGCGGGCGATGTCTTTATATGCGCCGGAGTCGAATCCATGAGCCGTATACCCATGTCAGGCTTTAACCCCATGCCGAATCCTGCACTGTGCCAAAGCATGCCGGCTGCCTATATGTCCATGGGTGAGACTGCTGAGAACGTCGGCCGTGAGTATCAGATCAGTCGAGAGGAGCAGGAGGCCTTCGCTGTCGCAAGCCAGCAAAAGGCCGGTGAGGCACAGTCACAAGGCCGGCTGGCTGACGAGATAGTGCCGATTGAGGTTAATGGCAGCACCATTGATGCTGATGGCTGTCTGCGCCCGACTACCGACCTTGAAGGGCTGGCCGGCCTGAAGCTGGCCTTCGATGAGAACGGTAGCGTAACCGCCGGCACCGCCTCACCACTGACCGATGGCGCGGCGGCGACGCTGGTCTGCTCGTCCGATTACGCCAAGGCGAACGGTCTTGAGCCAATAGCCCGCATCGTCAGTTTTGCAGTCTCTGGTTGTAAGCCCGAGACCATGGGGCTTGGCCCGATATTCTCCTCACGTAAAGCGCTGGCACGTGCCGGTATCAGCGCCACAGACCTGGATGTGATCGAGATCAACGAAGCTTTTGCGACTCAGTCTATAGCCTCGATACGCGACCTGGAGTTGGATTCGACCAAGGTAAACATAGATGGTGGCGCGATCGCCATTGGCCACCCGCTGGGCGCAACTGGCGCACGGATCACGGGCAAAGCGGCCCAGGTCCTGCAACGCGAGGGAGGTCGCTATGCCCTGTCGACCCAATGTATCGGCGGGGGCCAGGGTATTGCCACCGTACTTGAGGCTGCCTGAATGTCATCTATAGAAAAAGTAGCTGTTATCGGCTCAGGTGTCATGGGTTCGGGCATTGCCGCCCAGGCGGCCAACGCCGGGATAGACGTAATCCTGCTCGATATCCTCCCCAAGGAAGGGTCGGACCGGGACGCGATCGCAAAAGGCGCTATCCAGCGAATGCTGAAAACCAACCCAGCGCCGCTGATGCACCAACGCAATGCCAAACGAATCCGGCCTGGCAATGTTGAGGATCACCTGGAGTGGCTTGCCGAGTGCGATCTTGTGATCGAGGTCGTTATTGAAAACCTTGAAATCAAGCAAGCGCTGTACCGCAAGATCGACCAACATCGCAAGGCCAGCGCGATCGTCACCTCCAACACCTCGACCATCCCGCTCGCCCATCTTGTCGACGGCATGGGCGAGGATTTTCGCCAGCATTTTGCCGTGACCCACTTCTTTAATCCGCCACGCTACATGCGGCTACTGGAGTTGGTCGCGGGGCCCGATACCCATGCCGAGGTGATCTCCACCCTGCGGGATTTTGGTGACCGCATGCTGGGTAAATCGGTGGTGGACTGCAAGGATACCCCGGGTTTTATTGCCAACCGGATCGGCATCCTGTGGATGGGGGTTGCCGTGCGCTTTGCTTTTGAGGACGGCCTCACTGTCGAAGAAGCCGACTCGATCATCGGCAAGCCCATGGGCATTCCCAAGACCGGAATATTCGGCCTGCTGGATCTCGTCGGCATAGATCTGCAGCCACACGTGGAAAGTTCGATGTTGGCAACACTGCCAGACGAGGACATGTACCGTGACATCCACCGGCCCAGCGCCTTTATCGAAAAGATGATTGCCGAAGGCTCTACCGGACGCAAAGGTAAAGGCGGCTTTTATCGCCTCAACCGTGCCGGGGGCAAAAAGGTGAAAGAAGCTCTGGATCTTAAGACCGGTAAATATCACCCAGCCAACAAATCCTCGCTCGCCAGTGTCGAGGCGGCACGTGCGGGACTACGTGCCCTGGTGGAACACCCCGACCGTGGCGGCCAGTACGCCTGGCGGGTACTTTCGCACACCTTAAGTTATGCCGCCGCACTGGTACCGCAGATCGCGGATCACATTCACGCGGTCGACGAGGCCATGAAAAATGGTTACGCCTGGAAATGGGGTCCATTCGAACTGATCGACAAACTCGGCCCACAATGGTTTGCAAAAAAACTGGCAGAACAGGGCATGGCGGTACCGCCATTGCTGCAACAGGTGGGTGAAGGCAGTTTTTACCAGGTAGAAAATGGCAAACTGCAATATTTTGGCACCGATGGTGCCTACCACAATGTGGACCGCGCTGATGGCGTGTTGCTGCTGGCAGACATCAAGCGCGCCGGGGAGCGCATCGATGGCAACCGTTCGGCCAGTCTGTGGGATATCGGCGACAAGGTGTTGTGCCTGGAATTTCACTCCAAGATGAATGCTATTGACGAGGGCATCATGGCGGCAGCCTCCAAGGCACTCAAGATTATCCCGGCACAGGGTTACCGGGCTCTGGTGATTCACAACGAAGGTACGAATTTCTCGGTAGGCGCCAATGTCGGTGTAGGTCTTTTCGCGGCCAATATCGCAGCCTGGCCCAAGATTACCGAGTCCGTAAAGCAGGGCCAAGATGTGTACAAGGCACTCAAGTTCGCGCCCTTTCCGGTGGTCGGCGCCCCGTCAGGTATGGCCCTTGGTGGTGGCTGCGAGGTCTTACTGCACTGCGATGCACTAGAAGCCCACGCCGAGACCTACATGGGCCTGGTCGAAGTGGGTGTAGGACTGGTGCCGGCGTGGGGTGGCTGCAAGGAGATGCTGCTGCGCTGGAGCGAAAACCCAAGACACCCCAAGGGCCCGATGCCAGCCGTAAGCAAAGTGTTCGAAACTGTAGCAACAGCGACAGTCGGCAAATCGGCGGAGGAATCGCGGGCCTTACTGTACCTAAGGCCCAGCGACAACATCGTCATGAACCGCGACCGCCTGCTGGCAAGTGCCAAGGAGCGTGCACTCGCAATGGCAAAGGACTATGCGCCACCCGAACCGCGCGAACTCACCCTGCCGGGCCCCTCGGGTGAAGCGGCCATGACACTGGTGTTGAATGACTTTCATCGTGCCGGCAAAGCCACCGACCATGACGTCACCGTAGGTAAGAAACTGGCCCACGTGCTGGCCGGCGGTAAGGTGGACCCCACCGAAACCCTTAGCGAGGACAAGCTGTTCACCCTGGAACGCAACGCGATTGTCAGCCTGCTGCGCACGCCGCAGACCCTGGACCGTATCGAGCATATGCTTGAGACCGGCAAGCCTTTGCGTAACTGAATCCGATAAAGAGAAAACTATGCCCAGCTACACCGCACCACTACGCGATATGCAGTTCGTTTACAACGAGCTTTTCGACCCGACCGAGATCACCGCTCTGCCCGGCTGTGAAGATGCCACCGCGGACCTTGTCGATCCTGTTCTGGAAGAAGCTGCCCGACTGGCGCAGAACGAACTTTTCCCTTTAAACCACAGCGGCGATACCAGTGGCTGCCAGTACGAAGATGGCAAGGTCACCACCCCGCCAGGATTTGCCGATGCTTACCACCAGTATGCCGAGGGCGGCTGGATCGGCCTACCCTGTGACCCGAAGTACGGCGGGCAAGGCATGCCCGGAGCACTCAACGTGCTGCTCGAGGAAATGGCCTGCTCGGCCAACGTAGCGTTTGCGACCTATGTCGGCCTGACGCGTGGCGCCTACCGCGCGATAAATACTTTTGCCAGCGATGAGCTCAAAGACTGCTATCTGCCAAAGATGGTCAGCGGCATCTGGTCGGGCACCATGTGCCTGACCGAATCCCAGTGCGGCACCGACCTGGGCCTCATTCGCACCAAGGCAGTCGCCAACGAAAACGGCTCGCATGCTATCAGTGGCACCAAGATATTCATCACGGCCGGGGAGCACGACCTGGCCGAGAACATCATTCACCTGGTGCTGGCGCGGCTGCCGGATGCCCCGGAGGGTATTAAAGGCATCAGTTTATTTCTTGTGCCCAAATTTCTCCCAAACGATGATGGAGAAGCGGGCGAGCGCAACCCAATACGCTGCACCCGGATAGAAAGCAAGATGGGAATCAAGGCTTCGGCCACCTGCGAGATGAACCTGGAGAGCGCCACCGGCTGGCTGATCGGTGAACCGCACAAGGGTATGCGGGCGATGTTCACCATGATGAATGATGCCCGACTCGGTGTCGGCATCCAGGGACTGGGCTTGGGGGAGAGCGCCTACCAGGCCGCGGTCGAGTATGCGCGTGATCGTCAGCAGGGCCGCGCCCTTAGTGGGGCACGCTACCCCGAGCAGGCCGCCGACCCTTTGTTGGTACACCCCGACATCCGACGGATGCTCCTGACCATGCGCGTCTTTACCGAAGGTACGCGGGCACTCGCCGTATGGGTCGGCCGGCAAATCGACATTCGCGATCGCAGCGAAGATGCCGAACAGCGCAAACAGGCCGATGACCTGGTGCAACTGCTCACCCCGCTGGTGAAATCCTACCTCTCAGAAGTCGGCCACGACACGGCGCAGATGGCGGTGCAGGTCTATGGTGGGCATGGCTATATTCACGATAACGGCGTGGAGCAATACGCCCGTGACGCGCGCATCGCCATGATCTATGAAGGTGCTAACGGCATCCAGGCACTGGACCTGGTGGGGCGAAAACTGACCGCCCACATGGGTCGCTATCTGCGGCGCTTCTTTCATCCGGTGCAGGCCTGGATTTCCAGCAACACGGCGAACGCCGAGCTGCAGCCCTTTGTGCTGCCGCTGGCCAAAGCCTTCGGCCGCCTGCAACTGGCTACCGGGCAGATTGCCGAGGCCGGTCTGAAAGACCCTAATGAGGCAGGCGCTGCCTCCAGCGAATACCTGAAACTTTTTGCGCTGGTGACGCTGGCCTTCCTGTGGGCAAAGATGGCCAAAGTCGCACTGGAAAAACAAGACAATGATGACACCGGGTTTTACCAGGCCAAGATCGCCACTGCGCACTTTTTTATGGAGCGCATCCTGCCGCAAAGCGGCGCGCTTTTTGCATCCATCATGTCGGGTGGCGCCACCATGATGACCTTCCCAGATGACGCCTTTTAGGTATTTCGCCGGCGGTTTGCCGAGCTGATAAGCGCGTGTACCCCTTTTTGCGTGCCAGCCGGGTGTTCGGCCGGGCACTGACTACCCGGCTTAGCCCTGCTCTGCGGCCATCGTTAATTGCCATGCGGGTATGGCCCAACGATCTGGACACCAACGCGCATATGAACAACGGGCGCTACCTCACCCTGATGGATCTGGGACGCTTTGACCTGATGACCCAGTGTGGCCTGGTGGGTGCGGTATTGCGCCAGCGCTGGTTTCCGATTGCCGGTGGCGTCATGGTGCGCTTTGAGCGACCGCTGCATGCTTTTGAGAAAATTACACTGAAGAGCAGTATTCTCGGCTGGGATGATAAGTGGCTGTATTTTCGCCACGACATACTGACCGGCGACACCCGTGCGGCCCGGGCCACGACCCGCGGCCTATTCAGAACCCGTGGGCAATCTGTACCCACTGCCGACTTGCTGGATGCCATGAATTACGACGGTGCGCCCATGCCTCCGCCCGATAGCGTCCGTCAGTGGGTGCGCGCGGATGAACTGATGCGCGGGGAAGACGAGTAGAGCAGCCCGAAGCCTCTATTTATAATAGTTGGCCGCTCAGCAGTTGCCAATATCAACGACCGTTTTGCGGCAACAACACGAGGACGTGACAGCGATGTCCGTTCTTGCAAGCGCGGTCGTCAAGAGCACCTGAAGATCAGTACGTTCTTTGGCTTCGCCGCGATGCTTTAGGCATTCAACCAAACCGTGAAGAAACCAGACATTGTTCTTGTGTTGAGCACAGCGTTGTACAGCATCGTTTAATCCTAAATCTGCGCGATAGACTTCTTCAGCTTCTTTGTAGTGGCCTTGCTCCATCAGCAACGCTCCCAGAGCATGGCGTGGCGGATGCATCCAGGGCCACGGCTCGGAATAGTGTAGATCGTCGCAACGCTGCACACTTTCACGCAAATGCGCATAAGCGATTTGGTGAAGGCCCTCGCCGAAGCCCACAATGACACATAAAGGTTCTGACATGACTTCTTCTCTTGATTCAGATCACTTCTTACGCGACACCGCTGTCAGTCGGCATAGGCTCTTTCATCGCAGCTAGCAGAGTAACATGGGCTGGCGTCTGTCCAGATGGCGCCAGTGAGATCCGCACCAGTCAAGTCGGCTCCCTCTAGATCAGCACCGCTAAGATTTGCCTGGCGAAAGTCTGCTCCCGCCAGCACAGCCCAACCCAGATCTGCCCCAGAAAGATCTGCGCCGGCAAAAACGGTTTCTCGACCTAGAGCCTGGCGGACATTGGCAGATACCAGGCTGGCACCAGAAAAATCTGCCCGATGCATTATTGTAATCAGCATCGTAGCCCCATCGAGTTTCGCACCGGTAAGATTTGCCTCTTCAAGAATTGCCTCGGCAAGATTCGCATCGCTAAGATCAGCGCCGCTGAGGTCGGCATGGGTAAAGACCGTTTTGCGTGCATCTGCACCAGAAAGATTTGCCTGGGTCAGATTGGCACCGGTGAATTTCACCCGGTTGATATTAGCGCCCTTGAGTATCGCCCCCTGCAGATCTGCCCTTTCCAGAAAAGCCATCCACAGGGTTGCCCCGGCAAGATCAACGCCGGCGAGGTCAGCGCCATTCAGGCGGCACCATACACAGCTGTTGCTGGCTTCGAGCTCTTCGCGATCTGACTCACAGCCGCCCATCATCAGGAACATGATTGCAATCAGAAACAGTCGACCTGGCCGATACCGAACAGGCCGGGACCGATGTAAGGAGTGTGGAGCGAACGTTGCCATAACGGGTCAGCTGTAGGAATGTAGGAACCTTTAGGACACTTCGTGTAGTTTAGTTCACACGGAGGCCAAGACAATGACTCACGCTATATAGTTAATTCGGCTTTTCTCCCGGATTCCATTCTAACTCTTCTCGCATCAACTTCCGAAACTCAGGCCCTGCCAACATCAACACTGAGTCCATCAGGGTCATCGTGGTTTTCTGTAACATCTGAATGAAGGTGAAATAGCTATTAGGGCTGTTGGGAGTGATGTAATACAGACCACGGCGGGGTTTCGGGGTCCATTGATGGTCGAAGGACTCGCCTGAGGCAACCTCCCTCGTGAGGCTCGGAGAGATGGAGGAGACGGTCAGTTTTCGCAATTGCGAATTGTCTGACACCAAGCGTTGTGGGCTTGTCCTGACATGTGTCAGGTAAAGCGGCAGACCCACCAGCACGAAGCCTCCGACCAGATTGCCGAATACCGTCGGCAGTTCATTCCAGATCAGATATTCCGAGATGGTAAAGCCACCCCCCATGATCATGGAAAATGGAAACAGGAACATGTTGACAATCGAATGCTCGAAGCCCATGAAAAAGAACAGCATGATTGGCATCCACATGGCCATCATCTTGCCAGTGGCTGACGTTGAAATCATGGCACCGACCACGCCCATGGACACCATCCAGTTACACAGCATGCCGCGAATGAAGATGGTCACCCAGCCATCCATGCCATGAGCCTTGTAACCCAGTGTTCTTGATTCACCAATCTTGGCGACCTTTTCTGCAAGTACACCGCCGTCAATGTTATATCCATATGTAAGGATAAACGACATCATCAAGGCCACAGCCAGGGCTCCGCCAAAGTTGCCGATAAACACGAGGCCCCAGTTACGCAGCACTTCACCAACAGTGACGCCCGGTCGTTTATCGATCAGTGCCAGTGGCACCAGGGTAAACACACCCGTTAGCAGATCGAACTTCATCAGGTAAAGCATGATAAAGCCGACCGGGAATAATATTGCCCCCAGCAGGGGCGAACCGGTTTTGGTGGCCACGGTAATGGCAAACATGGCCGCCAATGCCAGGATAGCTCCCGCCATAAAGCTACGTATTAATGTATCCTTGGTTGACATGTGAACCTTCGATTCGCCTGATTCGATCATTTTTGGTACAAACTCTGTTGGTTCCAGGTACGACATAACAAGCTCTCCTTGATAAAGATTTTTTGCTAAAA
>CAJWEF010000042.1 GCA_913031305.1 uncultured Acidiferrobacteraceae bacterium
TCGAATTTTTCTTTCGCCACTTTCTGATTTCCTCAACAGTGCGTGATTAACTGGCCTTTTTCATCACCACCTCGGTGATGCTGCTTGGTGCTGGAAGGTACTGACTGAATTCCATCGAATAGGTGGCGCGGCCTTGTGATGCGGAACGCAACGATGTCGCATAACCGAACATTTCCGCCAGCGGCACCTCGGCCCGAACAATCTTGCCGGCAGGAACATCTTCCATATCGGAAATCATGCCGCGGCGCGAGTTCAGATCACCCGTAACACCGCCCATATATTCCTCCGGAGTGACAACCTCGACCCGCATAATCGGCTCGAGTAATGTGGGCTTTGCCTTTCGGCTGGCCTCACGAAAGGCCTGGATAGCGGCTGCCTTGAAGGCGTGCTCCGATGAATCCACCTCGTGGTAGGAGCCATCGTACAGCGTGACCTTTACGTCGATCACCGGATACCCGGCAACTATCCCGGACCCCATGGCCTCGACCACGCCCTTTTGAACCGCCGGGATATATTCACGAGGCACCACACCGCCTTTGATCTTATCGACAAATTCGAAACCATCGCCGCGCTCCTGCGGCTCTACCCTGAGATAAACATGGCCATACTGGCCGCGGCCGCCGGTCTGCTTGGCGTACTTATGTTCCTGCTCGACAGACGCGTTCAAGGTTTCACGATAGGCTACTTGTGGCTTACCGATATTGGCATCAACACTGAACTCGCGACGCAGTCGGTCGATAATAATCTCCAGGTGTAATTCACCCATGCCTGAGATAATCGTCTGCCCGGATTCTTCGTCAGTCCGCACCCGGAAGGAAGGGTCTTCCTGGGCAAGTTTGCCCAGCGCAACGCCGAGTTTTTCCTGATCGCTCTTGGTCTTAGGTTCCACAGCCTGCGAGATAACCGGCTCAGGAAATTCCATGCGCTCCAACGTAATAACCCTGCTAGGGTCGCACAGTGTGTCTCCAGTCGTGATGGTCTTAAGGCCAACGGCTGCGGCGATGTCGCCAGCCCGAACTTCCTTTATTTCTTCGCGAGAGTTGGCATGCATCTGCAAAATACGGCCAATACGCTCCTTCTTTGCTTTCACTGGGTTGTAGATGCTGTCGCCTGACTTAACGACTCCCGAGTACACACGGAAAAAAACCAACTGGCCGACAAATGGATCAGTCATGATCTTGAAACCCAGGGCTGCAAAGGGCGCCTCATCGGATGCCGGTCGCTCCTCCTCGGTTTCTTCATCTTCAAGGATTCCACGAATGGCGGGGACCTCAGTTGGGTTGGGCATGAAATCGATAACAGCATCGAGCATGGCCTGAACACCCTTGTTCTTGAACGCCGAGCCACAGGTTGCGAGAACTATCTCGTTAGCAATGGTCCGCTGTCGTAGGCCGTCCTTGATTTCGGCCGCGGAAAGGTCGCCTTCCTCAAGGTACTTTTCCATCAGCTCCTCGTTGACTTCAGCAACCGCTTCAAGCATTTGCTCACGCATGGCAGCGCACTGATCTAGCAGATCATCGGGGATATCACGTTCTTCAAACTTGGCGCCTCGAGTCTCCTCGTCCCAGTAAATCGCCTTCATCTTGATCAGATCAACAACACCCTGGAAGCCATCCTCAGCTCCGATAGGTACCTGGATCGGGATAACATTCGAGCCGAGACGGTCCCGGATCTGGTCAACCACACGAAGAAAATCGGCGCCAGTTCGATCCATCTTGTTGACGAATGCCAGACGGGGCACGCTGTATTTATCCGCCTGGCGCCATACTGTTTCGGACTGTGGCTCAACGCCACCAACTGCACAGAAAACTCCGACCGCGCCATCGAGTACTCTTAATGAACGCTCTACTTCGATGGTGAAATCAACATGGCCGGGAGTATCGATAATGTTGATGCGGTGTTCTGTATAATTCTGGTCCATACCGCTCCAGAAACAGGTCGTTGCCGCCGAGGTAATGGTGATACCGCGCTCTTGCTCCTGCTCCATCCAGTCCATGACGGCGTTACCTTCGTGAACTTCACCGATCTTATGAGAGATACCGGTATAGAAAAGAATTCGCTCCGTAGTTGTCGTCTTTCCCGCATCGATATGGGCCATGATGCCGATGTTTCGATAGCGTTCAAGGGGGGTTCTTCGTGCCACTGTCAGGGATCCGGATTCAGAGTTTCAGGGAGTTGATCTTCAAGTCAGAAACGGAAATGAGAGAACGCTTTGTTGGCTTCGGCCATTCGGTGTACTTCATCTTTTTTCTTTGCAGCGCCACCGCGTTTGTCTGCGGCATCCATTAATTCGCCCGCCAGCCGGTCGGTCATCGATTTCTCATTCCGTTTGCGGGCGGCTTCAACCAACCAGCGCATGGCCAGTGCATTGCGGCGACTAGGGCGAACCTCGACGGGCACCTGGTAGGTTGCACCACCCACGCGACGGCTTTTTACCTCAACAACGGGTCGAATATTCTCGAGCGCTTGATAGAACACGTCGAGCGGCTCAGATGAACCCCGGCCATGAATAGTGTCTAAGGCGCCGTACAGGACGCGTTCAGCAATCGACTTCTTGCCGTCCTTCATCATTACGTTTATGAATTTGGCAATGGTTTCATCGCCGAATTTCGGATCCGGCAGGATTATCCGTTTTGGGACTTCACGACGTCTGGGCATCTATTTTCAGTTCCACTATCAGAGAACCGTTGCCACTGCGGGGCAGACAGTTCAGTTTCTGGGCCGGCGCACCGGCTTTTTACTAATCCATGTAGCAACTGTCTTGATCGCCCATCGAACAGGCGCAACAGACAGTTCGCACCAGCGGCTTTTGCCGCCGGAGCGCAATCATACGGTGAGACAGCTTTTTGTCGCTAACAGCGTGACGCTGCCTTCGCGACTTCTGTGGCGGCCTTTATTTATTCTGGCAAGGTCGCCTTTATCACCGTGGCCAGTCAGCTATGCCGGCCTATTTACGGTTTAATTACTACTAGTCACCCTGGAGCAACCAGCCCAAATCCCGTGTATTTGTTTACGTTACGACTTCGGTCGTTTCGCGCCGTATTTCGAGCGGCCCTGTCGCCGATCCCCTACGCCTGATGTATCTAGCGTCCCCCGTACGGTGTGATAGCGCACACCCGGCAGATCCTTTACCCTGCCACCCCGGATAAGCACAACCGAGTGCTCCTGGAGATTATGCCCTTCACCACCGATGTAACTGGTTACTTCAAAGCCATTGGTTAAACGTACCCGGGCCACCTTGCGCAAAGCCGAGTTCGGCTTTTTGGGTGTGGTGGTATATACGCGAGTGCATACGCCGCGCTTTTGTGGGCAAGCTGCCAGCGCCGGCACGTTCGACTTTTGAGTCTGTCGTGCCCGAGGCTTTCTAACCAGTTGATTAGTCGTTGGCATATTCTTTTTCTCGCTCTTAGGACCCGCTTTCAGCCCATAATCACCAAACCCAACAAAGGGCGGCGATTCTAGGCAGAACTCGGTTTTTTGTCAACATTTCCAGGGAAATTGCTGGGCTCCGCCCTTAAACGGAGCCTCAGCCCAGCACCGCTTCAGCCGACTCGGCTTTGTCTTGCGCCTCGGTGCTACTGGCAAAAGTCAGCTCAGCGACTTCTGCTTTTCCACTGACCCGCTCCTCGCGACGGCGGCGGCGCTCCTCATGGTATGCCAGGCCGGTACCTGCAGGAATCAGACGGCCGACGATCACGTTCTCCTTGAGCCCACGCAATCGGTCGACCTTACCCTGCATGGAGGCCTCGGTCAGCACCCGAGTTGTCTCCTGGAACGAAGCCGCTGAAATAAATGAATCGGTACTCAGGGAAGCCTTAGTTATTCCCAGAAGTATGTGGGCAAAGGTTGCCGGCGTTTTACCCTCAGCTACCAACGCATCGTTCGCCTCCAGCAGTGCAGAACGTTCAGCCTGATCACCTGCAAGGTGACGACTGTCGCCTGGATCAACTATCCGGACACGTCGTAACATCTGGCGAATAATCACTTCGATATGCTTGTCGTTGATTTTGACGCCCTGCAACCGGTATACCTCCTGAACCTCGTTGACGATATAGTCAGTAAGCTCTTCCCGACCCCTGAGCTCCAGGATATCGCTGGCAGTCAACCCACCCTCGACAATGATGTCACCCTTCTCGATATGTTCACCATCGAAGACACTAATGGATCGGCCTTTGGAAATAGCCATCTCATGTGGTTCACCCAACTCATCAGTGATCACCAGACGCACCTTGGTTTTGACTTCCTTACCAAACGAGATCACCCCGCTGTGTGTTGCCAGAATAGCCGGGTCCTTAGCCTTACGCGCTTCGAATAGCTCGGCCACACGCGGCAGGCCTCCGGTAATGTCGCGCGTCTTGGAGCTTTCCTGAGGAATTCGGGCTAACACCTCGCCGACACCTACCTGCGTCCCATCTGCAACCACGATAGAGGCGCCAGGGGGCATCTGGTATCTTGCGGGTGACTCGCTTCCTGGCAAAACCTTTGGCTTGCCTTTGCCATCGACCAATTCAATGGTCGGTTTTATATCAGCGCTGGTGCCACGTCGATTCTTGGGGTCTATGACGAGGTGAGTACTCGACCCAGTGAGCTCATCGACCTGCTCTGCTACCGATACGCCCTCAACCATGCTCTCGAAGCGGATCTTGCCACCCACTTCGTTGATAATCGGATGGGTATGCGGGTCCCAGGAGGCAATAATACTTCCCCCAGTGACGGCATCGCCGTCATTGACTGTCAGTTCCGCGCCATAGGGGATGCGATAACGTTCGCGATCGACGCCATGCTGATCGTGAATGATCAACTCGGCGGAACGGGAAACTACGATATTACGTCCGTCGGCGCGCTTAACCCGCCTGACGCGGGTAAATGTAACTGTCCCGTCGTTCCTGACCTCAACACCACTAACCGCTGCCGTCCTTGAAGCAGCACCACCAATATGGAAGGTACGCATGGTTAACTGGGTCCCGGGCTCACCGATGCTCTGCGCCGCCATGACGCCTACTGCTTCGCCACGGTTGACCAGCTGACCCCGGGCCAGATCCCGACCGTAACAGGTCGAGCAAATGCCGTAGCGGGTCTCGCAGGTCACTGCAGAGCGAACTTTGACATGGTTAATATTGTGCTCTTCCAGCGACAGAACTACCGCCTCATTAATCATCTCGCCCGCGCCGACCAAAACCTTTTTGCCTACCGGACTGACCACGTCTACGGCAACAGATCGACCCAGAATCCGATCTCTGAGCGGAATAACCACCTCACCACCCTCAACCCTCGCTTCACGCAGGATGCCGTCGGTGGTGCCGCAATCGGCCTCGATAACTACAAGATCCTGACAGACATCCACCAGTCTCCGGGTGAGATAGCCGGAGTTGGCGGTTTTCAACGCTGTATCTGCAAGACCCTTACGAGCGCCATGGGTTGAAATAAAGTACTGCAGAACATTGAGTCCCTCGCGGAAGTTAGCGGTAATGGGTGTCTCGATGATCGAGCCATCAGGCTTGGCCATCAGACCCCGCATGCCAGCCAGCTGGCGAATCTGTGCGTGACTGCCGCGAGCGCCGGAGTCAGCCATCATGTAGATCGAGTTGAATGATTCTTGCTCGACGCTTTCACCCTGGGCGTTGGCAACCGTTTCGATACTGAGTTCAGCCATCATCTCGCCCGCCACCTGGTCACTGGCATGGGTCCATATATCGACTACCTTGTTATAGCGTTCACCATCTGTCAGTAGGCCCTGGCGGTGCTGATCCTGAATCGCCTTCACCTCGTTTTCAGCGACGGCAAGTGTTTGTGTCTTACTGTCGGGAACCACCATGTCGTCGATACCAATAGAGACGCCAGACTTGGCGGCCATGGAAAATCCGGTATACATCAAACGGTCACAGAAGATCACAGTATCCTTGAGCCCTACCCGACGATAACACTCGTTGATAACATTGGATATCGCACGCTTTTTCATTGACTGGTTGACCAGCTCAAACGGTAATCCATGCGGGAGGATCTCCGATAGTAAAGCTCGACCCGTGGTGGTCTCTATTAAAGTCAGGGTTTCGCTCATCTGACCTTCGTCATCGGCAAGCACTTGCCGGACACGCGTCTTGATCTTGGCATGCATTGACAGCACCCCGCTGTCCAACGCCCTGCGAACCTCAGCAATATCTGCAAATATCTTGCCCTCACCACGCGCGTTCACCATCTCGCGGGTCATGTAATACAGGCCCAGCACTATATCCTGGGACGGGACAATAATTGGCTCGCCGTTCGAAGGCGAAAGGACATTGTTAGAAGACATCATCAAGGTCCGAGCCTCGATCTGTGCCTCAATAGAAAGCGGAACATGTACCGCCATCTGATCACCGTCAAAGTCAGCGTTATATGGAGTGCACACCAGCGGATGCAGTTGGATGGCCTTGCCCTCGACCAACACCGGCTCAAAAGCCTGGATACCCAGGCGATGTAGCGTCGGCGCCCGATTAAGCAGCACAGGATGTTCGCGAATCACTTCTTCAAGAATGTCCCAGACCTCCGGCTCCTCGGATTCCACCAACTTCTTTGCCTGCTTGATAGTGGTTGCCAAGCCATGCAGTTCGAGCTTGCTGTAGATGAACGGCCGAAACAACTCCAGCGCCATCTTCTTGGGCAAGCCACACTGGTGTAATTTAAGCGTGGGCCCAACTACGATCACCGAGCGGCCAGAGTAATCAACTCGCTTACCCAACAGGTTTTGACGAAAGCGCCCCTGCTTACCCTTGATCATATCGGCCAAAGACTTCAGTTGGCGTCGATTAGGGCCGGTGACCGCCTTACCGCGACGACCGTTATCCAGCAGGGCGTCGACCGATTCTTGCAACATGCGTTTTTCATTGCGCACGATAATGTCTGGCGCATTAAGATCGAGTAGTCGTCGCAAGCGATTGTTACGATTGATTACTCTGCGATACAAGTCATTGAGATCTGACGTTGCAAAACGTCCGCCATCCAGAGGAACCAACGGGCGTAAATCCGGCGGTAGTACGGGCAGGGCCTCCATGATCATCCATTCCGGCTTGTTCCCGGAGTGCAGGAACGCCTCGACGACCCTCAATCGCTTGGTCAATTTCTTGGTCTTAGTCTCAGATGAAGATTCGGCGAGTTCTTCGCGCAACTGTGGCGACAGAGACTTTAGCTCCATGGCTTTAAGCAGCTCTTTGACTGCTTCTGCACCCATTCCGGCGTCGAAATCGGCGCCGTACATCTCGATGGCCTCGTAGTATTGTTCTTCTGTCAGCAGCGAGCCCTCTTCAAGATCAGTGAGTCCACTGTCGGTAATGACATAAGCCTCGAAGTAGAGAATTCGCTCGATTTCCCGTACCGTCATATCTAAAAGCACGCCCAGCCGTGATGGCAGAGACTTCAGAAACCAGATGTGTGCTACTGGGCTGGCCAGTTCGATATGGCCCATACGCTCGCGGCGAACTGTGGAAAGGGTCACCTCTACACCACATTTCTCGCAGACAACGCCTCGGTGCTTGAGGCGCTTGTACTTACCGCACAGGCATTCGTAATCGCTCATCGGCCCAAACAACTTAGCGCAGAACAGGCCGTCGCGCTCCGGCTTGAAAGTCCGGTAATTAATGGTTTCGGGCTTCTTCACTTCGCCCCATGACCACGAGCGGATCTTATCTGGCGATGCCAGACCAATCCGGATATTGTCGAACTCCTCGTCTGTGGAGTCGTGTCTTGTGAACTGGCTGAAAAGATCTTTCATTACTTTCCTCGGGGTGTCTGGATCGATTACTTTGAACGGGGTCGCTATAGGTTCGACTACTTATCTTGTCGTCGTTCTATGTTGAGACCCAGGGCCCTGATTTCCTTTTCCAAAACGTTAAACGATTCGGGTACCGAAGGTTCCATCCTGTGATCACCTCTCACAAGATTCTCGTACATCTTGGTTCTACCCCCGACATCATCCGATTTAACCGTTAACATTTCCTGCAGTGTGTGGGCGGCGCCGTAAGCCTCGAGCGCCCAGACTTCCATCTCGCCAAAACGCTGGCCTCCAAACTGCGCTTTACCGCCGAGTGGCTGCTGAGTGATCAGACTATACGGGCCAGTCGAGCGCGCATGCATCTTGTCATCGACCAGGTGATTAAGCTTAAGCATATACATGTAGCCTACAGTCGCCTCGCGATCAAAGACTTCGCCGGTACGGCCATCCACCAGGGTCGCTTGACCGCTTGTGGGCAACCCGGCAATTTCCAGCCATTTTTTGATGTCCTTTTCACTAGCGCCATCAAACACTGGGGTAGCAATCGGGACTCCACCACGCAAGTTGCCAGCCAGTTCCACAATCTCTGGATCGGAAAGATCGCCAAGATCCTCGTGGGAATGACCAGTGCCGTATATCTTGCCCAGTTTCTGGCGTAGCTTGTCGGGACCTGCCTCGGCATCAAGCATCTGGCCGATCTGGCGTCCCAGATGACTGGCCGCCCAACCCAGGTGGCACTCCAGCACCTGGCCAACGTTCATTCGCGATGGCACGCCAAGAGGGTTAAGAACAATATCGACGGTAGTGCCGTCTTCCATATAAGGCATATCCTCGATAGGGACAATCTTAGAGATCACCCCCTTGTTGCCGTGACGGCCAGCCATCTTGTCACCTGGCTGCAAACGTCGTTTGACCGCAACAAATACCTTGACCATCTTGAGCACGCCTGGCGGCAAATCATCACCTGCCTCAAGTTTTCCGCGCTTCTCGTCATACAACTCATCAAATCTCTTTGACTGAGTCGCTAACTGGCGACGAATCTGCTCCAGCGTGGTATTAGTTGCTTCGTCACGCAAGCGAACCTCAAACCACTTGTCGCGAGGCATAGCCTGAAGGTAACCGCGGGTTACTTTCTCGCCCGCTTTCAGTTCGCCAGGCCCGCCTTCGGCGACCTTGCCGGACAGTAAGCGCTCTATCCGATCGAAGGTATCGTCTTCGACGATGCTGAACTGATCCTTCAGATCCTTCTTGACGCCATCAAGTTCATCGGCCTCAATTGACAAGGCACGAGGGTCTTTCTCAACGCCATCCCGGGTAAAGACCTGAACATCGATAACCGTTCCAGAGGTTCCCGAAGGCATGCGCAAAGATGTGTCCTTCACGTCGGATGCTTTCTCGCCAAAAATCGCTCGCAGTAGCTTTTCCTCAGGCGTAAGTTGGGTTTCACCTTTCGGGGTAACCTTTCCTACGAGAATATCCCCCGGGTTGACCTCAGCACCAATGTAGACAATGCCGGACTCATCAAGACGGGACAGGGCCGATTCACTCACATTCGGAATATCCCGGGACACGTCATCCGATCCGAGTTTGGTATCACGGGCAATACAGTTGAGTTCCTCTATATGTATAGAGGTATACACATCATCCTGAACCAAACGCTCAGAAATGAGGATAGAATCCTCAAAGTTGTAGCCATTCCAAGGCATAAAAGCGACAAGGATATTACGCCCCAAGGCCAGTTCGCCCAGGTCCGTCGATGGCCCGTCCGCGAGCACATCACCTTTTTCAATCTTGTCGCCAACCGCTGCCAGCGGGCGCTGGTTGATCGTCGTGTTCTGGTTGGAGCGGGTGTACTTTACAAGGTTGTAGATATCTACACCGGCATCACCTGAGTCGACTTCTTTATCGTTAACTTTTACAACAATGCGCGAGGCATCGACCACATTCACGACCCCACCCCGTTTGGCAATGACCACAACGCCGGAATCAGAAGCGACTTTGCGCTCGATACCTGTGCCTACCAGGGGTTTTTCGCTCCGTATCGTCGGCACAGCTTGGCGCTGCATGTTAGAGCCCATCAATGCCCGGTTCGCATCATCGTGTTCCAGAAATGGGATGAGAGCTGCCGCGACAGAAACAATCTGCGAGGGAGCAATGTCAATGAACTGAACGCTCTCAGAGCTCGAAAGCGTAAATTCATTCTCATGCCGACATGAAATCAAATCGTCAGCAAGTTCTCTGTTGTTGTTGAGCCGCGCATTTGCCTGGGCAATCACATATTTACATTCTTCAATCGCCGACAGGTACATCACTTCATCAGTCAATTTCCGATCAACCACTTTACGATACGGAGTCTCAAGAAAGCCGTATTCGTTGGTACGCGCAAAAATAGCCAGGGAGTTAATCAGCCCGATATTAGGCCCTTCCGGTGTCTCGATTGGACAAACTCGGCCATAGTGGGTTGGATGAACATCTCGCACCTCAAACCCGGCACGCTCGCGGGTTAATCCACCCGGTCCAAGCGCCGAAACACGTCGTTTGTGTGTGACTTCTGAAAGCGGGTTGGTCTGGTCCATAAATTGAGACAACTGACTCGACCCAAAAAATTCCTTGATTACCGCTGATACCGGCTTGGCGTTGATCAGATCCTGTGGTGTCAGGTTCTCGGATTCGGCCATAGAAAGGCGTTCCTTGACTGCCCTCTCAACACGCACCAGACCGATTCGGAACTGATTCTCGACCAGTTCGCCCACTGATCGAACCCGTCGATTGCCCAGGTTATCAATATCATCAGTCTCGCCGTTCCCGTTCTTCAGTTCGACCAGGGTGCGCATCACATCAACAATATCGTGCTGGCTGAGGATCCCAGGACCTTCATCGGTTGCGCGGCCCAGGCGTCGGTTTAGTTTCATTCGACCTACTGCAGACAGGTCGTAGCGATCGATGTTAAAGAACAGGTTGCGGAACAGTTGTTCAGCTGCATCTTTGGTCGGCGGCTCACCTGGGCGCATCATGCGATAAATCTCGACCTGCGCTTCCAGCACGGTGTTAGTCGGATCAGACCGAAGGGTGTCTGCGATATACGGCCCACGATCAAGGTCATTGGTATAGATGGTCTCGAATGATGTGACCTCGGCTTCACGAAGTTTCACTAGCAACTCTTCTGTCACCTCGTCGTTGGCTGCAGCCAGAACCTCGCCTGTTTCAGTATCCACCAGTTCTGTCGCTAACACCCGGCCTATAAGGTAGGAATCAGGCACGTCCAGAGCAGTCAGGTTGGTTTTTCCGATCTCGCGGATATGCCGAGCAGTAATGCGCTTCTCTGCCGCGACCACAACCGTTCCACTGGGCGTCTTGATGTCAAAATCCATCTCCTGACCACGCAGGCGTTCCGCGATCAGGTCAACTTGGGCCGATTCGGGCAACAACGTAATGCGGTCAGTCTCAAAAAACAGGCTCAGGATCTCCTCGTTAGAGTAGTCCAGTGCCTTGAGAATGACGGTTCCGGGAAGTTTGCGCCGCCGGTCAATCCGGACAAATAACAGATCTTTTTGATCGAATTCAAAATCAAGCCACGACCCACGGTAGGGGATGACCCGGGCGTTTAAAAGCAATTTTCCAGACGAGTGGGTCTTGCCTTTATCATGGTCAAAAAAGACGCCAGGCGAACGGTGCAACTGCGAAACGATGACCCGCTCTGTCCCGTTGATTACGAAGGTGCCGTTGTCAGTCATCAGGGGCATCTCGCCCATGTAAACCTCCTGCTCCTTGATATCGCGCAGAACCTTTGCGCCGCCAGATTCGCTCTTATCGAAGATAATCAGTCGCAGCGTCGCATGTAGTGGCGCCGAATACACCACTCCACGTTGCTGACATTCGCGAACATCAAAGACCGGCGTGCCCAGGCGATAGCAGACAAAGTCGAGGGAGGCAGCACCGCTATAACTCTCAATTGGGAAAACCGACTTGAACGCGGCTTGCAGACCCTGATCAATTCGCTGGAGAGGCTCAACGCCAGCTTGTAGCAGCTTGCGATAAGAGGCTTTTTGGATCTCCAGGAGATTGGGTATCTGATCGGAAGCCGGCCGGGTGCTGAAACTCTTACGAATCCGCTTTTTCTCGGTAAAGGTATAAGCCATGAAGACCTCGTAGCGTTAGGGCGTGAGCAACCGTCGGGTAACCCGATCGATCGCTTTATATAAGGCGCGCGCCAAGGAGCTGCTAAGCCGCCCGGGCGCGCCTTCAAGACCGGTCCACACCTGCCAGTTACAGCAGGTGTACAACTGGTTACTACTTAATCTCAACAGATCCGCCGGCTTCTTCGATCTGCTTCTTGATCTCCTCAGCTTCAGCCTTGGTGACGCCTTCCTTGACAGCGGCGGGTGCCGACTCGACCAGATCCTTGGCTTCCTTCAAGCCCAGGCCGGTAAGAGCCCGAACCGCCTTGATGACGGGGACCTTTTTCTCACCAAAAGAGGTCAGCATGGCATCAAACTCGGTTTTTTCCTCGGCAGCACCTGCATCACCACCTGCTTCGCCAGCTGCGGGGGCAGCTACTGCCACAGCGGCACTGGCGGAAACGTCAAACTTTTCTTCCATGTCCTTGATTAATTGTGACAATTCGAGGACGGACATTTCTGCTACTGCATTTAACACTTCTTCGCGATTCATTTAACTCTCCTTAACTTGAGATTTTTCCTGTCTTAAGCGCTCGACCGTTTCTCACGCTACCTGTTCTTCGGGTCGACTATCCCTGACAGCCGACAGCGTGCGCACAAACTTCGAAGGCACTTCATTTAAAGTCCGGACCAGTTTGCTTATCGGTGCCGCCATCGTCCCCACCAACGTGGCGAGTAATTCATCACGATTGGGCAACCTGGCTAATACCTGGATGGCCGCCAAATCAAGCAAGTCGCCGTTCATAGCGCCTACCGTAATCTTCAGGTCATCATTCTTCTTGGCAAACTTGGCAACCACCTTAGCTACAGCCACCGGATCTTCCGACGAGGAGATCAACACCGGTCCCGTAAAGTGGCCCGCCAGACACTCAAAATCAGAGCCAGCAACACTGCGCTTGGCCAGAGTGTTTTTTACAACACGCACGTCCACTCCCTGGTTGCGGGCTTCGCCTCTCAGTTCGGTAATTTGTGCGACGGTAAGCCCGCGATACTCAGCCAGAACGGCAGCCTGCGCCACAGAAAATATCTGTGTCACGTCGCTGACGACGGCCTTTTTCTGATCGATATTAAGGCTCATTTAGCACTACTCCCTACTGGTTACACCTTGGTGTCCTGACCCTGAAAAATCTTCGGATCTGGGGCACCGCCTGCGCAGGCTGGTGGAGCACCATTAAGCAAACCCGGTAACGTCACCGGCTTCACACCTACGGTCTTCGACGAACCCACCCAACTTTTGTTGCCTAAAAAGGCAGCAAAGCCATGGTCGAGCCCCTCAAAACAAATCTATTTAACTTACTGAGGCACGGTCGACTTTAACGCCCGGCCCCATCGTCGTGGACAAGGTCAATCGCCTTAGGTATTGGCCCTTGGCGGCGGACGGCTTGGCCTTATTCAGCGCATTCAACAGCGCCATCAGGTTTTCTTTCAGGGCATCGGCATCGAAAGACGCTTTGCCAATGGGGCAATGGACGACCCCAGCTTTGTCGATGCGAAACTGCACCTGACCGGCCTTGGCGTTGCCGACTGCCTTGGCGACATCCTGTGTCACCGTACCCACTTTGGGATTGGGCATCAGCCCTCGCGGCCCAAGCACCTGTCCCAGTTTTCCGACCACGCGCATTGTCGCGGGTGTAGCGATACAAATATCGAAGTCGATCTTGCCGCCTTTGATGGTCTCCGCAAGATCATCCAATCCGACCACATCAGCGCCTGCCCCTTTGGCTGCCTCGGCATCGGCACCATCGGCAAAGACTGCAACGCGAACGGTCTTGCCAGTTCCCTTAGGCAACACAGTCGCGCCCCGGACATTCTGATCGGACTTTTTCGCATTAACACCCAGGTTAATACTGACATCGACTGTCTCATCAAATTTTGCCGATGCGGTTTCCTTGATAACCTTCAGCGCATCATCGATGGGGTAGTAGTTATCTGCTGTGCGATGCTCGGCAGCCTGGCGGTATCTTTTACTGTGCGCTGCCATTAGACGCCCTCCGTTTCAATACCCATACTGCGGGCGCTACCGGCAATGATCTTTACTGCCTGGTCCATATCGTAAGCACTAAGATCTGGCATCTTTATCTTGGCGATCTCTTCAAGTTCGGCCCGGCCAACCTTGCCTACCTTGTTCTTGTTAGGCTCTCCGCTACCCTTTTCCAGCCCGGCTGCCTTTTTCAGCAGAAACGACGCGGGCGGCGTCTTTTTGATGTAGGTGAAACTCTTGTCCGAGTACGCCGTAATGACAACCGGTATGGGTAGGCCGGGTTCAACATCCTGGGTATCTGCGTTAAATGCCTTGCAGAACTCCATGATGTTCAAGCCATGCTGGCCCAGGGCCGGGCCTACGGGTGGGCTGGGTTTAGCGCCCCCGGCCGGTACCTGCAACTTGATATACGCATCAATCTTCTTCGCCATTTTTTACTCCGTCGGGTCCGAACGCCGCAAAGCTCCCCTTTTAATTAACGACTCGTTTTCGCTGCAGTCGCAGCGCGTCAGGCCTTTTCGACCTGGGTGAAACTCAATTCCACCGGAGTAGACCGGCCGAATATAGATACCGAAACCTTCAGTTTGCTTTTCTCAAAGTTGACATCTTCTACCGTCCCGCTGAACTCTTTGAACGGCCCATCGACAACCCGGACCACTTCTCCCGGGGCAAAGGTGTATTTGGGTCGAGGGTTCTCTGCACCTTCCTGGACTTGCTGAAGAATAGCTCCGGCTTCCTTGTCCGAGATCGCCGCGGGTTTGGAGCCGCTGCCCCCGACGAAGCCAGACACTTTAGGAACTGACTTGACCAAGTGCCATGCCTCATCGCTCATCTTCATGTGGACCAGTACATATCCGGGGAAAAACTTGCGTTCGCTGGTGCGTTTTTGCCCGTTTCGAAGTTCCACTACCTGCTCGGTCGGAACTTCGATCTCACCAAATTGGTCTTCCATCCCACCGCGGCGAATATATTCGCGCAATGATTCCTTTACATGCTTTTCGAATCCAGAAAAGGCCTGGATCACAAACCACTTCATGTCCGAATCGGCAACTGTCCCCGGGGTATCTTCACTCATAGGTGCATCCATTGTTACAGCATCAGTCATCGTGTCTTATCCCAACCCCAAGGCAAGGTCGTAGATTGCCCAAAACGACAAGGCATCCAATACCCATAGGTAAATTCCCACAACCAGCACCATCAGTATTACGACCATAGTCGACTGCGCTGTCTCACGACGAGTCGGCCAAATCACCTTGCGAACCTCAGTGCGAGTCGCCAAAGCAAACTGCCACGCTGCCCTGCCAGAGTCCGAAGTCAGTGCGATGCCCGCAGCAACCACTACACCCGCAACGACAATGAGCGCACGAATAAGAGACGAGATGTCGTCCAGCAGGTAGAACAGTACCAATGCTGCGACGATAACAAATCCTGCTGCTGCCAGTTTCAGTTTATCTGCCACTGTTCCAGTGCTCCGATCAATTCCCTGTTCTGGCAGGCCAGGAGGGAATCGAACCCCCAACCTGCGGTTTTGGAGACCGCCGCTCTGCCAATTGAGCTACTGGCCTAACTTCTTTTACCGCTCGCAGCGGCATAATCTCATTACTCGATGATCTTCGACACCACACCGGCACCAACCGTCCGACCGCCTTCACGAATGG
>CAJWEF010000043.1 GCA_913031305.1 uncultured Acidiferrobacteraceae bacterium
CACTAGGAAAACCGTCCCAAATCTACGCATCATCAATCTCCTGTATTCAATATCTTTACTGGCTACTACCGGCTTGCTGCCCAGGCCGGTTCTCGCACTTCTCCATCATGCATTTTCAGTATCTGTCGTACACGGCCATCCGCTGACACTGCGGCAAGAATACCATCCCTACCCAGACGCGTAGCATACAGAATCATCGCGCCGTTTGGCGAAAAAGTCGGCGATTCATCGAGTGTACCGTCAGTCAGCAATTCCATCTCGCCACTGGCCATAGAGAATACACCAATCTGGTATCCCGCGCCTGTCCCGCGGTTAGTCACCATCACCAGCCGTTTGCCACTGGGATGGTATGATGCCCTGGCGTTTTCCTTTCCCTCCCGGGTCAGGCGTTCAATGTCACGACCACTGCGGCTGATGCGATAAATCTGTGGCCGGCCGCTACGATCAGAGGTAAAAACCAAGTGCCGGCCGTCTGGGGACCAAGCAGGCTCGGTGTCGATTGCCGGGTGACGCGTCAATTGCCGAATCTCACCAGACGCTACCTGGAGCACGTAAATATCCGTGTTGCCCTTGACCGAAATCGTCAGCGCCAACCACTTGCCATCCGGGGACCAGGCCGGTGCACTCGCTGCCCCTTCAACCTGCGCAATAGTCCGGCGGTTGCCAGAATTAATATCCTGCAGCCAGATGTTAGCGCCAGAAGTGGCATTGGAGAACGACACGTAGGCCAACCATTCGCCATTGGGCGACCAAGCCGGTGACAATACCGGCAAATTGGTTGTCTGTAGAATCTGCTGGGGGTCGTGACCATCGGAATCAGCCACCATTAACCGGTACAGGCGGTCGCCGTTATTCTGTTGATTCATCGTCACATAGGCGATGCGGGTATCAAAAGCCCCGCGAACGCCCGTCATCTCATAAAAGATTCGGTCACTGATCTGATGTGCTACCTGACGCAGTTGTGCCGCACTAACAGAAAAACGCAGGCCTACCTTGATTCTTTCACGGTAAACATCCAGCAACTGGAAGCTGACCTCAAACTGATCGGGACCTTTCTCTATCACCCGGCCAATCACCAATGCTTCAGCTTTGATCAGACGCCAATCCTTGTAGCGAACCTCGGTGATCTCGCTTGGCTTAGAGAGAAAATCAGCAGCTGGCAATAGATCGAAACGGCCTGAGCGGTGCAGATCTGCCGCAATGATTTCGCGAATATCCTCAGGTGGCTCGCCGTCACCATGCCAACGAAATGGGACTGCAGCAATCGGGGTACCTGAATCCTCGCCCTGGGTAATTTCAATAGTAAGGGCTGCGAACGCAGAGGTAGGAAGCAACACCACACACCCGGTCGATAACGCCAGCAACATTCCCGCAACAAGCCTTCTCATCGTCGCTATTTTCCTATGGGTCAGGGTTTAAAAACAAAGTTAAATTCTTTCAGGTACTCGTAATAACGAGGCTCAGTGGGAAACGGCAAAGGAGAGGCCTTGAAAATAGCATTTTCGGCCGATTCGTCCAGACGTGAATCCCCACTTTTTTTAGTGATAGTCACCGAGATAACGTTTCCATCCCTATCTACCTTAACAAGAAACGAGACGCTCATGCCGCTAAAGTCTCCTGGCTCGCTCCAGTTACTGCTGACCCGCTGCTGGATTGCCCAAACCAGCGCGCCAAAGGCAGACACCGCCTCTTGTTCATCGCGCTCGAGCTGCGCCTGGGCCTCAGCCGCTTCCCGAGCCTTTTTCTCGGCCGCTTTGCGTTTTTTCTCAACCTCGGCCTTTTTCTTTTTTTCAGCCGCCTTTTTCTTCCTTAAAGCCTCTTCTTTCTTCTTTTTTTCAGCCGCTTTCTTCTTCTCGGTGGCTTTGCGTTTTTTCTCAACCTCGGCCTTTTTCTTTTTCTCAGCCGCCTTTTTCTTCCTTAAAGCCTCTTCTTTCTTCTTTTTTTCAGCCGCTTTCTTCTTCTCGGTGGCTTTACGTTTTTTCTCAGCCTCGGCCCTTTCGATCGCGGCCAGATCTATTGCTTTTGCCTGCACCGGTTTACCCGGCAAGGGCTCGATCACCTGGGGCTGAAACCACAAACTCACCCCAATCAGTGCACCAAAAATGATATGAATCAGAACCGCGTATATAAAACCCCGAATCGGACTGGCAGCTTTGCGCGGACTCCGACTCACCGGCGATCAATGTTCCAACGAGTCGGTCACCAGTCCCACACCAGGCACACCGGCTTGTTGCAGCAAAACCATTGCCTGCACAACCGCATCATAACGGACATTCTTGTCTGCGCGAACCAAGAACTCGGTCTTGGGGCTGTTGCGCAACACAATGTCCGCCTTGATTCGGATCTCCTGGATATTGGTGATCGGGTTGGGATCATCATTGATGAAATACTGCTCCGCCTTGTCTACGTGAACCACGAAAGGTTCCTTGCTGTCTTCTGACACTGCGCGGGCATCAGCCTGGGGTAACTCGACGGTGACCCCCTCCATCATTAACGGCGCGGTAACCATAAAAATCACCAACAGCACCAGCATGACATCAATATACGGTACAACGTTAATCTCGCTCATCTGGCGTTTGTGACGACGTGGACGCATTACAATGACCCGGGAGAATCCGTTAGCCGCGCCGCTGGCCACTCACGGCCTGTCGATTGACGATACTGAGAAATTCTTCGACAAAAACATCGTAACGGGCAATCAGTGACTCAGAGCTAGCGGAATAACGGTTGTAGGCGATAACGGCCGGAATCGCCGCGAAAAGACCCATGGCGGTCGCTATCAGGGCCTCAGAAATTCCCGGCGCAACGGTTGCAATAGAAACACTCTGCATTGCGCCCAGCGAACGAAAAGAATTCATGATCCCCCATACGGTGCCGAAAAGACCTACATAGGGGCTGATAGAGCCCACCGTTGCCAGAAACGGTAGGTGCGCTTCCAACGATTCGACCTCGCGGCTAAGGGCTACGCGCATTGCCCGCTGTACGCCCTCAACCAGATCGGTACGCTCTATCGCTGTGTTACCTGCAAGCCGGGTGTACTCCCGATAACCTGAAACAAAGACGCCGGTCATACCGATCGGCTCAACGCCGCCCTCGGTACAACGCCGGTACAAACTGTTAAGTTCCCCGCCAGACCAGAAGTCAGCCTCAAAATCGTCTGCCTCCCGGCGCAGTTTTTTCAGTGAGTTGGCTTTGGTAAAAATAACTGTCCACGATACCAGTGATGCCGCCACCAAAATCAGAATGACCAGTTGCACCAGCAGGCTTGCCTGGAGTACCAGTTGTAGGATCGACAGCGTTTCATTGCTCACTGCGAGTTTGACTGCTTCGTTCATCGGTTGTTACTCACCCTCAAAAAAGCCGGCAAAGGCCGGGGCCGCGCGGTGCGAATATTAATGCAGGCCAAACGCACCACACCGGTACATAGCGCTTCCCCAGATCGGGTCACCGCCTGAGACAGTTCTACACTCGCGGGGCGTTGCTGGGCTACCTGTACAGATACCTCCAGATTGTCGCTCAAACGTGCCGGACGCAAAAACTCAAGCTTAGCCGAGCGCACGACAAACATTGCATCTTCATTATGGGCCAGCACGGCAAGGTCTACGCCCCGCGAGCGCAGCCACTCACTGCGTGCCCGTTCCATAAATTTAAGGTAGTTAGCGTAATAAACAATTCCCCCGGCATCAGTATCCTCGTAATAAACCCGTACCGGCCAACGGAACACTGCATCCGACCCGATCATAAACCAGTCATGCGATACCCATCAGTGGGCTCAACACTATAGGAAAAACGCCTGCCAACCCTGTCAACAGCGTGAGAATTTCCTGACCTTTTCATGGTGCGGAGCCTTCGGAGGCTCCAGGAAAAAGGCCAGTCTGAGGGCCATCACTTGCGGGCAGAGCCAGACCAAAGTGGCGGTATGCGGCCCGGGTAGCAGCACGCCCTCGGGGGGTACGCATCAGAAATCCCGACTGAATAAGATATGGCTCCACAACATCTTCTAAAGTGCCGCGCTCCTCTCCAATCGCAGCGGCAAGACTGTCAACACCCACTGGGCCGCCATCGAATTTTTCCATAATGGCAAGCAACAAACGCCGGTCCAACGCATCGAGACCAAAACCATCGACCTCGAGCAAATCAAGTGCGCTGTCGGCGATCTCACTGCTGATCGCGCCATCCGCCTTAACCTGAGCGTAATCACGGACTCGGCGCAATAATCGATTGGCGATACGCGGCGTACCACGGCTGCGCCTGGCAATGGCATCAACACCATTGGCATCACTGGGAACAGCAAGGATACGTGCCGAGCGCTCGACAATCATTGCCAGTTCCGAGGGCTGATAAAACTCCAAACGCTGGACAATGCCAAAACGATCACGCAACGGGGAAGTCAGCAGGCCAGCACGAGTCGTGGCGCCCACCAGAGTAAACGGTGGCAGATTCAACTTTATTGAGCGAGCGGCTGGACCCTCACCGATGATGATATCCAACTGATAGTCCTCAAGTGCCGGGTAAAGAATCTCCTCTACCGCTGGACTCAAACGGTGAATCTCGTCTACGAAAAGCACATCGTGTGGTTCAAGATTGGTTAATATCGCTGCCAGATCCCCTGCCTTCTCCAAAACCGGACCGGAAGTCTGGCGCAGGTTCGCACCCATCTCGTGTGCCAGGATATGGGCCAATGTAGTCTTGCCCAAACCCGGCGGACCAAATACCAGGACGTGGTCAAGCGCCTCCGCTCGACCTTTGGCAGCGGTGATAAAAATCTCCAACTGCTCACGCACCTTTGGCTGGCCAATAAAGTCATCCAGACGTAACGGCCGCAGACTGCGGTCCAACACCTGTTCCTGGGAGGAATCGCCCTGATGGGTCGGGTTTATCACCGGGTCGTGGTCACTCATGTCGTGTCTCCAGAAATCGCCTTGAGTGCCTCACGGATGAGGGATTCAACAGCCGAGCCATCGTCTGTATCAACTGAGCGTACCGCACGACCCGCCTCAGCCGCGCGGTATCCTAAGGCCACCAATGCACTGATTGCATCCTGTTGGGGGGTTAACCCAGCAGCCGACGGGTCGGTACCAGAATCACTGATGCCATCGAGCCGATCACGTAATTCAATGACCAGACGTTCAGCGGTCTTGCGGCCAATGCCAGGCACCCGGGTCAGTTGAGCAACATCACCAGCACTGATACAGGCAACCAGATCATCCGCTGTCAGTCCAGAAAGAATCGCCAATGCGACCCGTGGCCCAACGCCGCTGGTCTTCAGCAACATACGGAACAGGTCGCGCTGGCGCCGGTCAGTAAAGCCAAACAGTAGGTGAGCATCATCACGTATCGCCAGGTGTGTATACAGTGAAACGCTGGCGCCGACTTCCGGCAGATTGTAAAAGGCAGTCATTGGCGCTTCCAGTTCATAGGCAATGCCTCTTACATCAATCATCAATTGTGGCGGCCGCTTATGTACCAACGTACCGCTGACCTGGCCGATCACTGTCTCACCCCACCGAAGTTACGATCCGCCAGTTCGGACATGACTGATTCCTGGCGTTTGCGAACTTGCGCCAGGTGCACATGACAGATTGCGCAGGCCAATGCATCAGCAGCATCCTGTGGCGGCTTATGATCCAGACCCAACAGAACTCTCACCATATGCTGTACCTGCTGTTTGCTGGCCCGGCCAGTACCCGTAATTGAGCGCTTGATCTCCAAAGCGCTGTATTCGCTAATCTCCAACTCATTATGCGCCAAGGCCAGAAGAGCGCTGCCACGAGCCTGCCCCAATACCAACGCAGAGCGCGGATTGGTTGACATAAACACTTTCTCAATGGCGCCTGCCGTGGGTCGGTGCTGATCGATGGCGTCGCATATACGGCCGTGAATCGTTACCAGGCGGGATCCCAGTGAGCCATCACCGGCACGCACACACTCGCTGTAAATATAGTGCAAGGACTGGCCACGCGCCTCAACGACCCCGATACCTGTGACCCGGGAGCCTGGATCAATACCAATAACCCTGATGTTTTCCACGGGCATACCGCGCCAGGTTATCAGCCCGACGCCGCCATCTCCTCGGGGAAACTGGCATTGGTAAACACGTCCTGTACGTCATCCATCTCTTCTAGGGCATCTACCAGGCTCACGACTTTCCGGGCATCATCACCGTCAAGTTCGGTTTCTGTCGCTGGACGCTGCACTATCTGAGCTATCTCTGGCTCCAAGCCCTGCTGTGCCAGCGCGGCGCGAACGGTGTCAAATAGTTCCGGAGTTGTGATCACCTCGGTCGATCCGTCCAGCGCGGTTTCCACTTCCTCAGCTCCAGCAACAACGACCACCTCCATTACAGCTTCTTCATCCACTGTGGGTGCAAAAACAAACAGTCCGATCTTACTGAAAAGATAGGCGACCGAACCTTCTGTGCCCAGATTACCGCCATGCTTGCTGAAAAGATGACGAACCTCTCCTACCGTCCGGTTACGATTATCGGTAGTGCAGTCAACCAGAACGGCCACGCCCCCGTGAGCATAACCCTCATAACGCACCTCTTCGTAAGATACTCCCTCAAGCTCTCCAGTACCCCGCTTGATCGCGCGATCAACAGTATCTCGAGTCATGTTTCCAGCGAGCGCTTTTTCCACCGCAGCACGTAACCGGGGATTAGATGCGCTATCACCCCCACCCGCGCGGGCAGCCACGGTGATCTCCCGGATCAACTTGGTAAACAACTTGCCCCGCTTGGCATCCTGGGCCGCCTTGCGAAACTTGATATTGGCCCATTTACTGTGTCCGGCCATCTTGGTCGCCTCTTCCCCGGCCTAATTGCCTGATCAGTACTAAGTTAACAGTGTGATTACACCTGTTCTGCAATCACCTGCGCCAGCGCAGCCCGATTTGTCCATGACCACAGGGTATGTTCTGCCACTGCCAGATCCTCCCAACAGCTTTGGTCATGCTCGGACGAGTTTAACTTGACCGGGCACCGCGCCGGGAGTTCCAGTGAGAAAAAATGCTCAATATTCTCCACCACGCCCGGACCATACCAGTGGCGGTACTCAGGCAGGATATAAAAGGGCCGGCTGAAATACCAGTCACGCCAGCCCGAAGCCCTCTGGAGGCCGGTCTCTTCAAACACTTCACGCCGAGCTGCCTCGGCAGGGGTTTCACCACCCCAGTTCAGACCACCGGTCACGGATTGCCAAAAACCGCTTCGTATCCGCTGCAAGAGTAATGTCTCGCCGGCCACAGTATAGATAACTACCAGGACCGATTCCGGCCGCTTGTAGCGTACCGGTGGCAACAAAGCCTTCGCACTCACTCCATCGCCGTCCCGTCCGGGCGCTGCGGGGTAGCACGGCGAAGGCCCAGCTCCCGCAACTGATCATTGTCGATATCGCCCGGGGCTTCGGTCAACAAACAGGATGCCTTTTGCGTTTTGGGGAATGCAATCACATCGCGTATCGAGCCTTCACCCGCCACCATCGAAACAATCCGGTCGATACCGAAAGCGATTCCGCCGTGCGGCGGTGCACCGTATCGCAGTGCATCAAGCAAAAAACCAAAACGGGTTTGCGCCTGCGCCTCATCAAGACCTAAAGCTGCAAAAACTTGCTGCTGGACTGCCCTTTGATGGATACGGATTGAGCCGCCGCCAATCTCGGTGCCATTTAGCACCATGTCATAGGCGCGCGATCGCACGGCTCCTGGGTCGGTCGCCAGGTGATCCACATCTTCGGTGTGCGGCGCCGTAAACGGGTGGTGAAGCGCCACCCAGCGCCCGGCCGCGGCATCTTCTTCAAGCAGTGGAAAATCAACCACCCAAAGCGGTCGCCAGCCTGGCGTAACCAGGTCGAGATCATGACCAAGACGTATCCGAAGCGCGCTAAGCGCATCGTTGACGACCCGCTCGCGGTCTGCACCAAAAAACAGCAGATCGCCATCTTCGGCGCCAACGCGGTCGAGTAGTTCGCTAACTACGGTTTCGGGCAGGAATTTCAGTATCGGCGACTGCAGCCCGCCGATGCCATCGCTGAGTTTGTTGACCTTGATATAGGCGAGTCCACCGGCGCCGAACTGTTTAACCAACTCGGTGTAACTATCGATCTGCTGGCGACTGAGGGAGGCGCCGCCTGGAACCCGCAACACGGCTACCCGACTCCCAGGCGTACCGGCTGGGCCCGCAAATACCTTGAATTCAACCTCGGCCATCAGATCCGCCACATCGACCAGCTCCAGCGGGATACGAAGATCTGGCCGATCAGTACCAAAACGCCGAACAGACTGGGCATAAGTGAGCTTTGGAAGCGGGTCTGGCAGATCGATTTTTAAAACGCTTGAGAAGACTTCACGCATCATGCCTTCCATAGCGCTCATGACGTCTGCTTCATCAATGAAGGACATCTCGATATCAAGTTGGGTGAATTCGGGTTGACGATCAGCTCTTAAGTCTTCATCACGGAAACATCGAGCTACCTGGTAATAACGCTCGAATCCCGACACCATCAACAATTGCTTGAACAATTGCGGCGACTGGGGCAGTGCAAAAAACTGACCAGGCTGCGCCCGGCTCGGCACCAGATAGTCACGTGCCCCCTCAGGGGTAGACCGGGTCAGCACCGGGGTTTCTATCTCGACAAAATCCCGCTCATCAAGATAATGGCGTAATGCCCGTATCAGGCGATGACGCAACCGCAGGTTGCGTTGCATACGTTCGCTGCGAAGATCCAGATAACGGTAACGCAAGCGCACTGCTTCACCGGTCTCGACGTCCTCGATCTGGAAAGGCAGGGGATCGGCACTATTCAAAATAGTGAGTTCCAGCCCTAATACTTCGACAGCGCCAGTCGGTAGATCTGGGTTGTGGGTACCTTCCGGGCGTAAGCGGGCTTTGCCGGTAACGCGCAGCACATACTCATTGCGTACCGTTTCGGCCAGAGCAAACTGTTCGGCCCGATCTGGATCAAACACAACTTGTACCAGGCCGCGCCGGTCACGCAGATCGATAAATATCACACCGCCGTGGTCGCGTCGGCGCTGAACCCAGCCACACAACACGACTTCACGAGCAACAAAGGATTCGTCAAGCTCGCCACACAGGCAATCACGTTGTTCTGATGTCACGTTGTTTCCTGGCGCCACAGATGTCACCCGCAAAAGCCGTTAGGCCGACTCAGAGGTGGAGGAGGAGGTGCCCTTTTTTCCGGCGTCAGATTTTCCCAACGAAGAAGTCGTTTCAGACGATTTTGAAGCGGTAGAGCTCTTGGATGTTGAGTCTTTGCCGCTCGCGCCAGATTTCGCTTCTTTAGAGGAGTCAGCCTTGGTGCCGTTAGTTTTCTCTTTTTGCTTGCCCGAATTTTTAAAATCGGTTTCGTACCAACCAGTGCCCTTCAAGCGAAAGGCGGCGGCCGACACCTGCTTACGCAAAGAGGCTTCACCACACTCCGGACAAAATTTCAGCGACTCATCTGACAACTTCTGCAAAGCTTCCAGGTGATGATCGCATTGTTGACAGACATACTCGTAGATTGGCATGGGCAGATTCCAGAAAACAGGGCTAGGCTGGCTGACTCATAGCGAGCAGCAGAACCCCTAATTATACCTTCTGCTGGGACAGTACTTAAGTATCTATCTCGGATGTTTTGCTGAACAGCCTGACTTGAGCCCCAGCCAGCATCCCAGCCAGCTGGCGTCGGATCATCCACAGGCATGCAAGGGACGGCAAGACCATAACCGCGGTAATCACGAAGAAAATGCCCCAGTCGCCGTCCAGCCAGTCCACCAGAGAGCCTGAAGATGACGCGAACAGCGTCCGCCCAGCGGTACCGATTGAGGCCAGCAGGGCATACTGGGTCGCGGTGTAAGTTCGGTCGACCAGCATCGAGATAAATGCCACAAATGTCACCGTGGCAAAAGCACCGGTCAGATCATCCATCACCACGGCCAGGGCAAAAAGCCCTTCCGATTTCCCGGACCACGCCAACACCGAGAACAACAAATTGGTTAAGGCCATCAGGATTCCAGACAGGAACATCGCGCGTACCAGGCCTGTCCGGGCGGCAAAAAGCCCGCCCAACAGCGTAAAAAGCACTGTAGTCACCCAGCCGATGCCTTTGGAATAAAAAGCGATATCGGTTTTTGAAAAGCCTATTTCCTTGTAAAAAATGATCGACATGCGGCCCAGAAAAGCCTCGCCGATCTTAAAAAGGAAGATAAATCCCAACACAGCCAGGGCGATGGCAACCCCATTACGTCGGAAAAAACTCGCTAACGGAGCCACCAGCGTCCCACCCAGCCAGGCCACAAGCCCCGCAAGTAGTCCGCTGAAGTGCAGCCGCGAGCGAATCAGTGTTTCATCGTGCGATTGCGCCGCGGCACGATCTACCGGCGGTGGCTCGGACACAAACATCAAGGCGATATTGCAAACGATCACGACCATACCCAACGCCAGGAATGTGGCCTGCCAGTAGTTTGCGACGCCCGCGTTCTCAAAGGCCTGCGCAGTCGTCAGTGCAGCAACACCGCCCAGTTTATACCCGGTCCACCACCCTACGACAGCCACCGCAGCGCCTGCCGCCATCGCACTGCCTTCAGTCGAATTCACCTGTTCGATACGCAGTGCATCAATCGTGATGTCCTGAGTAGCCGAGGCGATAGCAATAACCAGCCCAATGGTGATAACTCCGGCCAATCCCGCAACCGGGTCCGATCGACTCCAGATTACCAGGCAGATCAGAATGACCGACTGCATTAAAACTATCCAGGCGCGCCGGTGACCCAGCCGGGCCGTCAGCCAGGGTATGCGAATCCGGTCGATCAGCGGTGCCCACAGGAAATTGACCGCATATACCCCAAAGATCAACCCAGCCCAGCCGATCGTGCTGCGGCTGAGGCCATCTTCCTTCAGCCACAGGCTGAGAGCACTTCCAATCAGCACCCAGGGGAAACCACTGATTAGTCCCAGCAGACCAATACGGGCCATACGCCGATCGAGGTAGATACTGAAGGTCTCAGCGAAAGACTGAGTCCCACCTTGTACCGTCTTGCCAGAGTTCATCTTAGCCTACCCCCGCCAGACGCCCTGAATAACGACACCTGAGGGCTGGGGAATAGTCATGGTTTGGCGCGCAGCCAACGGTCGCTGACCCGGTAGTCAATAATGAGTGGCGCGTGATCTGAGAACCGCTCTGCCTTGTATATGTTGACGGCATGGGCCCGCGCGGCAATCAGGGGTGTGGCAATCTGGTAATCAATACGCCAGCCCACGTTCTTGGCCCAGGCTTGGCCTCGGTTCGACCACCAGGTGTACTGGTCTTCACCGGGCTCCACCTGACGGAAAACATCGATCATGCCTCCATCGGTAAACCACCAGTCCATCCACGCGCGTTCATCTGGCAAAAACCCTGAGTTCTTGCGGTTGCCCCGCCAATTCTTAAGATCGATCTCCTTGTGTGCGATGTTGATGTCGCCGCAGATAATATATTCGCGCCCGCTGGCGGCGAATTTCTTTAGCATTGGCTTCAGGCGCTCCATCAACTCATATTTAAACTGCTGGCGTTGATCACCGCTGGAGCCTGAAGGCAGGTATAGCGATACCACACTGAGCCGCCCGTAATCCGCCTGGACCCAGCGGCCTTCACTATCTAAATCTTCCCAGCCCAAACCCTCACGAATATGATCTGGCTTGCGCCTGCAGTACAAAGCCACCCCACTGTAACCCGGGCGCTGTGCATCCACGTAAGCGGTGGTGTAGCCGATCGGGTAAAACTGCTCGCCCGCACGCTTGGCACTCTGGGCCCGGGTTTCCTGCAAACAGACAAAGTCTGCCTTTTGCTTTGCCAGCCACTCGAAAAACCCTTTGCGCTCTGCCGCCCTTATACCATTGACGTTAACGGTTATTATTCGCACCTGTGAAATCCTCTGAATCCGACTTTCCAATCAATGGCGCCAACCTCTAATACCGAGCATGCGTTCTTGCAGTTTGCACTCGATGCGGGGGTATTGCGCTTCGGGGAGTTTACCCTCAAATCTGGTCGGGTCAGCCCGTACTTCTTTAACGCCGGCCTATTCAATAGTGGTACGACGCTGTCGACACTTGCAAACTTCTACGCAGCAGCCCTGCACGAGGCCGAGCCAGCATCTTTTATGCTATTTGGCCCGGCCTACAAGGGAATACCGCTCGCTGTAGCCACTGCGGTCGCGTTAGCGAACGAATACAAACGTGACATCCCTTTCGCATTTAACCGCAAGGAAGTAAAGGATCACGGGGAAGGCGGGCAACTCGTGGGTGCGACTATCAGCGGTAACGTGGTAATCATCGATGATGTAATTACTGCCGGCACATCCGTGCGCGAGTCGGTCGACATCATACGCGCTGCAGGCGCCACGCCCGCTGCGGTGATTATCGCTTTGGATCGAGAGGAAGCCGTCACTGAAGACGGTCGAGGTGCCATAGATTTCGTGACTGACGAGTTTGGTTTGCGGGTACATGCGCTGGCGCGGTTTTCGAGCCTGATGGATTTTCTCGCGGGTAAACCAGAGCTGGCTTCTGAGCTTGAGTCCCTACAGGATTACCAGGCCCACTACGGCAGCGCAAAAACCGTTCGCTAACAAGCGGTCGGTAGTGCGTATCGGCTGACCATACCATTAGGGATAGGCTCAACGACATAGAGTGAAAGACGGCCCGGCATACTATTCCAGGGTAGGCGTGAACTCAAAGATCTGCCTCCCATTGAGGTTTGATACATTGCTATCCTTGGTGCCGAGTTACAACTGTTTTGTCAATCCTCGAGGGGCAAGCTTCCTAATTGCTCAACCAAACGGTAAAAAACCTCAAAATTACGGTTGGAACGCTCAAACAATTGCTCAAAAAACTCAACCCGATCATGATATACACCGATTGACGTCAATTTCGCGTTATTGAGATTATCATCGAACCAGTTACCCCAGTCATTAGCGTCACCGGCACGCCGCATCTCGTTGTAATCGGCCTGCAACTGATCGAACACGGCAAGCTTTCGCCAGCGCATCTCCTCAACCCCAAGACCGCGCACATACAGAGCGCCCAATTCGGCGCGGGCTTTATGGATCAGATCGACGACAATGTCCCGCTGTAACTGAATTTTCTCAAAGCCAGCGATATCGGCCTGCTGGCCGCTGCTCGCCAGCCAACGTCGCGTGCCTTCGCGCTCAACAAAGGTGGCAAACGATTCATTGAATGTCGTATCGTCCTTGATATAGACCCGCTCATGTGCGAGCTCGTGGAACACCAACCCAGCTAAATCCGTATCAGAGTAACTCAGAACTGAACTGACAACCGGATCTGCAAACCAACCCAGAGTCGAATAGGCTGCAACCGGGCCGACTGATATCTCAAATCCCTGCACGGCCAGACTATTTGCAAAAGCCACGGCATCAGCTTTTTTGAAATATCCCTGGTAGCCGACGCAGCCGGCAATCGGGTAACAGAAAAGCTCAGGTTCCACAGAGAATTCTGCGGCGGCAAATACATTCCACATGACAAAGTCACGCTCGATATCAACGTAGCGCCGGTAACTGCGATTTGCCGGGAGCGCCAGAACCTCACCCGCGAATTGACGAACGCTTTCAACCAGGGTCAGGCGTTCGCGGATACCCTCCGGTGTTTGCGGGTCAGCCAGTACCTCACCAATCGGTCGACTATGCCAGAGCAACTCTGACTGCCCAACAGTCGCCTGAGTGTAAAAAGCGGCACTTTGGCAGCCACTCAGCAGAAGTAATGCAATTATCCCTGGCAATAAACCATGTCGATAATTCGGTCTCGAGATGGCCAGATCCCATAGCAACAACCAAAATATAGGCATCGAAACAGTTTTTCTCATCAGAGCGAGGAATAATTGCTATCGTGGCGGCAATGGAGCATTGTCTTCCACAGTGTACCCTCCAGCGGGCTGACAACCACCGCTGAACACCAACCAGCAACAAACCAAATGCTCCGGCACACTTGGTAGCCTGTAAGAGCAGGAATAGAATCACATTCCCATAACTGCACTGCTTTACCCAATCGATTTAGCCCTAATGTCAGACCCCTGCGAACATCTTCAGTGCTACCTTGTCGGTGGTGCTGTACGCGATACCCTGCTGGGACTTTTAGAATCGGACCGCGACTGGGTAGTCATCGGCTCCAGTCCGAACGAGATGCGCCAACGGGGGTTTCGTGCCGTGGGCAAGGATTTCCCGGTATTCTTGCATCCGCGTACTGGTGAGGAGTACGCCCTTGCCCGACGTGAGCGCAAGACCGGACCGGGTTATACCGGATTCACCACAGATAGCCGTGCTGATGTCACTCTGGAAGAAGACCTTTCCCGGCGCGATCTGACCATTAACGCGATAGCGCAGGATGCTGACGGAACGCTGATTGACCCCTATGGCGGAGCCGCAGACCTTGCAGAAGGTATGTTGCGCCACGTCTCCACCGCCTTTGTCGAAGACCCGCTGCGGGTGCTGCGTGTCGCCCGCTTTGCGGCGAGATACCAGAACCGAGGTTTCACCGTCGCCCCAGAAACTCTGGATTTAATGAAAGACATCTGCCACTCGGGCGAGATAGATTCGCTGGTGGCCGAACGCGTCTGGCAGGAAACCTGCCGGGCACTGGCAGAACCGGCGCCGGCTGAATTCATCCGGGTATTACGTGCCTGCGGTGCCCTGGCACGGGTGTTCCCGGAAATCGATGCCCTTTACGATATCCCGCAAAGAGCCGACTTTCACCCTGAGGGAGACGCCCTTGTGCACACACTCATGGTGCTAGACGCAGCAGCCCAGATCTCTGCTGATACCAAAGTCAGGTTCGCTGCGCTGGTACACGACCTGGGCAAAGGCGCCACACCAAAGGACCAGTGGCCGCGTCACATCAAGCATGAACACCGCGGCGTACACCTGGTCAAAGCACTGTGCCAGCGACTTGGGGTACCCAATGATCATCGTGATCTTGCGATTCTCGTGACCGGGCAACACCTGCTGATGCACCGGCTGGACGAATTGCGCCCTGAGACTGTGCTCAAACTTTTGAACCGGCTTGACGCTTTTCGCCGCCCCGAGCGAATCGAATCTTTTGTGTTGGCCTGCGAGGCAGATTCCCGAGGCCGGGGCAATACTCCAAAAGGACCTTATGTCCCAGCGCAACTGCTCAACGACTATTTCAACGCAGCTCGGGCGGTTGATCTTTTCGACCTTGCCGATTCAGGCCTTGATGGCACCGCGAGACGCAATGAAGTAGAGCGACGCCGTACTGAGGCGATCAGTACCGTGCGCCCAAATCGCACAAAAGCCGATTAGCCTTACGGATTACCAGAACAGGATCAGCAGCCAAGCACCCAGGATCAACCGATAGAGCGCGAAGGGCAGCATACCGACCTGTGAGATAAATCGCAGGAACAACGCAACCACTGCCCAGGCACTGACAAACGCAACAGCCACGCCGAGTGCAAAAATCTCCCACTGGATCGCCTCAGGCGATCTCACCAGTGTTATGCCCTTGAAACTGCCAGCCGCGATGATGATGGGAACC
>CAJWEF010000044.1 GCA_913031305.1 uncultured Acidiferrobacteraceae bacterium
CGCGACGACGGCGAGTTTGCTTTGATCATGAATCGGCGAGACCGGGACGATGACCGGTATCTGAGAACCACTGTGGCGCAGCGGATTCGTATGCCATGCCGGCCTGAAAAACATCTTTGTCAGTATAGGTGCGACCGACAATCTGAATACTGGTCGGTACGCCATTGCCCGCCCGCCCTGTCGGTACCGTCAGCACCGGACATCGGCTTAAGGAATTAAACGGCGTTGTCATTACCCAGCCTAGCGCAGGGTTCACACTCTTGCCGTTAATACTGATCGTGTCCCGTGAGTGGTCAAAGTCGGCCGGCACTGCGGGAAGTGCGTTGGTGGGGCAGACGAGCACTCGGTACTTCTCAAGTAACGGACCCACTGTGGCATACATCTCGTTAACCACCTCCAGTGTGTGGAGAAATTCCGCAGGTGTTGATTTCTGCGCTTCTTCGGCCCACTGACGTACATAGTTTGTCATCTTGTCGGCATGGTCTTTGAGGTAAGTCGCCATGTAAGCACCGAAAATATGGGAAAGGTATGCAAGTCCTGCATCGAGCACCCGGTGATCCCACCCGATATCAACTTCTTCCACCGTTGCCCCGAGATCCCGGAAAACATCGAGGGCATTCAGTGTGTTCTTTTGTACATCAGGATCAACCTCAAAGAAGCCAAGGTCCATTGAAAAGGCAATCTTCCAGTCTTTGATCGGCGGGTACTGCGCAGGCAGGCGCAGTTTGGGCCGAAGGCTCGCCACGTCCTTGGGGTGGGGGCCGCACATGACATTCTGTAGCGCGATGGCATCACTGACGTTTCGTGCCAGAGGCCCGGTATGGCAGTAAAAATCCAGGTTAAACGGCGGGTCATCCGAGTTGCGGCCGTATGGCGGTTTGTACCCAACCAGTCCACAGGTTCCTGCCGGGATGCGGATGGAACCGCCGATATCAGAGCCGGTGGCGATTGCGCTGGTGCCGGATGCCAACGAGGCGGCTGAGCCACCAGACGACCCCCCGGGCGTGAACTCAGGATTCCAGGGATTTCGGGTGACCCCCCATAACCGGGAGTTTGTATATGCTGCGGACGAAAATTCTGGTGTTGCGGTTCGGGCATGGACGATGCCCCCGGCGCGAAGTATCCGCTCATTACCGACCGAGGTGTCGTCGGCCACAAAGTCTCTCATGATAAGTGAGCCGCTCGATGTGGGCTTACCCTTGATGAAATTCTCGTCCTTAATGCCGATCGGCAGTCCCTCAAGCGCTCGGGTGCGCTGGCCGGAGGCGTATTTCGCTTCGGCCTTTTTTGCATTTGCCATCGCTTCGTCAAAGTGACGGTAGGTAAATGCGTTGATGACGGGCTCTACCTGATCGGCTCGGTGGATCAGCGCTTCCAGCAGTTCAACAGGGGATAGGGTTTTGGCCTTGAACCGGGCAATCGCTTCGGTGGCAGGCAGGTAACAAAGTTCAAGATCGCTCATGCTATTGATCCGTGAGGAAATGGGTGATGGCATCGAATGCCCGAAGATCATCAGTTTTGCGCTCGCTGGAAACAAACTCGGGCCAGCTCGCAAGACGGGTGATAGCTAGACTGTTGTCCATATCGGCATAGATGATCTGTCCGAAAACGCCTCTTGCCATCAGAATTCGACGGTCGATGTCCCTGATCCAGAACTGGTTTCGATAAGCCCCGTTGTCCAGATCCATATTGTTTTTATTGCAAAAAATCGATGGATTCGCGTCGAAGGTGTCCAGCAGCCATTCCTGCGGCACGATCTGCCGGCCGTTTCCGACACCCCCGTTGCAGAGCATCTGGCCGAAACGGGCATAGTCGCATAGCGTGGCATTGAAACCCCCATCCGCCAGCGGGTAGCCTGCTGCATCCACCGTAAAGCAGGCACTTTCCTGTACCCCCAGCGGTTGCCAGAGTTCTCGGCTGATGAGTTCTGCAAGTGGGGTCTGTGTCACTCGCTCCATGCAGTGGGCCAACACATCGGTCTCAATCGAGCGGTACTCAAAGGCTGCACCATGTTCACGAACGGTTTCCTTGAGGCTCAGGATCTGGTCCCACATGCACTGAAAGTAGGGAATCTCAGGTTTTGGGGACCGCCAGCCGGAGGCGACATCGGTTGCCGCGATGTCCGAGTCTAGTGCTTCATAGTCCTCGACATAACGTACGCCAGAGGTCATATCCAGCGCATGACGCAGTCTGGCGTCTTTCCATCCGGTCTCTTCCAACTCCGGAAGGTAAGTGCTGATGCGTTCCTCAGGATCAAGCAGACCCCGCGCAACCAAGATCCCTGCGACTGCCGATGTTACGGACTTGGCCATCGACTGGGACAGGTGCAGCGTGCGCTCGGTCATCTCGTTAAAGTAGCGCTCATAGAGAATCTCGCCATGATGAATAACCAGAACGCCGTCGGCATAGTTCTGCAAGAGCCAGTCGATTACGCTGGTGGACTCGCCCGAGTGGCTGGTGAAGGTTACAGAATCAAGATCGGTCGGATTTTGCTGAAACTGCCAGACGGAGTCGTTGCCCCGCCAGACTTCAACAGTTGGCAGAATCTCGCGGATGTGCTGAAAAGACCAGCGGTTCCAGGGAGCGCGATCCCATTCGTCCCGGGGGACTCGTGTGTCAGGGGTGACGGGAAAACCCCGCATGGTTTTCATAATTAAGGAAAAGAATCACCCAGGCCGGCCATCTAGGCCGGCCTGGGTGTGGTTGGCTACTTCTGGAGTTCGGTCCAGATTGCTGTATAGATCTTTTGGACTTCCGGTGAGCAAGTGGGATAGAACTTCCCAGCTCCGATGAACTCTTGCGGAACAACAACCTCAGGGGCTGTTGCCATATCTTCAGGCATGTACTTCTCTGATCCGACAATGCTGTTGGCATATCGGGCGAACGCAGACATCAGCCCTGCATTCTCCGGCGCCATGATGAAGTTCATGAAGGTTTTAGCTTCCTCGACATTCCTAGCATCCTTTAAAAGTACAACCGCATCTGCCCAAAGTGAGTAACCTTCCTTCGGGTAACCGTACCGGACATCAGGATTCTTAAGTCGTGCACGGAAGGCGGCGCCGTTCCAGTAGAGAGAGGCGGCAAGATCACGTCCTGCGAACTTCTCAATGACGCCATAGTCCATTGATTTCCACTTGGGTTTAGCTTCAACCAATTTGTCACGAGCTTTTTTCAGCAACTCTTTGTCTCCTGAGCACGCCTCTCCTCCAAGATAGAGAAGGGCTGAGCTGATGACGTCGTTCATTTCAGGCGCAACATTGATTTTGCCAATCAATTCTTCAGGCGGATCCAGAATGATTCCGAAAGTGTTGATGTCGCCGTCATAAACAGAAGTATCTACCATAACGCCGACACTTCCCCACTGCCATGGCGCACTGTATTGGCGACCCGGGTCCCAGTCAGGATTACGCCATTCTTTTGCAACGTTCTTAAAGTTCGGCATCTGATCCACTCGCGGGTTTGCGATTAATCCTTCAGAGATCCAAATAGGCAGATGACTGTGGGAAGGCACGGCAAGGTCAAATCCATGACCCCCGGCACGCACTTTAGCGAGCGCTGTTTCATTGGAGTCGTAGTCTGTGATGGTGACCTTGATGCCAGTTTCTTTTTCAAACTTCTCGATGAGTTCTGGGCTTGTGTAGTTACCCCAGTTGTAGAGATTTAATTCCCCTGCCGCCATTGCTATGCCGCTGAAGACCAACATCAGGCTTGAGAGAACCGCTTTGAACATTAACTTCATTTTCTCCTCCTTAGGTTTGTAGTGATTGTCGAAATATACGTTGTTTCCAGTTTCAGGCTTTCTTGCGACTTAAGAAAAAGATGATCGTGACCATTACGACAGAAACACCCAGCAGTACAGTGGAAATTGCGTTTATCTCCGGAGTGATTGTACGCCGTAACTGGCCAAGCATGTAAGTTGGCAGGGTATCCTGGCCCGCCGATTTGACGAATTCGGTAATCACCACGTCGTCCAGTGAAATCACAAAAGCCAGCATGGCACCTGCAAGAATACCCGGAAGTAATAGAGGTAGGGTAACCCTTGTAAATGAGCGCCACGGCGTTGCGTAAAGATCAGCCGCAGCAGTTTCCAGAACACGGTCCATACCCTCAAGACGAGCGCGGATAGGCAGATAAGCGAATGGTATACAGAATGCGGTGTGTGCGCTGATGAGGTAAGCGTAGCCATGGTATCCGGTTGACTCCTTGATAAGTGCAAAAAAGATCAACAGCGCGACTGCGGTCACAATCTCGGGCACCATCAGTGGCTGATTGACCATCGCATAAATTGAAGTCTGACCCCGGTAGGGCCGTGTGCGCGTTGTGCCAAGCGCGGCCATCGTTGCCAGCGAAGTCGCAACTACCGACGCAATCACGGCTACGACAACGGACCGGATCGCAGCACTTTGGACGAGGTCGTTTTCCCACGCGGAGACATACCAGCGCAGTGACAAACCTTCCCACAGTGCAATGTTGTCACCGGCGTTGAATGAATAGACGACCAGTGGGGCAAGGGGCATGTAGAGCGCAAAAAAGCAGGTGAGGGCGAGCAGACTGAACCCCGGCATTCGCTTGATGGAGAACGGGCGTGAACTAGTGGCCATGGGCTCCACCTTCTTTCTGCGCTGACCGGACATAGAAAATGAGTGCCACCATGACGATGACGAGCAGGGTCAGTGAAAGTGCCGCGCCCAATGGCCAGTTGCGGCCTTGACCAAACTGCAGTTCGATCAGGTTGCCGATCATCAGATGTTTGCCTCCGCCGAGGACACGTGGTGTCACATAGGCGCCCAGTGACGGGACAAAGACGAGGATCGATCCCGCAATCACGCCTGGCTTAACCAGAGGCAGAATGACACGAACCAGAACCCGCCAGCGTGTCGCGTACAGATCATAAGCTGCTTCGACCAGCTGGAAATCAAAGCGCTCCATCGAGGCATAAATCGGCAGGATCATGAGCGGGATATACACGTATGTCATGCCGAGCAGGATCGCGATGTCGGTGTAAAGCATGTCGAGTGGTTGATCGATCACCCCAAGTGCAATGAGAACAGTGTTCACAAGACCCTGGTTACGGATGATTTCAAGAATGGCGAAGGTACGGATCAGTAGGTTTGTCCAGAACGGAATCGTCACCAGAAAGAGCCAGAGATTGCGTGTCTCCGGTGATCGGGTCGCAATAAAGTAGGCGGTGGGAAAGCCCAGCACAAAAGCCACCAGAGTCGTCAGGAACGACAGCTTGACCGAGCGCCAGAAGATCGAGAGGTGGGCGTCTGCGATAGATACAGTCTCATCAAAGATATCCCGGTAAAAGGCGACCTGGAACCACGCCTCAGTAGAGAACTGCCATTTGATTCCTCCGTAGTCGCCTGGCGTCAGAAAGGAAAAGACCAGCATGATGAGTAAAGTCCCAGACGCAGCACAGAAAAGAACGATCAGTGCCGGTGTGGAAAGCAGCAGATTCTGACGGACCTCTAGCTGGTACGCATGCGCTTCGAGGCTCTCGAAAGACTCGGTACTGCTGTCCTGCTCGGCGCTCATAGCTCAGTCCTGGAGAATCTGTATCGTCCTTGGGTCAACAGCGATACCGACCCTAGAGCCCAGCGGAATACGTGCTCTTTCACCATTGGCATTCTGTACCCGGACAACGAAGGGGGAGGTCATCCCAATGTCGACACGGTACTGGGTATCGGTGCCGATATAGATTTCATCGGTCAGAGAACCCTGAATCGATATGGCATCGCTGTCAGTGACGATGCGTGCTTGTTCCGGCCGTATGGCAAGCGTGACCTCGCTGCCCTGAGGCAGGCCTGGCGGCGCAGGGACTGTTATCTCGATACCGCTCGGTAGTCGTATCCGGACCTCACTCTCATCGTGTTCGATAACTTCAGCCGGCATGAAGTTGGTGTCTCCAATGAAGTCGGCGACGAACCGATCGTGGGGCCGGTTATAGATCTCATGTGGTGCGCCGACCTGCAGGATCCTGCCTTCGTTCATGACGGCGACCCGATCAGACATGGTCAGCGCCTCTTCTTGATCGTGAGTGACGAAGATGAAGGTGATACCTGTTTCATGTTGTAGTCGTTTGAGTTCAACCTGCATCTCCTTTCGGAGTTTCAGGTCGAGCGCGGAAAGTGGCTCGTCTAACAGTAGGACTTTAGGACGTGGCGCGAGCGCACGTGCCAGCGCCACCCGCTGCTGCTGTCCACCGGATATCTGATCTATCCGCCGGTTCTTGAGGTTCTCCATCTTGACGAGGACCAGCATTGCGCCAACGGTATTTGCCACTTCGTCTTTAGATTGCCCCTGCATCTCCAGACCAAAGCCGATGTTCTGCGCAACCGTCATATGCGGGAAAAGTGCATAGTTCTGAAAAACGGTGTTAACCGGTCTTTGAAACGGTGGCAAGGCACTGATGTCCTTACCTTCGAGCAAGATTGCACCATCGGTTGGGTGCTCGAACCCCGCAATCAATCGCAGCAGGGTAGTTTTGCCGCAGCCTGACGGCCCAAGTAGGGTGAAGAATTCGTTCTGGGCTATCGAGACAGAAACATGATCCAGAGCCCTAACTTCCTGATCTGTCGATGCGCCGAAGATTTTCGAGACACCACGGGCCTCAACAGCGACATCGTCGCTCATGTATGCCTCCTTTCTTAAACTGATATTAGTCGACGGCAGTGAATTAGCTCGGTATTCATTTTTTTCTTTCCGTGCTGGGGCCTATACTGGCGGATTCTATTTGTGACTGTCAATTGAACTCGAAAAAAGCTGTTGCTGGATGGATTTGATCGATAGGAGCTGCAACTTTGCTGGTGGTGTATTTGGTGTGTGTTCACCCCTGAAGTGGATGTTTTGTCAATAATAGTCGGCCAAAAAGTCAAGGGTAATTCGTACACCAACGGGTTGTAGAAACGGGGGTATACTCGCCTGATTGAGTGGCGGGAGCGGGATCGGCGGCAATATTGACCACGGCGGCCAAACCCTTGTCCCGATAGGTTTATAACAGAATGTGGAGGCAAGCAAAGTCATGGCAAGGGGTGTTAACAAGGCAATCATCGTAGGCAACCTGGGACGGGATCCCGAGGTTCGTTACTCGGCAAACGGCAACGCGATTGCCAATGTGACTATCGCAACTACTGAAAGCTGGAAGGATCGCCAATCGGGCGAACGCCAGGAAAAAACCGAGTGGCACCGGGTGGTCTTTTTCAGCCGGTTGGCTGAGATCGCCGGTGAGTACCTTAAGAAAGGGTCGCAGGTTTATATAGAAGGACGTTTGCAGACCCGCAAGTGGGAAGATCGGGATGGGAACGAGCGTTATACGACTGAAATCGTGGCTAACGAGATGCAGATGCTCGGCGGCCGCGGTGGCGGCGATTCGCAGGGCGGCTCACCGCCCGATTACAGTCAGGCTGAGGCAGCGCCGGCCAGTGGGAGCGGGAGCGGGGGTCAAGATGGTGATTTTGACGATGACATTCCCTTCTAGGAGGGGGTCGTATCGGGCGGACTTGCCCGGCTAATCAGCAAAGATCGAGGTTTACGGGCTTTGGCCAGGCTCTTTAGCCCAGGACGGACCATTAAGACTACCCATCAGACTGCCAGGTCCTTGTAGGTTACTTCACTGGCTAGCATATAACCGGCACCGCGCACCGTCTTAAGCAGTTGTTTGCCATCAGTCACACCATTTGATAGTCGGCGCCGCAGATGACCGATACGCACATCTATGGTTCGGTCGAAAGGCATTGTTGGTCGGCCGCGCGTGACCTGCAGCAGGAAATCACGGTTCAATACCTGGTTGGCGTTTTCTGCAAGCACTTTCAGTAGATCAAATTCTGCCGCCGACAGTGTTGTTTCGTTACCGGCGCTATCTCGAAGCTCCCGCCGGCCAATATCCAGTTCCCAATTAGAAAAACAAAGCACCCCGCGGTTGTTCGCCCCCGTGGTTCGGCCTTCCTCAGACCGGCGCAGCAACGCCTCGACCCGTGCCAGCAGTTCACGCAGGTCAAAAGGTTTGGCCAGGTAGTCATCGGCCCCGCTTTCCAGTCCGATGACTCGATCCATAATCTCTTTTTTGGAGGTCAACATAATGATCGGAATTTGGCTGTTGCGGCGTAATTCACGGGTCAGCGACAGTCCGTCGGGTCCGGGGAGTCGGATATCCATGATGACCAGATCCGGTTGACGCACTCTGAGGCATTCGTGCATGGCAGTTCCATCACCGGCGCCCACCACATCGAAGCCCTCGCGACCCAGGTACCGTTGCACCAGGTTGCGAATCTCATGTTCGTCATCGACGATCAGGATCTGTTTGCTTGTATTAGCGAAGGACGGCAAGGTCATGCACCTGCTTGTGGGCTAGGTAATGAGTTGCCAACCTGCTTTGGCTTAAGTGCCCGGTGAACGGATTGGGCAAGTTCTTGTGCAGAAAATGGTTTCGCCAGGATTGGTATGGATATGCCATTCGCGTCAGCATTAGTGGTTTGGGTTGCCCGGCCTGAAATACACAGAGTTTGAATCTGCGGATGTGTATTTTTCAGGTGATGACACAGGCTTTCGCCATCAATTCCTCCGGGCATGAGCAGGTCAGTCAGTAGCAGATCCAGATTCGGGTGGATTTCGGCAAGGCGCTGTGCCTGTTGTCCATCAGGCGCATTGAATGTCTTGTATCCAAGTTCATCCAGCACCCGACAGATAAAATGACGGATATCCAGATCATTTTCTACAACCAGGATGCGCTCGCCATTTCCGCCGGGTACTTCTGATGCTACAACTTGTGGTTTTCTGTCCTCGTCAACAGTCGCGCGGGGTAAGTAGAGTTCAACCCGGGTACCAACGGCGGGTTGGCTAGTCAGGCGTACTTGCCCCCCTGACTGGTGGGCAAACCCATATACTGAACTCAAGCCGAGGCCGGTACCGGTACCCACACCTTTGGTGGTAAAGAAGGGTTCAAAGGCCCGCTCTACAGTTTCTGGCGTCATGCCTTCACCGTTATCCTCAATCACATACATCACGAAATCACCAGGACCAAGCCCGATTTTTGGCTGGCGTATGGCGAGCGAGACATTAGTCACGGTAATGGAAAGACGCCCGCCTTGGGGCATGGCATCACGGCTATTCAATGCCAGATTAAGGATAGCGTTCTCTAATCTAATCGGGTCAACCTGCGTCGCCCAGGTGCTCGGGTCTGGGTCTATAGTCACCTCAATTGTCTCGCCCAGCGTGCGCTTGAGCAAAGTGCCGATGTCAGCAAAAAGCTCAGAAGGGCGTACCGCCGTTGGGGCCAGCGACTGGTGGCTGGAAAATGCCAGCAACTGGCGAGTCAGATCGGCGCCTCGTCGCGAGGCGCCAGACGCGGCGCGTAGCGATTCACGTGTCGCCACATCAGGCTGTGGGTCGTTGCCGATCAGATCCAGATTCCCCTGAATGATCGTTAACAGGTTATTAAAATCATGGGCAATGCCGCTGGTCAATTGGCCCAGGGCATTGAGTTTTTGTGATTCGACCAGCGCGGCCTGTGCACTTTGATGCTGTGCAATTTCCTGTCTTAGCATTTGGTTGAGATTGTGCAGGTCAGCGGTGCGTTCGTCGACTCTGTGTTCAAGCAGGTCATGACTCTCTCTCAGAGCATGTTCGGCGTGTTTGCGGTCAGTAATATCCGTATAGATGGTTACAAATCCACCGCTTTTCAGCGGTGTGCCACGTATTTCCAGGACTCGTCCGTTGGGCCGGGTCCGCTCAAAGTGATGCGAGGTGAACTGGCGCGCCAGTTCCATGCGTTTTTGCACCTGAGCAACAGGGTCACCTGGACCGTAATCACCCCGCTCAGCGTTAAATGTGAACAGGGCTTTGATCGGTGTGCCGATCTGCGCGAGCTCATCAGGGAATTCGAGCATCTGGGTGAAATACCGATTCCAACTGACCAACCGGAGTGACTGGTCAAACACGGAGATGCCTTGGTCAAGGTGATCCAGTGCATCCAGCGTTAGGATGGCCCGGGTCTGGAGGTTGTCTTGATCTGCTCCCATTTGTTTGCTGGGCGCCCTGGCTCTATGAAAGTAGGCGGAAGGTTACTCAAGGCCGGCGAGCAAGGGGGTATTGGTTGCAAATATTTTACCGTTACTTTACAAAAATGTGGTTTCAAGGTTAGCACCGATGGATTTTTTATCCTACACTAAGCCCGATGAACGAGGCTTAGCGGAGCAAGCGCTCCTGGCCAAGCCTGGAAAATGAGCCTCCCATCTGGCCTGCTGGGTCAGGATTCGAGAGGCGGGACAACAAATGAGCAAAGGCAGGATATGACAGATTCGAAAGAATCTCAGGCACAGACGTTCCCAAAACTCCTCAGAATGCGTGCCAAGCAGTCTGCTGGACGGCCCGCGATGCGGGAAAAAGCCTATGGTATCTGGCAGACCTGGAACTGGGATACTTTTGCCGAGGAGGCCTTTGCCTTTGCCGGTGGATTAGCTCAGCTGGGGTTCACCACCAACGACAAACTGATCATTATTGGCGATAACCGCCCACGCCTGTATGGGGCAATGGTTGCTGCCCAGGCCCTTGGCGGGATTCCGATACCTGCGTATCAAGACTCAGCAGCAGATGAGATTCAGTATGTTGTTGAGCATGCTGAGGCACGTTTTATTCTCGCGGAGGATCAGGAACAGGTCGATAAAGCGCTGGAGATACGCGAAAAATATCCCCAAGTCGAGAAGGTGATCTATTCCGACCCTAAAGGGATGCGCGGCTATGATCCCCAGGTCGTTGTGAACATCGAAGACCTGATGGAACGTGGCCGGGAGTTCGCTAAAGCGCATCCGGGTGAGATAGATGCCCAGATTGATAAGGGCACTCCTGCTGATCCTGCCGTCATCCTATATACCTCTGGCACTACCGGTAAGCCTAAAGGTGTGGTGCTCTCACATAGCAACTTGATGGTGACAGCGCGAAACAGTATTGCTTTCGATAATATTTCTGCTAATGAGGAGGTACTCGCTTATCTTCCAATGGCTTGGGTAGGTGACAATACCTTCTCGTTCGCGCAGGCTTTTGTGGCTGGGTTTTGCGTTAACTGCCCGGAAAGCGCGAGCACGGTAATGCAGGATCTTCGTGAAATCGGCCCAACTTACTATTTCGCGCCACCGCGAGTATTTGAAAACCTACTGACCAGCGTGATGATCCGTATGGAAGATGCTGGTGCCATAAAGCGTTGGTTGTTTCATCACTTCATGGCGGTGGCAAAGCGTGTCGGCGTCTCCCTGATGGATGGTGGGGCGGTTTCTGTTGCTGATCGGTTGCGTTACTGGCTTGGTGACATTCTCATCTACGGCCCCTTAAAAAATACCCTTGGCATGAGTCGGGTGCGACTGGCGTATACCGCCGGCGAAGCTATTGGCCCCGAGTTATTTGATTTCTATCGCTCTTTGGGCATTAATCTAAAGCAACTATACGGTCAGACTGAGGCAACGGTTTTTATCACGATGCAGCCCGATGGCGAGGTGCGCTCGAATACTGTTGGCAAACCGCCACCTGGTGTGAAGGTCAGAATCGAAGACAACAGCGAAGTGATGTATACCAGTCCAGGGGTGTTTCAGGAGTATTTTAAAAATCCACAAGCGACAGCCGAAACCAAGACGTCGGATAACTGGGTGCATACTGGAGACGCCGGCTACTTCGATGATGAAGGGCATCTGCGGATCATCGATCGAGCTAAGGATGTCGGCAAACTCAACGATGGCGCTATGTTTGCACCAAAGTTTCTGGAAAATAAGCTTAAATTTTTCCCTGAGATTAAAGAGGTTGTGGCATTTGGCGACAAGCGCGATTTTGTAGCCGCCTTTATTAATATTGATCTTATTGCTGTCGGAAACTGGGCAGAGCGCAATAATATATCTTACGCGAGTTACCAGGAATTGGCAGCACACCCAGACGTTTACAAGCTGATCCAGAAGTGCATTCAGCAGATCAACAGCGACCTTGTATTGGATTCACACCTGGCTTCATCTCAAATTCTGCGGTTTTTAATATTACATAAAGAGCTCGATGCCGATGACGGTGAATTGACTCGTACCGGAAAAGTACGCAGGAGAATTGTTCAGGAAAAATATCAAGGGCTGATCGATGCGCTGTATTCTAACCAGCAGCATGTTGACATTGTGTCTGAGGTGACTTTTGAGGACGGCACCAAGGGGTCAGTCAGCGCAGATCTGAAAATATTAGATTTGTCACGGGCAGAACAACAGACTGAGCCGTTGGCTAAGGCGAGCTGAGTCTTTAGAGTTTATGTAATGAGCGAACCACAAGCCGATAATATTATCTTAGGTTTCGACAACGTCAGTATTTCGTTTGGCGCGGTTACGGCATTAACCCAAGTCAGTTTCGAGGTTCCTGAGCACGAGGTCGTTGCGATCATTGGACCAAATGGCGCTGGAAAGACGACAGCGCTCAATGTGATCAACGGCGTGTATCAGCCAACCCAAGGCACGATTACCTACAAAGGCGAGGTGCGACAAGGCATGCGCCCGCATGAGGCCGCTGTACAGGGTATTGCCCGGACCTTTCAGAACGTCGCGTTGTTTAAAGGTATGAATACCGTAGATAACATTATGACTGGCCGAAACCTGAAGATGAAATCTAACCTTTTCATGCAGGGTTTGTATTGGGGGCCGGCGCAGCGCGAAGAAATTGCTCATCGCCAGGCAGTAGAGAAGATTATCGATTTTCTGGAGATTGAGCCTGTACGCAAGACCATCGTTGGGCGGTTGCCTTTCGGCCTGCAAAAACGTGTTGAGCTTGGTCGTGCACTTGCCGCCGAACCAGACATACTGTTACTCGATGAGCCTATGGCAGGCATGAACCTTGAAGAAAAAGAAGACATGTGTCGTTTTGTTCTTGATGTCAACGAAGAATTAGGTACTACCATCGTGCTCATTGAGCATGATATGAGCATCGTGATGGATATTTCCGATCGGGTGATTGTGCTCGAGTACGGACGTAAGATCTCTGAAGGGAAACCCGACGCAGTGCGTAACGATCAGAAGGTCATTGACGCATATCTGGGAGTGCCCCACTAGGGGCTGCTCGAGTTAACCTGATGTGCAAGTTGAGGGGTAAATAACATGCCGATGGAGTTGGCGTTTTTCATCGAAGTGCTGGTTGCGGGCTTGCTCTCCGGCGTGATGTACTCACTTGTCGCACTCGGTTTTGTTCTGATCTTTAAAGCCTCAGGGGTTTTTAATTTCGCCCAGGGTGCGATGGTATTGTTTGCTGCGCTCACTTTTGTCCGAATCCTGGAGATGGGCGTTAATTTCTGGCTCGCCATCGCGATCGCATTGGCCGTGATGATAGTCCTGGCCATCATTATTGAGCGGGTTATGCTGCGGCCATTGGTGGCTCAGCCGGTGATTATTCTGTTTATGGCGACCATTGGGCTTAACTATTTTCTCGAAGGCTTAGCGCAGGGAATCTGGGATTCTCAAGTGCATGGCCTGGATATCGGCATACCAGACGTTCCCTGGATGTCGTTATTAGAGTCGACGAATATCTTGATTAGTTTGTTTGATGTCTGGTCGGCGGTTATCTGTGGCGTGCTGGTGCTTTTCCTTGCATTTTTCTTTCAAAAGGGCCGAATCGGTCGAGCACTTCGCGCTGTGGCAGACGATAACCAGGCAGCAATGTCGGTTGGAATACCACTGCAGTTAATCTGGGCGATCGTCTGGGCGACTGCAGGTATGGTAGCACTGGTGGCGGGCGCGATCTGGGGCCAACGATTAGGAGTGCAGTTCAGTATTTCGCTGGTTGCTCTTAAAGCGTTACCGGTATTGATACTCGGCGGCTTTAATTCAATTGCCGGCGCTATTATCGGCGGCCTGATCATTGGAGCCAGCGAGAAAGTGGCTGAAGTGTACCTGGGCCCAATTATCGGTGGTGGCATTGAGTCGTGGGTTGCCTACTTTATTGCAATGCTGTTCCTTATTGCCAGGCCGCAGGGCCTTTTCGGCGAAAAGATCATAGAGAGAGTCTAAAGGCTATGCTTTATCGAGAAACTGGCCAGTTCAAGACTTCTTATAAGAAGGATATGGCGATTTTTCCAATTCGCCAGGATCGCTGGGCTGTGGTCGCGATGCTGATTTTTGTGGTTGTGGTCGTGCCACTGATAGCGACTGAGCATGTGATAGCCGGCTATCTGATTCCGCTTTTAATCTGGTCTATCGCAGCTATTGGTCTGAATATTCTAACTGGCTACACTGGCCAGCTGTCGCTGGGGCATGGGGCATTCATGGCCGTCGGTGCATATGCCGCCTATAACCTTGCCTCTCGCATTCCTGAACTACCGATCATACTGGTGTTTCTGCTGGCAGGTTTGATCGCCGCGATTTTTGGTGTTCTTGTGGGTAGCCCCAGTTTGCGGATCAAAGGCTTTTATCTCGCGGTGGCAACGCTGGCGGCCCAGTTCTTTGTGGAGTGGGTTTTTGCGACTTTTTCCTGGTTCGTGGGGGGCGCGGCCAGCATGGTCATTGATACACCCAAGATGGCCGTCTTCGGTTATCAGATAACGAGCACTTTGGATAATTACTATCTGATCCTTGGGTTCGTGGTGGTCGGAACCCTTTTTGCAAAGAACCTGGTACGCAGTGAAATCGGCCGCGCCTGGATGGCGATCCGTGACATGGATGTTGCTGCTGAGGTAATTGGTATTCAACCCCTCTATACCAAGTTATCTGCCTTTGCGGTCAGTTCTTTTTATGGCGGTGTGGCCGGTGCACTGTATGCGTTTTGCTATGTTAAATCTGTGGATTTCACGGCCTTTGACTTGTTTGTATCGCTCAAGGTTCTTTTCATGATCATCATCGGCGGCATGGGGAGCATCCTTGGATGTTTCCTCGGGGCTACTTTTATCGTGGCCTTACCGATCATTCTCAATGAACTTATGCACCTATTTTCTGGGCAGATACCTTCGGCAATGCTGAGTAATATTGAACATATGATTTTTGGTGGATTGATTATTTTCTTCCTGATCGTCGAACCTCATGGTCTTGCGAGATTGTGGATGACGGCGAAGGAGAAGCTTCGGCTTTGGCCGTTCCCGCATTAGGAGCGGCAATTGCTGGTTTATGCGTAAAAACGTGTTTGGAAACGTGATAATGTTGTACTGGCTCTCGCAAAGTAGGTTTGCGAGGTTGTAAGAAACCTAAGGAGGCGAAATATGAAAGTTAAAAAATTAGTAATCCCATTCATTTCTGGCCTAGCGCTGTCGGCGTTGTTTGCTGCGCCGGTTATGGCGGCTGAGGAATCAGACCCAAATAAGGAGCAGTTCATTCCGGTGCTGACTTATAAGACCGGGCCCTTCGCAGCTG
>CAJWEF010000045.1 GCA_913031305.1 uncultured Acidiferrobacteraceae bacterium
GAAAATTTTTTATTGTTTTCATTACGCAGTGACCGAAAATTTCTGGCCTAGTATTAGAGTTTCCTATAATCTTCTCACTCTGCACATATCGCAGACACTTTTTGGCACTCAGCCGGTTCAAAGCCCATCAGAATCGCAGTTAATCAACAAATGCATAGCAGTTTCAGGCGCGAGCAAACCCTTGGCAAACACGGCCAAATTGTATCTGAATCTTGAAGATGGCAAAAACTGACTGACGTAGGCGCGTGTGTGAGATAAATCTTGTGCACCATAGTCTTACAGGATCAGGATGATCAAACCGGATCAGCCGCCCCAGGTTGGGTTTCTTGGTATCACAAGGATATCATCTGGTGCAGCGTCTGGAGGCGGTTTACCGTGGCATCACCACCGCTGCGGTGCGCTTCACAGGCGGCGCGCGCCGCGGCCAGGGTCGTAAAATATGTCACCTTGTGAATCAGCGCCTGGCGCCGGATAGTCTGTGAATCCTGGCGGCTATGGCGACTGGCAGTGGTATTGACAATCAGGTCGAACTCCCCGTTCATGATACTGTCAACAACATGAGGCCGACCCTCACTGACTTTATTCACCACCCGCGCTTTCATGCCAGCCGCCTCAATGGCCTGGGCAGTGCCCTCGGTCGCTACCAGCGAGAATCCGTTTTCACTTAAGTAACGCGCAATATCGATCACACTGGTCTGGTCCGCAGTTCGTACACTAATCAGCGCTGTGCCGCTTACAGGTATCAGGGTGCCAGTCGCGCGTTGGGCTTTACGATAGGCTTCACCAAAAGTCGTACCGATACCCATGACCTCGCCGGTGCTTTTCATTTCCGGGCCAAGCACCGGGTCGACGCCGGGAAATTTGATAAACGGAAATACCGCCTCTTTGACCGAGAAGTACTGGGGTCGCACGATCCCACTAACACCTTGGCTAGCAAGTGACTGGCCCGCCATCGCCCGAGCACCGATCTTGGCCAACGGCCGTGTGGTTGCCTTGGAGACAAAGGGCACGGTTCGCGATGCCCGCGGGTTTACCTCCAGCACGTAAATATCCCCATTTTTCACCGCGAACTGTACATTCATCAGGCCAACCACATTGAGCGCCAACGCCATCTCACGTGTCTGGCGGGTAAGTTCCTTCTGGGTTACTTTGCTCAGCGAAAAAGGCGGCAACACACAGGCAGAATCCCCCGAATGCACACCAGCCTCCTCAATATGCTCCATGATCCCACCGATCACGACGTCGCTGCCATCGCAGATTGCATCTACATCTACCTCAATGGCGTCACTGAGAAAGCGGTCGAGCAGAATCGGCGATTCATTGGATACCCGAAAAGCTTCACGCAGGTAACGCTCAAGTTCTTCGCGGCTATGAACAATTTCCATGGCGCGCCCCCCAAGAACATAGGACGGTCGCACCACCAGCGGATAACCAATCTCTAGCGCACCTGTCAGCGCCTCGACCTCTGTGGTCGCTGTCCGGTTAGGCGGCTGCAGCAGATCCAACTGGTGGATCAGGTCTTGGAAGTGCTTACGGTCCTCGGCCTGATGGATTGATTCCGGCGAGGTACCAAGAATAGGCACATCCGCCTGCGCCAGCCCCCTGGCCAGTTTCAACGGTGTCTGGCCACCATACTGCACGATGAGTCCGGTGGGTTTCTCGATCGCGCAGATTTCCAGCACGTCTTCAAGCGTTAACGGCTCAAAGTAAAGCCTGTCCGAGGTATCGTAATCCGTTGACACTGTCTCAGGGTTGCAGTTGATCATAATGGTCTGGTAACCATCTTCACGCAGCGCCATCGCTGCATGTACGCAACAGTAATCGAATTCAATGCCCTGGCCGATACGGTTTGGCCCACCGCCAAGGACAATCACCTTATCTACCGGCTCGGGATTGGCTTCACACTCATCTTCGTACGTCGAGTACATGTAGGCAGTCGGCGTAGGAAACTCGCCCGCGCAGGAATCGACCCGCTTGTAGACCGGTCGCACATCCAGATCATGTCGTCGAGAGCGCAGCTCGATCTCACTGACGCCAAGCAGGTTCGCCAGCCGAACATCTGAAAACCCATCACGTTTGAATTCTCTCAAGCTCGGCCCGTCCAATTCGGCGAATTTAGACGAACGGATGATTGCCTCGGTCGCGACCAGTTCCTCAATTTGTGCGAGGAACCAAGGGTCAATGCCCGTCAGTGACTGCACCTCTGCCAGGGTTAACTCATGACGAAAGGCGTCCGCAATGTGCCAGGCGCGACGGGCACCAGGGATACGCAGTGCACTGGTGAGATCAGGCATATCGATCTCACCGTGAGTGTCATCCCACAGTGGATCCAACCCGTGGCTGCCGATCTCAAGGCCACGTAGTGCTTTCTGGAACGACTCTTTAAATGTACGCCCGATGGCCATGACCTCGCCAACAGATTTCATCTGTGTGGTCAAAGAAGAATCGGCCTGGGGAAACTTCTCAAAATCAAAACGGGGAATCTTGGTAACGATGTAATCAATAGCTGGCTCAAACGATGCTGGCGTCGCACCACCGGTAATATCATTGTCAAGTTCATCGAGGGTGTAGCCAATAGCCAGTTTGGCCGCCACCTTGGCAATTGGAAAACCAGTCGCCTTAGAAGCCAGCGCTGATGAACGCGATACTCTTGGATTCATCTCGATAACGACCATACGACCACTGGCCGGGTCAATCGCAAACTGCACGTTGGAACCGCCCGTATCAACACCGATCTCGCGCAGCACCGCGATGCTCGCGTTGCGCATGATCTGGTATTCCTTGTCAGTCAGGGTTAGCGCCGGAGCAACAGTAATCGAATCACCGGTATGAACACCCATGGCATCGAAATTCTCAATAGAGCAGACGATGATGCAGTTATCCCGACTATCGCGCACCACCTCCATCTCGAACTCTTTCCAGCCCAGAATGCATTCTTCGATCAGTAATTCGCCAGTGGGTGAGGCATCAAGCCCACGGTTACAGATGGCGGTGTATTCCTCGGTGTTATAAGCAATACCGCCGCCACTGCCGCCGAGGGTAAAGGAGGGGCGGATAATCACCGGAAAACCGATCCGTTCGAGTACCTCCATGGCCTCCTCCATGGAGTGCGCCAGGTCTCCATCTACGACCTCCAGGCCGATAGCACGCATGGCATTGCGAAAACGTTCCCGATCCTCGGCCTTGTCTATTGCATCTCGGGTTGCACCAATCATCTGCACACCAAACTTTTCCAGTACCCCGTGACGCGCCAGATCGAGCGAACAGTTCAAGCCGGTCTGCCCTCCCATGGTGGGCAATAACGCATCGGGCCGCTCTTTTTCGATCACCAGCGCGACATCCTCCCAGGTAACTGGCTCGATGTAAGTGGCATCAGCAAACTCAGGGTCGGTCATAATCGTCGCGGGGTTCGAATTAACCAGGATGACGCGATAACCTTCCTCGCGCAGCGCCTTGCAGGCCTGTACCCCCGAATAATCAAACTCGCAGGCCTGGCCGATAACAATCGGCCCCGCCCCAATCACTAGAATCGAGCAGATGTCGGTACGTTTAGGCATCAGCTGTTCCCTTGGCTGACGCCATTAAATCAATAAAGCGATCGAACAAATTGACGATGTCCTGGGGACCAGGACTCGCCTCCGGGTGGCCCTGGAAGGAAAATGCCGGAGCACCCGTCAGCGCAATGCCCTGGATCGACTGGTCGAACAGCGAGCGGTGTGTCACTGTCACGTGTGCGGGCAACGAATCGGGGTCTACCGCAAAGCCATGATTCTGACTGGTGATCATGACCTTTTGCGAGGCGAGGTCGACAACTGGGTGATTTGCGCCATGATGGCCGAACTTCATCTTCAGGGTGCGGGCCCCAGCGGCGAGTGCCAGTAACTGGTGGCCCAGACAAATACCAAATATGGGTGTTGCGCTTTTAATAATCTGGGCGATGGCCTCGATCGCATAGGTGCAAGGCTCGGGGTCTCCGGGACCGTTGGAAAGAAATACACCGTCAGGTGCGCGCGCAAGCACCTCCTCGGCTGGTGTCTGCGCTGGTACGACCTGCACAACGCAACCGCGATCAGCCAAAAGTCGCAGGATGTTGCGTTTGATCCCAAAATCGTAGGCCACTACCTGCCAACGCGCATCAGGGGGTGAGCGAAACCCGCCTTGGGGTTGCCAGGTGCCTTCAGTCCAGGGGTAGTCTTCATGGGTTGTGACAGTTTTGGCAAGATCCATTCCTTTGAGTCCGGGAAAAGCTCGCGCCTGGGTCAGCGCCTGGGCTTCATCGATAGCGCCAGCCTGCACGCAGCCGTTCTGAGAGCCTTTCTCTCGGAGTAACTTCGTCAACCGGCGAGTATCGATGTCGCTGATGCCCACCACGCCCTGACCGCAGAGATATTCATCGAGTGGCTCATCAGAGCGAAAATTACTGGGTCGGCCTTGAAAGTCGCGTACAACCAGCGCGCAGGCAAAGGCTCTGGAAGATTCAGTATCGTCTTTATTGGCCCCAACATTTCCAATATGCGGGCAGGTCAGCGTGACGATCTGGCGAGCATAGGATGGATCGGAGACGATCTCCTGATAACCCGTCATGGCTGTGTTAAAAACAACCTCTCCCACCGCCTCGCCCGAGGCTCCTACGGAACGGCCATGAAACACGGTTCCATCCTCAAGGACCAGTATCGCCGGAATCACGCGGTCAAGCCTTCAGGTGGGCACAAAAAAAAGGAGAAACCGCCTTGGTTTCTCCTTTTGATCTGACCGAAATAATATCTCATTCCGGGGGAAATATTCTATCGACTTAGTGGGTGAACATCAATCGTTTTCGATCATTTTTAGCCCAAGAACATCCTGCATATCAAAAAGTCCCTCTTTTTTTTGCGCGACCCACAAAACACAGCGCAGCGCACCATTGGCATAAATTTCTCGACTGCTCGCCTTATGGGTAATCTCTACCCGCTCTCCCGCCCCGGCAAACCACACGCTGTGCTCGCCAACAATATCAGCAGCCCGCACCGTGGCAAATCCAATTTGCCCTTGTTGACGCGGGCCGGTACGTCCGTGACGCGAAAACACTCCGTCATGATCGAGACTACGGCCCAAAGTAGAAGCGACGACTTCGCCCATTTTCAAAGCGGTTCCCGACGGTGCATCGACCTTATTGCGGTGATGCGCTTCAATAATCTCGATATCGACATCATCGCCAAAAGCCCCAGCCGCGATCTCAAGCAACTTAAGGCAAATGTTGACGCCGACACTCATATTCGGGGCAAGCACGACCGCAGTATCACGAGATGCCTGTGAAATCAGCTCTTTTTGTGCGGCATCGAAGCCTGTCGTGCCAATTACCGCCCGAGCATGACTCTGGGCACAATAATCAATGTTGGCCAGACTGGCCTCGGGTGCAGTGAAATCGATCAGCACGTCAAACGCCGGCCCGTCGATACTGTCACCGATAACAGGGCCGGGATCCGCTGTACCGGCAAAAGTGCCAGCAGGCTGGCCCACCGCCTCGTTACCTGGGCGCTCAAAAGCGTGACTTAAGGTCAATGCCTCATGAGCCTGGCAGGCTGCCACCAGCGTTCGGCCCATACGACCGGCCGCACCTGCAATCGCTACCCTCGTCACAATGAGCGCTGCCCATACAGGTCAGCGGACATAGCATTCATCCCAGTAAATCCCGGACAGCATCACGCTCTTCTTGTAACTCCGCTTCAGTCAAGCGCATCCGTTCTTCACTGAACTCGTTAATTGTCAGATCATCCACAACTGAGTACTCACCATCAGCGCAACGAACCGGAAACGAATAGATCAGGCCGTCTTCTATTCCATAGTGGCCGCGAGAGGGAATCGCCATGCTTACCCAGTCATCATCGGTCGTACCCTGAACCCAGGTACGCATATGGTCTATAGCGGCGCAAGCCGCCGAGGCGGCGCTGGAGGCTCCGCGGGCCTTAATAATCGCCGCACCGCGCTGCTGTACCGTCGGGATGAATTCATCCACCATCCAGCTGTTATCTACGAGATCTATCGCGGGGCGGCCACTGGCCTTGGCATGATGAATATCCGGGTACTGGGTAGCTGAATGGTTACCCCAGATGGTTACCCGAGAAATGTCAGTCGTAGCTACCTTGGTGCGTTCAGCCAACTGGCTCATCGCCCGGTTATGGTCTAGCCGGGTCATAGCGGTAAACTGTCGAGTGTCTATATCGGGCGCGTTGGCCGACGCGATCAGTGCGTTGGTATTCGCCGGGTTACCTACCACTAAAACTTTTACGGCCCGGTTGGCGCTGTTATTCAGTGCCTTGCCCTGCGCCGAGAAGATTCGAGCATTTTCGGCGAGTAGATCCTTACGCTCCATACCCGGCCCGCGCGGTCGCGCACCCACCAGCATTGCAAAGTCGGTATCGCCAAAGGCCTGCGCCGGATCATCCGAGGTCTGCACACTGTGCAACAGTGGAAAAGCGCAGTCCTCCAACTCCATGACTACGCCGCGCAAGGCATCCATGGCTGGGGGAATCTCAAGCAACTGCAAAATGACTGGCTGGCCCGGGCCCAACATATCTCCACAGGCAATCCGGAACAACATGGCATAGCTGATCTGCCCCGCGGCACCGGTGATCGCGACCCGAACAGGGTTTTTCATCAACTACTCTCCTTTGTTAAATACATAGTGGGAAAACTGCAGCTGTAGTGCGTCGATCATTTCCTTGATGCGCGGGCGCATTGTACTTTTAAAGCCGGGATGACCCAAGGTGTCGCCTGTCTGCACAGGCAGACCAGGATCGGGCCTTAGTCGCCCCAGGGCACCAGCAATGATCAATGGCACATAATGACCGGGCAGGTGGCATGGTTGAAAATTTCGCTGGTAGCACCACCAAAAACCAGTTGACGCAGACGGCTATGGGTAAAGGCCCCTTTGATAATAAGGTCTGCCCCAAAGTCCTGCGCTTCAGAGACAATAACCTGACCCACGGTCGTGCCGCTGCGATCGCGGGTTTTTGCCTGCGCCTTGAAACCACTGGCGCGCAGGTGGGCCGTGATGAACTCAGCATCGGGCCCGGATACCAATCCCCCCTCAACAGCCAGCACTTGTACAGCTTCGCAGGTGGCCAACAACGGTCGTGCGGCGCTCAAGGCCCGTGCGCTCTCGGTGCTGCCATTCCAGGCAACGAGGATGCGCCGACCAATCGTTTCGGGTATCTCATCACTGACCAGCAACAGTGGCCGACCGCTTTCAAACAGCAGCGCCTCAGCAGTGCTTTTCCAGTCCACGTTACCGCCGGACAGATCTCTCGACAGTACGCTAATGCCAAAAGCGCGGGCGTATTCCCCAATACCTTCAGGACCCGTGCCCATCATTTCGGTCCAGCCGGCTCGAATCCCCTCGCCTTCCAGTGGCCCCATCGGGATGCCCCGGGCGCCAATCAGTGATTCAAAGGTCTCACGAGCGAGTGTCGCCTGCTGCTTACCTTCTTCCTCGAACTCGGCCAGATAATCGCCTGGCAGGGTAATGCCTTCGCCGGCAATAATCGGGAGTACCTGACGGCAATAGGCGCCTTCGATGTAGGCTCCCGAGCCCTCCGAAATCAGGCGTGCGGCATCAATAGCGGCAGCCGTGGGTTGAGTATTGTTAAATGGAACCAGTATCGTGCGTAATCCAGGCATTTTGTCGACCTCCATCAATACAGTATCATGATTGATACGGCCATTCTAACAAGTCAATTACTCACCCGTCTGAGTTGAGATCTCCAGCAAGGCCTCACCAGCAAATTGGCGACGCCAGCCCTTCAGCAGCGGTAAATCACGCTCGCCAGACGCCAGGCGGCGAATATCGTCGCGACGGGCAACGCTGGCTGTTGGCAGATCTGCCTCGGTACATAGGGCCGATAGATATGACCACATCCGATTCCCCAGCGCCTTGATTGCAGGGTCCACACGGCCTGGCTTTTGCAAAGGGGTGTAATTAACGGCTTCACTGTGAGCGCGTTCTACGACCTCCAGTATCGCCTGGCCGCGGCGTTTGACAGTGCCCGACTCGACTCCAGATAACTGCTCTAGCTGGGTTAGGCTTTGAGGGCGTGAACGGGCAATCTCGACGATGGCATCAAGAGCCAGTAACCATTCCCGGGGGTGATCGAGACGCCGGGCGGCCTCCTCACGCCACAGCGCCAGCGCATGCGCTACGCTTTGACCCTCCCGGTCGAACGAACTACACGCCCGCAATATCCGCTTGACTGCGCTCGCGGAGCCTGCCTCTATTACGTCACCGCAAGCCAGAAGGCTGAAGTCCTCTGTGGCCCAAGCGGTACGTCCGCGCTGGTGCAAAAGGGTTATTAGATGCTGATGAAGATCCCCGAGATAGTGGGCGTCATCCAGCGCATAGCGAATTTCCTCGTCATTGAGCGGGCGTCGACACCATGCGGTACGGGTATATGCCTTGGACAACTCGACATCACAGATCTCTTTCACCAACTGGGCATACCCGACCTGTTCGCCATATCCAGACAATGCGGCCGCAATCTGAGTATCGAACAAGGTCCCAGGCAATACCCCCAGGGTGTGCTGTAAAACCTCCATATCCTGGCGGGCGGCATGAAATATCTTTACCGGCTCGGCAGATGCCAGTAACGCGCCGACCCCCGAAAGGGTAATGTCAGCGAGCGGATCAATACATACCGTCCACTGTGGCGTGGCGATCTGGATCAGGCAAAGTCGCGGGAAAAAAGTCCGAATCCGCTCAAACTCGGTATCTACCGCAACCCACGGTGCACCCATTGCATCTGTCATCAGATCGTCAAGATCGGCCTGGTTGTCGACAAAAACTTTGGACGGGTCAACTCTCAATGGGAATCCTTGTGTTCTAACGGGGGCAACTAAGAAACGATCAGTTCGATCGCTGATGATATCATCGCGCCTCGTTGACAAGCGTCCAGACCCAATGCTGCAATACCTTCAGATATTCATCAACCTGTGTTTGTTCCGAGGAAAGGCCCAGGATATGCCCCGCTCAGAAGCGCTGTTGCTTGTAACTGCCATCGCGGCCATATTGAGCAGCGCCATTAATGCGATTCCGAACGCCGGCATCCTGCGCGGCACCATAATGTCTGTGGGACAGGTGCTGCTGTTCGCGGGCCTGATCAGTCTGATGTTGCGTTTTCGTGGTAAAAGCGAGCGTTCTATGCAGACACTCACGGCCATGTTCGGTGCTACCACCTTACTGCAACTGCTTGCACTGCCCTTTTTCGGCTGGCATGAGGGGTTGCTCCCGACTGAATCGGAACCGCTGGTAGTCCTGACCACCCCACTGCTGATTGCTGCGGGGATTGCGGTATGGTCCCTCACAGTGATGACCTCAATATTGCGCCAAGCGATGGACAGTGGAATCGGCGCAGCCCTGTTGATCATTATCGGTTGCCAGTCGCTGATCATGGTAGCAGTCACGACGCTCATGGGCAGTTCTCCTGGTTGAGTGAACGGATTCACATTCTTGGCATAGGCGGCACCTTTATGGGTGGCCTGGCGCTGATCGCCCGCGAAGCAGGTCATCAGGTGAGCGGATCCGATGTCAACATCTATCCGCCCATGAGTACTCTGCTCGGGGCCGAGGATATATCGGTACACAGTGGTTATGACCCGAGTCAATGGGACAAGGCGCCTGAACTTGCGATTATAGGTAACGCACTGTCACGCGGTAATCCGCTGGTGGAGCATGTCCTCAGTCAGCGTATCCCCTATACCTCGGGCCCACAGTGGCTGATGGCGCATCTACTGCCCGGGCGGTCAATGCTTGCGGTAGCCGGCACTCATGGCAAAACCACAACCAGTGCCATGGCCGCCTTCATCCTTGACCATAACGGTCGCACCCCGGGCTTTTTGATCGGCGGTGTGCCGGGCAATTTCCCGGTATCAGCCCGACTCGGCGCGGGCCCGTGGTTTGTGATTGAGGCAGACGAATACGATACAGCTTTTTTTGACAAGCGGTCAAAGTTTGTACACTACCGTCCAGAGGTGCTGGTATTGGGTAATCTCGAATTTGACCACGCCGACATCTTCGATTCGATCAGCGATATCGAAAAACAGTTCGAATATCTGCTGCGCACCGTAGCTGCTGAGGGCACCATCGTAGTCAATGCCGATCACCCGGTACTGGAGACTCTTCTGCAGCGTGGCTACTGGTCACAGATTGTGCGTTACAGCATCTGTGGAGCCGAAACAGCCCAGTGGCAGGCGACACCGCACCAGTCCGATTGCCGTCACTTCGACGTCTTCCGCCATGGTCAACATCTGGCAACGGTCGAGTGGAGCATCATCGGCAGACACAATATGGCCAACGCGCTTGCCGCCATTGCTGCCAGCGATGCCGTGGGTGTCGATCCGGTGCAGGCCTGCGCCGCCCTGGCAGAGTTCCGTTTACCCCAACGCCGGCTTGAGCGGGTCAACCCAGGTGACGCCATCGCACTATTCGATGATTTTGCCCACCACCCAACGGCGGTGCGCGAAACCCTGCAGGCACTGCGCTCGAAGAACGCCCCAGGACAGCTGATCGCCGTGCTGGAACTACGTTCCAACACTATGAAACGCGGAGTTCATCGTGACGCTCTGGGGAAAGCCCTGGCATTGGCCGACGTCGCCGTGGTCCGACGGCGGGCCGATCTTGAGTGGGATCCGGCAGAACTTGCGCTTGACCCGGATCGGACTACACTTATGGTATGCGATACCCTCACCCAAATCGTTGATACCATCAGTGACAAAGCAAAACCCGGTGATCAGATCGTGATGATGAGCAACGGCAACTTTGATGGCCTGAAGGAAATGCTTCAGGCTCAACTGGGTTGATTGGTGATATGTGTTTTCGAGGACTCCATTGATGACAAAAGTAATAGGCACCCTGGCACTGCTGCTGGCTTTCGCGCTACCAGTTACAGGACAGGAATACGAGCAGGGAATCAATTATTTCCCTCTGAAAATCCCTCAACCCGTTCATACCGGGGACAAAATCGAGGTGCTGGAACTCTTCTGGTACCGATGCCCACACTGTTTCGAATTGGAGCCTTATCTGAACAAGTGGCTAAAAAGTAAACCTGACTTTATCGAATATGTCCGGCTACCTGCAGTCCTGAATCGCTCCTGGGCCTTTGATGCGCGGGTGTTCTATACCTTCGTGGCTCTGGGACTGGTTGACTCACTTCACGAGGCCTACTTTGACGCCATACACACGGACCGCAAGCGGATTATTACTGTCGAGCAACTGGCTGACTGGGTGGCCGATAAGGGTCAGGACCCGCAGCAGATTCTGGATACTTTTAATTCCTTCGGGGTCGATTCATTGGTTGCCCATGCTGCCGATATGTCAGGCCGTTACGAAACCGATGGCGTTCCGACCATTATCGTCGATGGCAAGTATCGCACCAAGGTCTCGCTGGCGGGTGGGCACAACGAGTTGATCGACCTGATGAACTACCTTGCCTTGCGAGCACAGAGCGAACGTAGTAACTAGGGCCACATCCGGCCAGCACGCCTACCGTGGCCCGCAACCACAGCGAATACCAAGTCTATTTTCACGTTGGGCTGGGCAAAGCGGCTTCGACTTATCTGCAGCATCGGGTCTTCCCAATACTGCAGAACATCCGCTACATACCCCGCGATCGCTACCGCGGCTACCAGGGGCTTATTGAACGGACACAGGACACCCGTTATCTGGTATCTCGCGAGGCGGCTTACCGGCTGCAACAACGGGTTGATGAATTCGCCGCGTTTAAGCCCGACGCCCGGGTGATTCTGGTGCTGCGCCGACATGACCGGTGGATCGCCTCCCACTACCGACGATATCTGAAGAACGGGGGCAGTCTGGACTTTGAGCATTATCTTGATCTGGACAGCAACCAACCGCGCATCTGGGGGGCGCAACAGGTTCGCTTTATGGCCATGATCGAAGCCATAGAGCAACGTTTTAACTCAAGACCGCTGGTGCTGTTCCACGAAGATCTACAGACTGACCCATTTGCACTGATCGATCAGCTTTGCGCATTTACCGGGGCACACTACCAGCGCGACCAGGTCAATCTTTCGATCGTTCACAGCTCCTGGAGTGACAAACAACTCAAACTGGCAAGACTTGCCGGAAAGCGGCTTTTTGACCCTGTTCCAGGCGCTGCGACTAACCCTACTCTTCACCGCGTACGCCGACGACTGCACTTGTGGACCTGCTACGGGATTCTCGGAATTGCCCAGATGGTGCCCGCAAAATGGGTTAACCCTGACCCTTTAATTAACCCAGAAAGCCTATCGCGGGTGCGTGAGGTTTTTGCGAACGACTGGCTGTGCTGTCACGACTACGCCCAGGCGTACAATCCACCAGTCTCTGGCATCAGGTCGGAAACAGACCAGACTCTTTAATCCCATCAAAAACGAACTGCACGGCAAGTGCGGTCAGCAATACGCCAAAAATCCGGCTAACCACGTTCATTCCGGTAACACCGAGTAGACGATGTACCTGGCCCGATACCAGCAACAGCAACAGGGTCAGCAACAACACCACGCCCAAGCTCGCCATCACCGCCAACTGCTGGTAAAGATCTCCATCCGTATTGGTCATTAGCAAAATAGCGGCACCGATCGCTCCTGGTCCTGCAATTAACGGCGTTGCCAGTGGAAACACGGCGATATCCTTGCGCACACGGGCTTCACGATCTTCATCGGGGGTGGTTGACGCCACTCCCGAATGACGGGCAAAAACCATATCGAGCCCAACCAGAAACAACAGGATGCCACCAGCAGTACGTAGTGCCGGTATGGATATCCCAAGTCGGTCGAGGAGGACCTGACCAAAAAGTGCAAATGCAAACAACAAGCATGACGCCAGAAATACGGCTCGCACTGCGGTACGCCACCGTTGGTCCGACGTCATCTCCCGTGACAACGCCCCGTAGACCACAGCAACATCCACAGGTCCAATAGTTGCAAAAAACGTGGTAAAAGCGATGATCAGCGTCTCAGTCATCAGTGCACCCCCCATAAACAAAACACCATCGTTCAGCCAAAGCTCGCAATGCCCTCCTTCTGAAGGTCTGCCATGGTGCGGACAATCCCTTCACGTAAGATCCGGGTCAGGTCATCAATCTGCTCACGGGTAACGCATAGCGGTGGCGACATGACACACATATTAATCAACGGCCGCACCAGCAAGCCAAGCGCCTGGCAATGGGCATCGATACGACTACCTACTTCGTAGTCAAGTGTCAGCGGCTGTCGACTTTCCTGACTGGCTACACACTCAAGGCATCCCATCAGGCCTTGTCCCCGAATATCGCCCACGATCGGCAGATCGGATAAGGTCTGTAACTGCTCTTGCAAATAAGGCCCCAACTCCCGGGCATTTTCCAGTAGCCCTTCAGATTCAAATACATCCATATTGGCCAGCGCCGCGGCACAGGAGACCGGATGGCCGGAATAGGTAAACCCATTAGAGAATACGGCTCCGCGCTCACTGTCGCCTCCCACTGCCTGGATCAGTCGGTCCGATATGATCACGGCTGACAGCGGGATGTATCCGGAAGTTAAACCTTTGGCCGAGATAATAATGTCAGGGGTAATATCAAACACTGGTTCTGAGGCATACCAATGACCCAGTCGGCCAAATCCGGTGACCACCTCGTCAGAGATATAGATCACATCATGGCGCCGGCATACCCCAAGGCAGGCGGCATGGTAACCCTTAGGAGGCACGATCACTCCACCCGAGGCCAGGATCGGTTCGGCGATAAAAACACCCACTTTTTCCGCACCTACCTCCAGAATCTTAGCTTCCAGTTCATCGACCAGCTGACGGCAGAAAGAGTCGGTATCCATCCCCTCGGGCCGTCGGTAGGGATTAGGTGACGAGATAAAATGCACGCTATCAAGCTGGGTGTCCAGCCAGTTTTTATCGCGAGACTTGCCCGATACCGCGGCGGAAAGATAGGTGCTGCCATGGTAGGCATCGTAACGGGAAATGATGTGCTTTTTCTCCGGCCGACCCAGCACGTTGTTGTAGAACATAACAAAACGCAACGCCGAATCCACCGCAGTGGAACCACCCGTAGCAAAGAAAACATGATTGAGATCTCCCGGTGCTACCGCCGCCAGGCGCTCAGCCAAGCGTGCAGATGGCTCAGTCGGATGGCTCCATGGGCTGGTATAAGATAACTGCCCGGCCTGATCTGCCATGGCTTTGACAATTTCACGCCGGCCATGCCCGGCATTGACACACCACATTCCACCGGGGCCATCGAGCAAGCGATTTCCCTGCGCGTCGGTAACATAACTTCCCTCACCACCTCTGAGGACGGTACGGCTCGAATCCGGGTTATCAAATGATTCCCAGGGATGTACCACATGGGTATCCATTTTCCGAAGCGCGGCCAGATCTACGGCCGCTGACTGAGAAGGTTTCATCAAAGTTCTCCTTGTCGTTTGTTCAGCATGAGTTACCGGGCAGCCTTCAAGCGCGAGCAGCGCCGGAGCGCATTGCCTGATTGGCTGACACCAGGGTTCCCGGCGCAGGTGGATGCACCAGCGACATCACCGGGATTTCTTTTTTAAGACGCTGATGAAATCGCAGTACACCCGCTTCAAAAGTCAGGTAATCGCCTGGCTCAACAACGTCTGCCACATGGCCCACCAATAACCACTGGCCGCGAAAAAGTTGAGCCATCTCGACCTCAAACAGCTCGGCACTGGTGTAGGTCCAGCCTGATAGCATACCGTTGCTCGTTGCAACAGGTTGTCGGTGGGCTTCACTAGAAATCAGGTCAGGCGCTGGATTGGGCCTTTGATCACCCGGTAGCACGCTTACCAGGTAGCTCAAGCAAGTCCGACGGGATTCCTCAAGGTCAACGGAATCGGGTGTCATCATGCACTGCTCCCAGAAACTATCAATTAGCGCAACGAAAGCGTGCGCGAGAGCTATTGGATCTGAGACGCTGGGTCCATTGCCCTGATACAACTCTGCGAACAGGCCTTCTACGCGATCAATGCTGCCATTGGCTATGACCGGTTTGAAGCCAGTATTCATACTTATACTCCGCCCCTGATATCCAGAATAACAATGTTTATACAAGCATACAGAACCATTGTATTACCGTACAAACTGGTATGGGCCGACCACTCCTTGGGAAGGTGTCAATCCTTCAGCATTAGGAAATTGCTCGAATCAAAGTGCAGCCAGGCCTGATCACCGGACCGATCAGAACCCTGGTAATCCTGCTGGGAGACATCCAGAGTATTACCCTCAGCCCCCTCGGGAATAATGCGGTAATAGGTGGTGTTCCCCCAGA
>CAJWEF010000046.1 GCA_913031305.1 uncultured Acidiferrobacteraceae bacterium
TTAGCGCCTGTCGGCGTGTGACTTGTCCATCTCGAAGACGGGCAATAAATTCATTGCTTTTTTTCATTAGTGTCCTCCTTTGGTTCAGACGAATTCCAAGATTGCTCTCAAATTAGGCAACTAGCTCCTCAACGAGGCTAATCGAAACCACCGGTGCTGTCTAGCACTGCCACTCTTATAAACCCACAGCAGTTACAATTGCGCTCCTCATGCAACTGTCTCACCCAGAAATATTCAAGGCTTATGACATCAGAGGCGTCGTCGGTCAGTCTTTGACCCACGAAATCGTTGAGCAGATCGGCCGGGCGATCGGAACGGAGGCGCTGATTGCGGGTGACAGCGCTGTGGTGGTCGGCCGCGATGGCCGTATCTCCGGCCCTGGAATTGCTTCGGCTTTGATGGACGGCATCTGCGCTGTCGGGTGCAATACCGTCGATATCGGCATGGTTCCCACGCCGTTTACCTACTTTGCCACCCACGAACTCGGAATTGGCTCTGCAGTATCGGTCACCGGCAGTCATAACCCGCCCGATTACAACGGGCTCAAAGTCATGATCGGTACTCACACCCTCGCTGCAGAGCGTATTCAGGCCCTGCGAGAACGAATAGCAATGCAGGATTTCTCAAAAGGTACTGGCCAGCGCCAGTCCCACGAGATCGTGCCGGCCTACATTGATCGTGTTGTCGGCGATATCAAGCTGGATCGACCGCTTCGGATCGTGACCGACTGCGGCAACGGGGTTGCCGGGATGGCTGCCCCTGGGTTATTACGCAACATCGGCTGTGAGGTAAGCGAACTTTTCAGCGAGGTCGATGGCAACTTTCCCAATCATCATCCGGACCCCAGTGTGGCAGAAAATCTCACCACCCTGATTGAAACGGTGCAAAGGCAAAACGCGGACCTTGGTCTGGCCTTCGACGGCGACGGCGATCGTCTGGGTGTGGTGTCCGAGTCGGGGCAGATCATCTGGCCCGACCGACAGATGATCCTTTTTGCTGAAGATATTCTCTCGCGTAATCCCGGCGCACAGATCGTTTACGACGTCAAATGCTCGCGATTATTACCTAGAGCGATTGAAAACGCAGGTGGCAGACCTTTGATGTGGAAAACCGGCCACTCGTTTATCAAAGGCAAGATTCGGGAAACCGGTGCAGCACTGGGAGGCGAGATGAGCGGACACCTGTTCTTCGGGGAACGCTGGTACGGCTTCGATGACGCTATCTATGCTGCGGCACGACTGTGCGAGTTATTATCCCGGCGCAGCGAGTCGCCCAGCGAGGTGTTCTCGCAAATCCCAGATACAGTCAATACGCCGGAATTGCGCCTGGAAATGAATGAAGAGGAGCACCACCAACTTATCTTTGAACTGGTGGCACAGGGTAAATTTGAAGGTGGCCGAACCTGTGAGATCGACGGCATTCGTGTGGACTTCGATGATGGCTTTGGCCTCGCTCGCGCTTCCAATACCACACCTACTGTCATCTTGCGTTTTGAGGCCGATACCCAAGAAGGCCTCGAGCGTATCCAGACCTGTTATCGCGAACAGATTCTCGCCTTAAGGCCAAAAATTCAACTTCCCTTCTGATTCTCGCCGATAGATGTTTCGCTGTTACTCGTGACCAATCAGGCGAGCCTCAGGGATTTTCTGGCGTAAGCTTTCCGCCAGTGTTGCAATCAGACCGAATTCAGGAATCAGCGTTACCCACAACAGGTTAAGAGGAACGTTGAGATCAGCAAACACCACCTGCTGGTATTGCCCCAACACGGCCTGAAGCCCCGCGACCCGATCGCCAAAATCAGTTCGCGACAGATCGCGAAGACCGGGAATCAGCATCATGAAATCGCTATACGCGACACCGTCCTCGTCGCGCGTGGGTGCGCGGCTGTAAAGTGGTCCACTTGCGCTAAGCGCCAGCTTATCGGCCTGGCGAATCTGTAGTTTCATCTATCCGGATCAACCATCAGATGCACTCCCGGGGAAGCATTATTCATGGATAACCTCAATGGCCGTAGGACGCTTGTATCCGCGCGGCAATGCACGGCCCCGTTGTGCCCGGGCACCGATAAAATTCTCAACATCGGAAGGCTTAAGACGCATATGCTGTTTGCCGGCGTATAACTGCAGGCTATCCCCTTCACGGAAAACAGCAATACCGGCCAACTTCTCTTCGCCAGATTTGTAGCGAGAAGCCGGAATATTAACCAGCTTGACCCCTTTGCCACGCGAAAGTAGCGGCAATTCGGCCAGTGGGAAAATCAGCAAACGACCACTGTCAGTGATGGCGCACACCCAATCATCTTCGTAGTCAAACACCCGTTGGGGAGATAGTACTCCGGCACCGCGGGCGCTCAACACGGCTTTGCCTGACTTGTTGCGTGTTAGCAATTCCTCGAAGGTGGCAACGAAACCGTAGCCGGCATCTGAGGCCAACAGATAACGGCTATCGTTGTCACCGATCATAACGCCGCAAAAACTCGCGCCCGCTGGAGTCTTGAGCTGCTTACCCACAGGTTCGCCCATGCCCCGGGCGGAAGGCAACTCATGAGAGCGCAGGCCGTATACCCGGCCCGTGGAGTCAATACATAACAGCGGCTGGTTGGTCCGGCCAGTACCCGAGTGCAGGTAACCGTCATCAGCTCGGTAGGATAACTCACGGGGATTAACCTCGGTACCCTTGGCTGCGCGGATCCAGCCCTTGCGTGACAACACCACGGTAATCGGCTCGGCCGGAATCAGCGCAGTTTCACTCAGCGCCTGGGCGGCCTCACGTTTAACCAGGGGCGAGCGTCGCTCATCGCCGAAATCCTCAGCATCAGCCAGTAATTCCTCGCGGACCACCTTCTTCAAGCGATCGCGTGATTTGAGAATCTTCTGCAGCTCGGTCTTTTCCCGGGTCAGTTCGTGCTGCTCGCCATTTATTTTCATCTCCTCAAGGCGGGCAAGATGACGCAACTTCAATTCGAGGATTGACTCAGCCTGGGTATCGCTCAGTTTGAAGCGTTTCATTAATGCCTGCTTGGGCTTTTCTTCTTCTCGAATAATACGGATGACCGCATCGATATTCAGGTAGACAATCAGCAGACCATCAAGCACATGCAGCCGCTTAAGCACCCGTTCGAGACGAAACTCAAGCCGTCGTTTGACAGTGGTAAGCCGAAAATTCAGCCATTCCTTCAGTAATGACTTGAGATCGAAGACACGGGGTCGCCCATCGAGTCCAATGATATTCATGTTGACCCGGTGACTCTGCTCAAGCGCTGTTGTGGCAAACAGGTGATCCATCAGAGCCCCGCGATCGACTCGGTTGGAGCGTGGCTCGATAACCAGCCGGGTAGGGTTCTCGTGATCTGATTCATCGCGGATGTCATCGACGATCGGCAGTTTCTTGGCTGTCATCTGCGCGGCAACCTGCTCTATCACCCGCTCACCAGATACCTGGTAGGGCAGCGCACTGACAACGATGTTGCCGGCCTCTTCCTCCCAGACAGCCCGCTGGCGAATCGAGCCATAACCTGTACGGTAGATTTGTCGGATTTCATCGGATGGGGTGATAATCTCAGCTGCGGTTGGAAAGTCCGGTCCGTGGATGTGCTCGCACAATTGCTCAATGCTGCTGCGGCTATTGTCTAGCAAGCGAATACAGGCCGTGACCACCTCCCGCAGATTGTGCGGCAGAATATCTGTTGCCATGCCAACGGCTATTCCCGAACTGCCGTTGAGTAACACGTTCGGCAACCGCGCTGGCAAGAACTTCGGCTCGTGCAAAGTGCCATCGAAGTTAAGACCCCACTCTACGGTACCCTGCCCCAATTCCGACAGTAGCATTTCTGCAAAACGCGAAAGCCGGGCCTCGGTATAACGCATCGCAGCGAAGGATCGGGGATCATCCTGAGAGCCCCAGTTACCCTGACCATCTACCAGCGGATAGCGAAAACTGAACCATTGTGCCATCAGCACCATAGCCTCGTAACACGCGCTATCGCCATGCGGGTGAAATTTGCCGAGCACGTCACCCACCGTCCGGGCAGACTTCTTGTACTTCGTCGTAGCGGCCAGTCCGAGTTCGGACATCGCGTAAACAATCCGCCGCTGTACCGGCTTGAGGCCATCAGTCAAGTGGGGTAGCGCCCGATCCAGAACTACATACATTGAGTAGTTGAGATAGGAGCGCTCGGAAAAATCTGCCACAGAGACCGTTTCCAACTTGCGCTGGATCGGACTTTTTACCCCAAGCGCAGATCGGGGTTTTTTTCGTGTCGTGGTGCGGCGGGTGTTAGGTGTCATAGCAAAGCTCGAACATGGTTGTGGCAGAATGTGCGGACCACAACAGACGCCCGCCTCTTTGGCGAGATTATAGTCATCCGCAGCTTTGGACTTTGTTTGCAATGGAAGATAACAAGATTCCACTTCGCCTGGCTGACGGTTCAGCGCCGATGACGGCTGAGGCATTGCTGGACCAGTTACGCTCACTTGGCATCAGTGTGCCGACAATCGACCACTCACCGATGTTTACCGTTAAGGACAGCAAGGCCATGCGTGTTACTCCGGGCGGCGCTGGTGATATTAAAAACCTATTCGTACGCAACAAAAAGGGGCAAATGTGGCTGATTACCTGCCAGGAAGACCGGCAAATCGACCTAAAGGCGCTTGCTACGGCCCTGGGTGCCGGGCGATTCTCCTTTGCTTCGCACCAACGTCTGATGCTCTACCTCGGGGTCGCTCCTGGCGCTGTCTCGCCACTAGCCCTGGTCAATGATCGGCAGCGATCGGTCACGTTCGTTATTGATAACGCCCTTTTAGCCTGTGGGGCTATCTACCTGCACCCACTGGACAATACCCGGACCACCACCATGACAACCTGCGATCTGCTGGATTTTATCGCCCAGACCGGACACCCTGCGCAGACAATCACTTTTGATTCAGATGGCGTACACTGCAACGACCCCTTTTCTAGAGAAGCCCGTTAATGAATTTTGACCCGGCCCAAATGAGCCTGGCGGCCATTGCCCGCGCATTGCGCGACGGAACCGTACGCGCGGCCGCTCTGGTTGAAGCCTGCATCGAGAAACGCGATCCATCACTTGACGCCTATCGGGAGTGGCAGCCCGAACTCGCCCGCGAACAGGCGCACAAAGCAGACGCTGCATTTGCCCAAGCCAAGGATCTGGGAACACTGCAAGGGATCCCGGTGTCGGTTAAGGATCTTTATGCGGTAAACCAGATGGATATCTTTGCCGGCTCGCCCACAGCCCTGCCCTTATTGTGGCAAACCGAAGGCGCTGTGATTGGAGCCCTGCGGGCACAACATGCGGTATTTACTGGAAAAACTCACACGGTTGAATTTGCCTTCGGCGGACTGGGTGTCAACACGCACTGGGGAACGCCACGCAACCCGTGGGATGCGCAAACACACCGTGTACCGGGAGGCTCCAGCAGTGGCGCGGGGGTAAGCCTGTGCGAGGGTTCGGCGCTACTGGCTCTGGGTACCGATACAGCCGGCTCGGTTCGCATACCCGCCAGCATGACAGGCAACGTGGGTCTTAAAACCAGTTACGGGCGATGGCCAATCAATGGCATCTTCCCGTTGAGTCCAACTCTGGACACTGCGGGAACCCTGACTCGGGATGTTGCTGATGCGGTGACTGCCTTTGCAGCAATAGATCCCCACCAGCGCAGTTACGGCCCCCGCCTATCGCGGGAAGTATCTCAATGCAGTGCCAGTGATTTCTGCATTGGTACCGGAGAGGTGGCATTGTGGTCAGACTGTGATGAGGGCATCGCAGAGACAGTACAGGTGGCATTGACCGAGTTGGCGGATGCAGGCGTACGTATCATAGAAACGCCACTGCCCGAGGCTACGGCTGCCATCGAGCTGCTCAAAGTCGGCAGCGTCGTTTCGGCAGAGATTGATGAACTGCTTTCATCCGCCCTGGTACCGTGGCGTGAAACCCTTGATCCTGTCGTGTCATCTCGCATCCGCGATGGCGGCTCGATCAGCGCCACTGAATATCTGCAGCGTCGCCGCAGGCTGCGTGAACTCAGTAGCAGCGCCGCTCAACGGTTTACAGATTGCCAGGTCATGGTCAGCCCAACCGTCGCGATTTCGCCGCCTGCCCTGGAAGAGGTACTGGCCGTCGAACAGTACCGGCCCAACAACATTGCCGCCTTACGCAATACCTGCCCCGCCAACTACCTTAGCCTGTGTGCGATCACCATCCCGGTGGGACTCGATGCCCGTGGTATGCCGGTAGGCATGCAGTTGATGGCACCGCACAGCCATGAGGAACAATTGCTGGCTATCGCCACCTGTATTGAAGCGATACTGGGCTCAGGTCGAGAGCGCCTCGGTACGCCACCCCTGCCCGTACACCATTCGCCTTAGGCCATGGTCCAAGCGCATCAGCCGACCCGAGTTCGCACTGACGCAAAAGAGTCGATCAGTCAAGGGTACCTGAAAGTTCTCCGGTACGCTCTTCGTCACGAGAAATACGCCGGTGGCTGGACCGATACCCTGACACGCGAAGTTATGGACCGGGGTGGGGTTGCCGCCGTCCTGCCTTTTGATCCGGTACGCCAGGAGGTGGTGCTGGTGGAGCAGTTCCGGGTGGGAGCCTGGGCTAGCGGGTGGCCAACCCCGTGGCTGTTGGAGTGCGTTGCTGGAGTGATCGAGGATGGTGAAAGCGCTGGCGAGATGGTACGTCGTGAGGCGCTTGAGGAAGCTGGGTGCAAGCTGGTGGAACTGGAGCTGATTGCCCGCTACTTCTCCTCGCCCGGGGCCTGCTCAGAGATGGTCGATCTTTTTTGTGGCCGTGTCGACAGTACAGCACTCGGCGGCATTCACGGCCTGGCTGACGAAGGCGAGGACATTCTTGCCCGGGTCTGGCCGTTAACCGAGGCCTTGGCGTTACTCGATACCGGCCAGATCAGCAACAGTATGACGCTGATTGCATTGCAGTGGCTGACCCTGAACCATCAACGTGTGACGAATGACTGGCTGCGGCACGACTAAGCCACGACTGAGCCACGACTGAGCCACTACGATGTCGTTTACAGTGTTAGATCCGGCGGCGCAGAAGTGACAGCCTTGTCTATTGCGATCGCGGTCGGCACATCGCGGACCCATTCGTAATAGATGCCCTTGATATTACTGATAACGACGCCGCCATTCTCCATCCGTCTCAGCCCGGCGTCATGATGCGGCCAGGGCGAGGCAGTCGCATCATCGGCAACCCAGACCTGGTAGCCGGCATCCCGTAGGTCTATGGCGGATTGGGCAATGCACACATCAGTCTCCTGGCCCACAAGCACTACGTCAGTTTTGCCTAAGGCCTCTATCGCTTCACGGATATCGTGCTGTCCATACAGACTGAAAACCATCTTGTTGAAAACACTCTGGCCGGGCGGCAGAAGGTTTTTGAGCAATGGCAATAATTCGACGGTGTCGGATACGTCCTCTGCGGTTGCGACTATGGGAATTTCAAGGGCTATGGCAACTTGCATGATCCAGGCAATACGCGCCACTAGCGGCTCACGCTCGTGCAGTGCCAATTTCGAGAGGAAACTATCCTGCACATCCACAACCACCAAAACGCTGTTGGCGCGTTCAATCAGCGGCATGCTATTTCTTCCGTTGAATCAACGGTCACTCAGTAAAGAAATCAGGCTCGAGGTATCCCAACGCCCGCTCCCACGCGCCTGCAACTGTGCATAGAATTGATCGACCAGTGCGGTAACCGGCAGCCGAGCACCTGCACGGCGCGCCTCACCAAGACATAAACCGAGATCCTTGCGCATCCAGTCGACCGCAAAACCAAAATCGAATTCATTACGGTTCATGGTCGCGCCTCGGTTCTCCATCTGCCATGACTGGGCCGCCCCTTTGGAGATCACATCCAGAACCTGCTCAACATCCAGTTCACAGCGTCGGGCAAAATCCAGGCCTTCCGACAGGCCCTGCACCAAGCCCGCTATGCAGATCTGATTCACCATTTTGGTCAACTGGCCGCTACCTGCCGGACCCATCAACCCCACAGCACGAGCATAGCTGTCGATGACTGGCCGGGCACGTTCGAAAATTTCTGAATCGCCGCCAACCATTACCGTGAGCGCCCCATTCTCGGCCCCGGCCTGGCCGCCCGATACCGGAGCATCCAGAAAATCAAAGCCCCGGGTACGGCCAGCTTCGGCCAACTCCCGGGCCAATTGGGCAGACGCCGTGGTGTGATCAACAAAAATACTACCCGCCTCCATAGTCGAGAATGCGCCGTCGGGTCCGGTACTGATTGAACGAACATCATCATCATTTCCCACGCAGGCGAAAACCAACTGGGCACCAGCGGCAGCTTGTGCCGGGGTGGCGGCGGTCTTTCCGCCATGCTGGGCCACCCAATCTTGCACTTTTTGGCTGGTGCGGTTAAATACAGTTACCTCGTAGCCACAACGTGCGAGATGCCCCGCCATGGGGTAACCCATTACCCCTAAACCAATGAAGGCCACGCTATTGAACCTTTCCTTGTCCGAATTTTGCGACATCTAAAAACCTCCCGTGGAAAACTGGCCCCGCCAATCATCATTGAAATAAGGAAACTACCCTGATGCTACCTACCGAACTGATTGTCAATAAAGCGATAACAAACGATGCTCAAATTCTGGCGCAGTTTAACATCGCCATGGCTCGTGAGACCGAGGACCTTAAGCTAGACTTACCGACCGTACTGGCTGGAGTCCACGGGGTTCTTGAAGAGAGCGCTCATGGCTTCTATCTTGTCGCCCACCTGGCCAAAGAAGTTGTTGGCGCACTACTGATCACCTACGAATGGAGCGACTGGCGCAATGGTAGGTTATGGTGGATTCAAAGTGTTTATGTCCTGCCACAACGGCGCAGCCAAGGCGTATTCCGCGCCCTGTATCAGCATGTGAATGAACTCGCACAACAGACTCCTGATACACGCGGTATCAGGTTGTACGTGGAAAAAGATAACCACACTGCCCAGGCTGTGTATCAGAATCTTGGTATGTCACAAACAGCTTACCGGGTATTCGAGACCACTTTTTGATTCTGAGACAGACCGCTGTGGCAGTATAATTGCGCCACTACGGCCCCGATACGGTATTTGAGCCGCCCAGGCTCGATGCAGGGCTGGACCCTGGTGACAACCATGAATCCCCAAGAACAGGAACGTTACAGCCGGCAGATAAAATTACCTCAGGTCGGCAACCACGGGCAACAGCGGCTACTGGACGCTCAGGCACTGATCATAGGCATGGGTGGACTGGGCTCACCAGTCGCCTTGTACCTTGCCAGTGCGGGTATTGGACGGTTAACAATCACTGATTTCGACCGGGTTGATGAATCTAACCTGCAGCGCCAAGTCATCCACAGACAGGAGATGATTGGCGAACTAAAGGCCGAGTCGGCACGGGATGCAATCGAACAACTTAACCCAGGCTGCATGGTTGAGGCTCTGGACTATGAGTTGGATGGGGGAGAGCTTTTAGAGCGGGTGCGCGGCGCCGATGTGGTCGTTGATTGCACCGACAACTTCCCCTCACGTTTTGAACTCAACAACGCCAGCCTGGTAACAGGCACACCGCTGGTCTCAGGCGCCGCTATTCGCTGGGAAGGCCAAGTGGCCACATTTCATCCACGCGACCCGAAAAGCCCCTGCTACCGCTGCCTCTACCCCGATACCGGGATTGAAGCTGCCACTTGTGCAATGGAAGGTGTCATTGCACCGATCGTTGGAGTTATCGGCACACTTCAGGCTCTGGAAACACTGAACGTGCTGCTTGAGACCGGCAAAGGCCTCAGCGGCCGGGTCATGGTGTTTGATGGGATTGCTATGGAATGGCAGACGATCAACCTGCCACGAAACCCTGATTGCCTCGCCTGCACACAGCGCCCAACGTACTGAGAACCGCCGGTATTAGCCGCCGATGTGTGACATTTCAACCTTCGGCCGTGCGGCTGAGTCAACCATAAACTGGCTGCGTAACTCTGAATAACGATCCGTCCGCGGCTGCCAGATCTCGCTTAAGCGGCGTAGTAGTTGAGCGTCGCTGGCTCCGGCGCGCAACGGTTCTCTAATATCATGCCCCTCAGTGCCAAACAGGCATGTGTAGATCTTTCCGACCGCCGACAACCGGGCCCGTGAGCACTCACCACAAAATGATTCTGTCACCGAAGTGATAAATCCAATCTCACCTTCACTATCACGGTAACGCCAGCGCTTAGCTACCTCGCCACGGTAATTGGGCGACACAGGCTCCAGCGCGTAACTGGCATCAATCTGGCGGACCAGTTCACGCGCAGGTATGACATCTTTCATATTCCAGCCGTTGGTTTCACCCACATCCATGAACTCAATGAAGCGAACGATACAGTCCGTACCTCGGAAATGTTCGGCCAGTGGCAATACGGCGTGCTCATTGAATCCCCGGCGCGCAACCGCGTTAATCTTGATGCCCGTGAAACCGGCAGCGCGGGCATTCTCGATACCGTCAAGCACGCGAGATGCCGGGTAGTCCACGTCGTTGATGCGCTTGAAAGTTTCATCATCAAGCGCATCCAGGCTAACCGTCAGGCGCTTGAGCCCCATACGCTTAAGATCCTGCGCCCTGCCTAGAGTTAACATCGAGCCATTGGTGGTCATACTGATGTCTTCTACGCCGTCAATCGCATCCAACATCTCAATCAGATGCTCAAGATTGCGCCGGATCATCGGCTCGCCTCCCGTGATGCGGACTTTTCGCATCCCCGCCATCGCGAACACCTGTGCAATACGGGCAATTTCTTCAAGGGTCAGGAGTTCATCGCGTGGCACAAAGGTATAACCTGGGCCAAAGACTTCACGGGGCATGCAATAGATGCAACGGAAATTGCATCGATCTGTCACTGAAATCCGAAGATCTCGGATCGGACGGCCCAGTGTGTCGCTTACGTTATGAGTAGTGTCAATCTTCACGTTTGGGATCTACCTAACCCCCGCCACGCTGAAAAGTCAGATCAAACCGGGTTTGGAATTCATCGCGCTCATCTTGAGATAGACCATGATACTTGAAGATGGCTGGAGTATATGGCAGGCGAAGCAAGCCGATACGCCGCTCACATTCTGGACCCAGGCTGATTTCAATATTACCGCTCGCATAAGATAGTGTAGCGCCATCATTGCGGGTTTCGTGAACCCAACCCTGCGGGAGTTGCGCAAGGGAGCGAAAGAATACTGCATAACTCAATCCCATTTCACGATGCATTTCCATAATAAGGTCAAACGGCGGGCAACGACGATCCAATAACTAATATCAGCCGCCGGCAACGGGTGGCCATATCGCCAGCGTATCACCCGCCCTGATCTCGCTCAGGTCGCGCTGTTCTGGTGATACATAAATACCGTTGATCATAACCAGGTGCGCTTCTTCTCGGGGCACGTTAAAACGGTCGATCACCTGATGGACCGTCTCGCCCAACTGAACATCTATCTCAGTACTATTGCGCGTGGCATCTGAAGGCAAGTAGGCGCTCAGCCCGGCAAAAAGCTTAAAGGTAATCTTCATATTGTGATGGTCCGCGCTCACGTCTACCTATCACCTTTTCTGCAATGCCGCCTGATTAACGCCAACGTAGGCGTCAGCCAGCGAAATCGGATTTGCTTGCAGCCGCGCTTTCCACGAACCTAATGGTATCTGGGTTTCTATCAGACCCCGTAGAACACCCAGATGACTATGATAACCAACCGAGTTTGCGCCGACCAATACGTCATCCTTGAATTGTAAATTGATGTATTGGTAATTATCGGGGTTGTACATCTCGGCCGAGTCGCCACCGGCAACACCTTCCCAGGCTCCGAACGAACAGGTGATGAGGCCCAGCGTGTCTAGCACGTTCATATTAAGACTGCCTTTGTAGGGTGAATTGTTTTCGCCCGCCATATTGGCAGCGGCTACCCGGCCATGCTCGGTCGCGGTTGGCTGCACAGCGTGCACCGCTGTTTGGCCCGTCGAAAAATCAAGCCCCTGAGCGCAATCGCCTGCCGCATATACATCCGGCGCGCTGGTTCGCATGTGCTCATCTATCACAATGCCTTGATCGACCGTGATATCAGACCCAGCGAGATATGCCACCCGCGGTTTCACCCCGGTAGAGACGATGACGACGTCCGCCAGGCAGGTTTCTCCGTTATCGAAAATCACCTGAAGCTCTTGGGTCGAAGATTCGATGGCTTTAACCCGGACGCTGGTGTGGACCGTAACGCCCTTGGACTCACACCAGGATCGCAGCAGCGAACCTGCCTTGTCACCAAGCATGCGTGGCACCATGCGCGGGCCCATCTCAACCACAGTGAGATCAACTTCCCGCAACACCCAGGACTCAAGAATGATGCAACCGATAAACCCGGCGCCGACCTGCACTGCTCGAGCCCCAGGCTTGGCCAGTTCTATAATTTTCTTTGCATCTTCCAGGTGCCAACACTGCTGCACCCGGGGATCATCCATACCGGGCACTGGCGGGATGATCGGCTCGGCCCCTGTCGCCAGCAACAACTTGTCATAGTTGAACTGCTGCCCATCTGCCAAGGTTACCTGGTGTGCACTGGCATCTACGCAAACCACTTCACCGCGGACAAGTTCAATGCGTTGGTCTTTGTAGTGGTCTGATGAGCGACGCAGATAAGTCCCATCCTCGCCAACCTTGCCGGTCAGAAAATAGGGGATCGCCATACGCGAGTACGGCGGCTGTGGTTGTGCACCGATCAGCGTGATCTCGCCATCGCTATCCAACTTGCGCAGGCGTTCAGCGGCTGCGATAGCAGCGGGGCCTGCCCCAGCAATCAGGTAATGCATTGGCGTCTATCTCTTGCCAGTGAAAATGAACCCCCGGTGGCACTAAAGCGCCACCGGGGGTTTTACACCGACTCTAAAGCGAATCAGAGGCCGAGACGTCCCAGGGTCTCCGCCGTCGGTACGCCGTCAGTATCCCAACCGCGCTGTTCGTAATACTCGGGCAACATCTCGTCCAGGCGATTGACACTACCCTCAGCTGGACCACTCTTGGCGGCGTCTTTGAGTAAGCGCTCGGGCAAAGTGTCATCGGCTCCGGTAAAGCCTGCTGCGATATTGTACTGGCGCTCCATGTTCCAGATACGTTCGCCAACCTCAACAAATCGCTCGACACTCCAATCACCTTCACAGGCGGCGTCAACCATCGGTGCGATGTCCTCGCCACTTAAGGCGAAGGTGGTGAAGATACAGGTGCCGCTGGAATCAACTGCAGCTGTGGCATCCTGAAAGGCTTTAACCAAACCGGCCTTGCCTTCTGTAACCAGCGGATCAGTTTTCTCCGGAATACCGAGCACCTCGGAAGCCACGGTATAGCTGCGCAGGTGACAGGCGCCCCGATTGGAGGTCGCATAAGTCAGGCCCATGCCCTGAATACCGCGCGGATCATAAGCCGGGAATTCCTGGCTCTTAACCGTCATTGAGAACTCAGGATGACCGTACTTCTCACAGAGGCGGCGTGATCCCTGGCCAAGTTCCTTACCAAAACCTTCGCCACAGGCAGTCGCTTCCACCATGGCAACAAAAGCCTCAGTGTTACCGAATTCCAGCGCCACCCCACCAGTGTCTTCCTGACTGATCGCTCCGGCACTGTACAGATCCATGGCTGCACCGATGGTCGCGCCCAAGGAGATCGGATCCAGGCCTTGCTCATTGCAGACAAAGTTCGCATAAGTCAGCGCTTCGAGATCATTGACACCGTTGGCCGCTCCCAGCGCCCAGGCGGCCTCATACTCCAGGCCGCCACTGACAATCTGGTATTGGGGCTTATCTTTGACCGTGAAATGCGTCGGGTCGATCTTGGAGCGCCGTGCGCAGGAGATCGGACAGCCGAAACAGGCATGGTTTGACACCAGATTAGCCTCGCCATCACTCTCACGCACCTCAGCCATTGCCTCGGCACTGATATCGTTAGCGCCACCGAACTGCACATCATGGCCATTGCGAGTAGGCAGGGCACCGATCTCGTTGATCACATTCATCAGCACCTGGGTGCCGTGAGTAGGCAGTCCAGTGCCTGTCACGGCGTTCTCGGCCAGGGCCTCCTTGGCGGCATTGGAGGTTTTCATTAGAGCCATCGGATCATTGACGGTGACACCGACCGTGCCGCGCACCACGACAGCCTTCAGATTCTTCGAACCCATGACTGCACCGACGCCCGACCGGCCTGCGGCGCGGTCCATATCATTAACCACAGCTGCGTACAGAGCCCCATTTTCGCCGGCCAGGCCGATAGAAGCCACTCGCACATCGGGATCACCACGACGCTCGCGCAGTGCGGTTTCGGTCTCCCACACGGACTTGCCCCAAAGGTCCGATGCATCTTTGAGTTCAGCCTGATCATTGGTGATATCCAGATACACTGGAGAGGCAGACTTGCCTTCAAAAATCACCATATCCCAGCCAGCATTTTTCAGTTCGGCACCGAAAAACCCGCCTGAGTTAGAGCAGGCAATAGCACCTGTCAGAGGGCCCTTGCATACCACGGACCAACGTCCTGAGGTCGGCGCGATGGTGCCGGTCAAGGGCCCCGTGGCGAAAATCATTTTGTTATCTGGTGACAGCGGATCGACCATGGGGTCGGTCTCCTCGACCAGATACTTGGTCGCGAGACCTCTTTGGCCCATATAGTCGTGCGCCCATTCCATGTTGGTAGCCTCGGTAGTGCAGGCGCCCTTAGCGAGGTCTACTCTCAGTATTTTTCCTGTCCAACTCATCTTGATACCCTCCTTTGCTTATTACTGGTAACTGTTCTATTGGTTAATTATCGATACTGCCTTTTACTCGTTGATGCACTTTGCTGCATGTTTCGAAATCTCGCCAGCGGCGGCCCTGGTGATGAATGCCTCAATTGACTCATTTTAACAACGCACTGGCACCAAACCTGGCCCAAAGCGAGAATCAAAACGAATGGAGCGGATACCGGGTTAGCAATAATTCCTACGATTGGTTGTTTCATGTCCATCCATTCTTACTGGCTGCAACTGGCAACTAGCCATATCATCAGTAGAGCAAAAATCGTGCCAGATCATTTATCCTTTGAGACCAACTAGTTGCAGTTTTCTGAAAGGTAAATGCATCTTGTGTTGCGCAACACATGTTGCGCCTAGTCGGTATAGTGCTAACTTAACTGATTCACGCCCAAAAGTCTTGTTCTCTTGCTCTAGCCTATGGCGAGCGTTAGTCAGCCAGGCTA
>CAJWEF010000047.1 GCA_913031305.1 uncultured Acidiferrobacteraceae bacterium
ACCAGACGGTGCTGCCAGAAGGAAGTGTATCGAGGATCCCTACCGATTAAAACGGGGTATCTTTCTTATTCCGGTAACCCTAGATCATAGGGTAGGGGTTGAGTGACAAGGCATTGCCCGTCAATCTGGCTCTTTGCGGAGGAATGGCCTTGCAGCCAGGCGATTGGGATGGATGCTAATACTTCCCAATCACCAGTATTCGAATTTTTGGCGGCGTCTACGACCACTCCCTGCTGGGCCGATTCCTCGCCACCTCCAGTCACCACAGTTCCGGGCTCAATAACTGAGGCCGTTTTGACAGTGCCTCGTATCATGCGGGTTTTTAGCCGGCCGAGGTACCGGACCCGGGCAACAATTTCCTGACCCGGATAGCACCCTTTTTTAAAGCTCACTCCACCGATCAAGTCGAGGTTGACCGATTGTGGAATAAACATCTCGTGGGTTTGCAAAAAGATCAAGGGGAGGCCATTTTGAATGCACGCAAGCCTGAATGTATCGTTTGAGTCAATTGCTGCCGAAGAAAAAGTATTTTGGTCCATCGTCCCGGAAATACCGTCGGTATTGAGCGCAAACTCGAACGGTAATACAGCAGGAAATCTATGTTCAACCGGCGTCTGTGACAGACCCAGGAACGCGTTTTGGCCATTGTATGAAACGTGAGAAAAACCCACCTGCCAAGTGGGATTCAAGGTGATATCCACTCGTGCACGGAGGATGAACATCTGCAAACGTTTGATCAATTTATCGAGAATTTGAGGGCCCGTGATGAGCCAAAAATCTGACGCTGTTCGCAACACAAAAAATATTGCCAGTAGACGCCCTTTGGGTGAACAGTATCCGCTCAACCCGCAACCGCCTATTGGAATGGCCTCGATATTCGCGGTCAGTTGGGTTTGAAGGAACTGGACTGCCTCGTCGCCGGAACATCGAGCAACTGCCAGTTGGTTCGTTATAAGCAACGTCGGGGTTAAACTGGTCACTGGGAGGCCTTGATGAATTGGCAAAGCGGTTGCCTGGCTCTCAAAAGTCGCGCTCGGCCAGAGGCTTGATTTACTGAGGGCATAGGAGTGAAGATCGTCAAAAAGGTAAAAAGTTGCAAAAAAGCGAACCAGACCTTGAAATTGTAGGGGCAAAAACGTGAAAATCAAATATGGTGCGATGCACAAAAGGAAAATAACAAAGGTGATAGCGGTTTCCTCAGACCCAGGCAAAGAGATAGCCTCGCCTATCCGAAAGGCAGGATCTACTCCTGTTGCGGGCGCGGATGATGGGTCCGGCAAGCAAACTGACCCGCAAGAGTTAGAGCCAACACGTTACGGTGATTGGGAGCACAACGGGCGTTGCATAGATTTTTGACATCGGTAAATGTTATTTCGGTTCAAGGCGAGGTTGACCGGTGAAGGCCGCCGTTAACCGACCGCTTTCGCCACACCTGCAGGTTTATCGACCTCAGTTAACTTCGGTTCTATCTATTGGGCACCGGGCTACCGGAATCATCCTTTGTTTCGGAGCGGTGGCACTGTCTGCGTGGCTGATTTCACTCGCGTCGGGCGAGCAGACATTCAACGGCTACACCGGATTATTGAATACGTTGATCGGCAAAGTATTTATGTTGGGCTGGCTTTTCAGCTTTTTTTATCATTTGTGCAATGGGGTACGCCATCTGTGCTGGGACGCGGGGTATGGGTATGGGATAACCCAAGTTTACCGAAGCGGGTGGATGATGGTGCTCGTTGCATTCGGTATGACGATTGGTGCACTTATCAGTGCAGGCTGATATGTGTTTCATCATGAGTCAGATATGAAGTCAGTCTTGGATCAACCTTCGCAGTTTCATTCCGGCGTCCGTCATTGGCGTCTCCAGAGGATCTCAGCGATCGCGTTGATTCCACTTTCGCTGTGGGCGGTAGTTGAGTTGGTGCCTCTGCCGGCGCAGGACTACGCGACAGCGCTTGAGTGGATTCATCAGCCTTTATCCGTTGGGCTGCTATTATTTCTTGTACCGACGCTTTATCTGCACGCGGCCCTTGGAGTTCAAGTTGTTCTCGAGGATTATGTTTCGGACCCACTACGACGCCGTCTTGTAGTAGTAACCTACGCGATCGCCAGTGTTGGGGCGCTTGGGACGCTGGGCGCGGTATTTTCAGCTTACTGAATCAGGTATCCGTGAGTTTTTCAAACGCTTACAAAATTGTTCGCCACGAGCATGACGTTGTCGTTGTCGGGGCTGGTGGGGCGGGTCTTCGCGCCTGCCTCGGCCTCGCCGAGGCAGGCCTGCGTACAGCTTGTGTGACCAAGGTTTTCCCAACTCGCTCGCACACAGTAGCCGCACAGGGCGGAATGAGTGCAGCGCTTGGGAATATGGGAGAAGATGACTGGCGCTGGCACATGTATGACACCGTTAAAGGGTCAGACTGGCTTGGGGATCAGGAGGCGATCGCGTTCATGTGTCGCGAAGCGCCGTCTGCGGTGATCGAACTGGAACATTACGGAGTACCTTTTTCGCGAACCGCGGATGGAAATATCTATCAGCGTGCATTTGGCGGCATGACAACACATTTTGGTCAGGGGCAGGCGCAGCGTACTTGTGCCGCAGCTGATCGAACCGGGCACGCGATCCTCCACACACTCTACCAGCAGTCATTACGGCAAAAAGTCGAATTTTTTATTGAGTACTTCGCACTAGACCTGATTATCGAAGACGGGCAGTGTCGAGGTGTTGTTGCGTGGTGCCTCGAAACCGGTTCTATTCACGTCTTTTCAGCAAAACTGGTGGTGCTTGCCACTGGTGGTTACGGGCGAGCCTATTTCTCAGCGACTTCAGCGCATACCTGCACCGGCGATGGTAATGCAATGGTTCTTCGCGCCGGGCTGGCGCTCCAGGATATGGAGTTCGTCCAATTTCATCCTACCGGGATCTATGGTTCCGGCTGTCTGATCACCGAGGGTGCTCGTGGCGAAGGGGGTTTTCTGACCAATGCCTCTGGTGAGCGTTTCATGGAACGTTATGCCCCCAACGCTCGCGACCTTGCATCCCGAGACGTGGTCAGCAGGTCTATGACTATGGAAATCCGTGCCGGAAGAGGTCTCGGTGCTGAGGCGGATCACATTCACCTGCACCTTGAGCATTTGGGCCCCGAGGTCCTTGCCGAGCGACTTCCGGGTATCTCGGAGACCGCAAAAGTTTTTGCAGGGGTAGATGTGACCAGGGAACCCATCCCGGTATTGCCGACGGTGCACTACAACATGGGCGGAATACCGACCAACATTCATGGCGAATGCTTAGGTTTCAGCGAGAGCGACCCAAGGTCTGTAGTCCCAGGGCTGATGGCGATTGGAGAGGCCGCCTGTGTCTCTGTTCATGGCGCTAATCGTTTGGGATCGAATAGCTTGCTCGATCTGATAGTTTTTGGGCGCGCTGCTGCGAAACAGGCCGAGGCGACGATCGAGGCTGGTGGCGCGATACCAAGCGTGACTCAAGATTCTGTAGATATCTTGCTTGCGCGATTTGACCGTTTGCGTCACGCGCACGGCTCCGAGTCGACCGCCCGAATTCGCAGTGGGATGCAAAAAGCGATGCAGTCAAACTGTGCGGTGTTTCGAAATCACGACATACTGACCGAAGGCTGCGAGAAAATTGATACACTCGTCAACAGTTTTCAGGAAGTCGGGCTCTTGGATCGATCGATGATCTGGAATACCGATCTGGTCGAAACCCTTGAGCTCGAGAACCTGCTCAGCCAGGCTCGGGTAAGTGTTGAAAGCGCTTTAGCTCGCAAGGAAAGCCGTGGTGCTCATGCCCGTGAGGATTTCCCCGATCGGGACGACCAAAACTGGATGAAACACAGCTTATCCCGACTCGTTGAAGATTGTGTAACACTCCAGTATCGACCGGTGACCGTCAGTACCGGCGACTATGAAGTTGATAGCATTCCACCCAAGGCGAGAGTGTATTGACGGAGCAATGGCCGAATTCAGCCTAAATCAAGAATCCAAGGTCCGGAAGGGGAAACGCCACAATAATGGCGACTTGATGAGTAAGCCCCAGGCGTTTGAGATCTATCGGTGGGACCCGGACGACGACTCGAATCCCAGGTTGGATCAGTATGCGGTTGATACTGCATCGTGTGGACCTATGGTTCTCGACGCACTGTTAAAAATCAAGGATGAGATTGACTCTACACTCACCTTTCGGCGCTCTTGTCGAGAGGGGATCTGCGGCTCCTGTGCGATGAATATTAATGGGGTTAATACTCTAGCCTGTACTCAGTCGATACAGGCACTAAAGGCACCTGTAAGAATTTACCCACTACCGCACATGCTGGTCATCAAGGATCTGGTTCCAGATCTGTCTCATTTTTTTGCGCAACACGCCGCTCTGGAGCCCTGGTTGAAGGCTTCTGAACCGGTTCCGGACTTAGAGCGGTCGCAGACGCCTGCACAACGACAGGCTTTGGACGGACTTTACGAATGCATCTTGTGCGCCTGTTGTTCCACCAGTTGTCCCAGCTACTGGTGGAATTCCGATCAATATCTTGGGCCGGCGAATCTGCTTCAGGCCTATCGCTGGATAGCCGACAGCCGGGATGATGCGACCGAATCCCGCCTTGATCAACTAGACGATACTTTTGCGCTTTATCGATGCCACACCATCATGAACTGTACCAATGCTTGCCCGAAGGGATTAAATCCTGGTCGGGCAATTGGCGAGATCAAGTCGATGATCGCCAAAGGTGAGCGATGAACCTTGCTCCCGACCGCGCCAAACTAGCGTGGCGAGCGCGCCGGGGAGCGCGCGAGCTTGACAGTCTTTTGCTACCCTATGTGCGGGATCGGGGCGCTGGGCTGAGCGAGGACACACTCAAAGCGATGGAGCAACTCCTCAGTGAACCAGACCCAGTACTGCTCGACTGGTTTTTACAAAGAAAAGTGCCGGCCGAGCCCCAAGTCGCGGCTTTGATTCGCGATATCCTTATTTACTCCGGACAACGCCACCAAGATCAAAGGTCGCCTAGTGGTTCATAACTTTGGGGTAAGAGTCGTATTTTGACATAGCGATGGATTCGCGCCGGGATAGTCCAATGTGTAGTGTAATCCTCGACTTTCTTTCCGTTGAGCGGCACAACGCACAATAAGTTCGGAAACGAGTACCAAGTTGCGTAGTTCTAGAAGATCCTGGCTGATCGTAAAATTGCTGTAAAAATCACGTATTTCCTCATTCAGGAGATGAAGTCGATTCGCCGCGCGTTGCAGGCGCCTTGAGGTGCGAACAATCCCCACGTAGTCCCACATAAAATGACGCAGTTCTTCCCAGTTGTGGGAAATCACCACGAGTTCGTCCGGGTCGGTCACTTTGCTTTCGTCCCATGGTGGAAGGTCGGCCTGGGGGTGCCTTTGCTGATCAAGCGTGCGTGCAATGTCGTCAGCAGCCCTTTCGGAGAAAACCACGCACTCCAAAAGAGAGTTACTGGCTAGCCGGTTGGCCCCATGAAAGCCGGCATCAGAATTTTCACCGAGTGCGTATAGACCGGCCAACTCAGTGCGCCCCTGAAGATTTGTGGTAATGCCGCCGCAGGTATAGTGCGCTGCGGGTACTACGGGAACCGGGTCATGCGCCATATCGATGCCCAATGTCTGGCAGCGCTCATAGATCGCAGGAAAGTGTTGGGTAATATGATCCCGGCCTTTATGGGAGATATCTAGGTAGACACAGTCGAGACCCCCTTTCTTCATTTCATAGTCAATCGCCCGTGCAACAATATCCCGACTGGCAAGCTCTGCCCTGGTATCGTGGGTATTCATAAAGGCTGATCCATCAGGTAACACCAAAATTCCACCCTCACCACGGACAGCCTCAGAAATGAGAAAACTCCCGGCATGTGGGTGAAAGAGGCAAGTCGGGTGAAACTGTACGAATTCCATGTTCGATACTGGGCACCCCGCACGCCATGCCATTGCAATGCCGTCACCTGTAGAGGTATCCGGGTTGCTGGTATACAGATACGCTTTTGACGCGCCTCCAGTGGCAAGCACAACAATATCAGCCGAAATGGTCTCGACCTGGCCCGTGACAACATTCAGTGCATATAACCCCGTGATCCGGGGCGGGTCCCCCACCGCGGTGGTCAGATCCACGGCAGTATAGTTTTCCAAAACCGTGACGCGTTCAGCTGCCAGTAACTGCTCTTCGAGCGTCTTAATCACGGCTTGCCCGGTGGTATCGGCGACATGGGCGACGCGGCGGTGGGCATGACCGCCTTCGCGAGTAAGATGTAACTGGCCGGGGACTGACTGTTTCAGATCAAAATGAACGCCAGCTTGCCTAAGCCAATCGATCGCATTGGGCGCCTGTTCGACCACTGTCCGAACGGTCTGCTCATCGCAAAGCCCTGCACCGGCGACCAGCGTGTCTTGTATATGCGACTCAAAACTATCCTTGGGATCAAGTACGGCCGCAATTCCTCCTTGAGCCCACAAACTCGATCCCGATGCCAAAGCGGACTTGGTGAGGACAATGCAATCGATCCCCTGATCGGATAGGCGTAAAGCCAGGCTGAGTCCGGCGAGCCCGCTACCGACGATTGCGACTTGGGTTTGGTGAGCGACCATAGAATTGGCTGGATGGTAAAAGGCGAATTATAGATGCGTCGATGCCCCGGCAACGAGTATGGTGATTTGATTGTTATTGATGCATATAAGATCTATGCGCGATAAAATCGACTCTGGCGTTACTTCTACCGGCATCGGCCTGCACAGACCCGCTGTGACTGGCCCCATTTTCCCGAGAACCCCAAACATGGATTCAGGCGCTCAAAGCCGGATCAGGAATTTTGCGATCATTGCGCATATTGACCATGGCAAGTCGACTTTGGCCGACAGGCTGATTCAACACTGTGGTGGATTGTCGAAGCGCGAAATGACCGAACAGGTTCTGGACTCAATGGATCTGGAACGTGAAAGGGGTATCACCATTAAGGCGCAAAGCGTTTCCCTGACTTACTGCGCCCAAGGCGGCGAACTTTATCAGCTTAATTTGATTGATACCCCTGGGCATGTGGATTTTGCTTACGAGGTGTCACGCTCTTTGAGCGCCTGTGAGGGGGCTTTGTTAATTGTTGATGCCTCACAGGGTGTCGAAGCGCAAACGGTTGCTAACTGCTATGCCGCGGTAGATCTGGGGCTGGAGGTCATTCCGATACTCAACAAGATCGATCTGCCTGCTGCTGAGCCAGATCAGGCAGCGATTGAGATCGAGGACCTCATAGGCTTGGACTGCTCCAATGCCTTGCACGTGAGTGCTAAATCTGGCCTAGGTATTCCGGGGGTTCTCCAACGGATCGTATCGGACGTGCCGGCGCCTACAGGCGATCGGTCCGCGCCACTTAAGGCGTTAATCATTGATTCGTGGTTTGATAACTACCTGGGCACGGTTTCATTGGTTCGTGTCATTGACGGGCAGATGACGACTCGAATGAAAATCCGGATGATGTCGACTGGAAACTCCTACCAAGTTGAGCAAGTGGGCCGTTTCACACCAAAACGGCTCGCGGTGCCTGCGTTGAAGGCTGGAGAGGTGGGTTATGTGGTTGCAGGGATTAAAGACATAAAGGCGGCCAGAGTGGGGGATACTATTACCGGGCATGTCCACCCCGCCGACACTGCATTCGAGGGATTTAAGAGTGAAAAACCAGTTGTGTTTGCGGGCCTTTACCCCATTAATAATGCTGATTTCGAGGGGTTTCGTGACGCGCTCGAAAAATTAAGCCTAAATGATGCATCTTTACTTTATGAGCCTGAGGTATCACCGGCTCTGGGATTTGGATTTAGATGTGGCTTCTTGGGATTGTTGCATATGGAAATTATTCAAGAACGTCTGGAAAGGGAGTATGCGCTTGATTTAATTACCACCGCCCCGACGGTGGTGTATCGAATGTTAGGAAACGACAGCATCACCCACTTTGTCCACAATCCCTCACAGATGCCCAAAGTAGGTACAATTTCAGAAATCTTTGAGCCCTTTATCCATGCTCGGATTCTCTGTCCGCCCGAACATGTCGGCGCTGTCATCAGTCTTTGCATCGAAAAACGAGGGGAACAAAAAGACATTACTTATCATGGGCGCCAGGTGGTGGTCGAATTCAACCTGCCTCTTTCTGAGGTGGTGCTTGATTTTCACGATTCACTGAAGTCTGTGAGTCGGGGGTTTGCCTCTTTTGACTACGAAATCATTGACGATCGTCCGGCCGACATGGTTCGTATTGACATCATGATTAATGGGGAGCGTGTTGATCCCTTATCGGTGCTAGTAAATCGCACGCAAGCGCCATACCGAGCACGAGAGCTTGTCAGCCGGATGAAGAAGCTGATTCCCCGACAAATGTTCGATGTCGCGATTCAGGCCGCGATCGGGTCGAAAATTATCACTCGGGAGACAGTAAAGGCCTTACGCAAGAATGTGACTGCGAAATGTTATGGCGGTGACATTAGTCGTAAGCGAAAACTACTTGAGAAACAAAAAGAAGGAAAAAAACGGATGAAACAGATCGGTTCGGTATCTATCCCACAAGAAGCCTTTTTGTCTGTGCTGAAGGTGGGAGACTGATATGGATTTTGCGCTAGCTCTTTTTATCGCGCTGGTCATAACTGGTGCAATCAACTACTGGGATCGGTTTTTTGGTCAGCCTCGGCGCAGTGCAAAGGCCGGGTCGACAACGGGCAAGGTAAAGCAGGCTTCGATGCCGCTGCTGGTGGAGTACTCCCGCGCGTTTTTTCCGGTCATTCTCGTAGTGTTTCTGTTGCGTTCATTTGTAATTGAACCGTTCCGGATTCCCTCAGGATCTATGTTACCCAGCCTTTATATTGGGGATTTTATTCTTGTTTCAAAATTTAGTTATGGGGTGCGGCTTCCAATCCTTAATACTCTGGTTATACCTGTTGGCGAGCCAGATCGCGGGGACGTCATGGTATTTCGCTTCCCCCGGGATCCATCTACTAATTTCATAAAAAGGGTTATCGGCTTACCCGGTGATGTGATTACTTACCGAGGTAAACGGCTTACCGTAAACGGTGAGCCGGCCGCCGTGCAAAAGACGGAACTGTTGCCTGAGCTTGGAGCGCAGCGAGGGGAACGCGCTCTGTCGTCATTTCTTGAATCTTTTGGGCAATCCAACCACGCCATCTTCCTGGATGACAGTCGCCAATCCCGATCGTGGCCTCCTATAGTTGTCCCCCCGGGGCATTTCTTCGTAATGGGGGATAACCGCGATCACAGCAACGACAGTCGCTATTGGGGTTTCGTTCCGAAGGAAAATATTGTGGGTAAGGCATTCTTTGTCTGGTTCAGTTGGGATTCACCTGGTGGGGGCGGGGTCAACTGGCATCGACTTGGAACGGGCATCCAGTAACAAAGATGACGCCCGCCGAGCGACTGCAAAAGGCAATTGGATATGATTTTTCCGATTTAACCATTTTGAGCGCTGCGCTCCGACACCGTAGCGTGGGGTCAGGCCATAACGAACGGCTGGAGTTTCTTGGAGATAGCATTCTTGGAATGGTGGTCGCGGCTGTGCTGTATGAGCGTTACGGTGATGCAGGAGAGGGCGAATTGACCCGCTTACGAGCACAACTGGTTTGCCAGCGGACACTGGCTAACGTTGCCCGACGGATTGATCTCGGAGCGGCACTACAGCTTGGTGTCGGTGCAGCTCGTAGTGGTGGGGCAGACCGATCCTCCATTTTGTCGGATGGGCTCGAAGCACTTATTGCCGCGATTTTTCTTGATTCAGATTTTTCAACAGTTCGGTCCGCGATCATTTCGCTCTTTCAACCAGAACTTCTCGAGATCGCCAGCGCAGCGCCGACGAAGGATCCAAAGACCCGGCTCCAGGAATTGCTTCAGGGGGAGGGGCTTATGCCCCCTGCCTATCGAGTATCCCAAACCCTCGGTCAACCTCATCGGAGGGAATTCGTTGTTGAATGCGTAATACCCGAAAGGGAACTGCTTACCCACGGGCGAGGGGCCAGCCGAAAAGCCGCGGAGCAGCAAGCCGCAACCTTTGGCATTGAAAAACTACTTAAAGATAGGTCAGAAAATGACTGATACGCACCGTTTTGGAGTGATTGCCCTGGTAGGTCGACCCAACGTAGGCAAGTCGAGCCTGCTTAATCAGCTGGTACGCGCTAAAGTTTCAATAATCTCGCGCCGGCCCCAGACAACCTGGCGGCGCATTGAAGCGATCCGCAGCGTAGAAGATGCTCAACTCGTGATTGTCGATACTCCTGGCCTTCATAAGGCTCGTGGAAGACTTCTTAATCGGATCGTAACCCAATCGGCTCGTGGGGCGGCCGAAGGCGCGCACGTAGTGTGCCAGGTGATTGACGCACGAGTCTGGTCCCAAGCCGACCAGAGCGTGCTTGACCACTTCTCCAGGCCTTCGGTTCCATTGTGGGTAGTCTTGAACAAAGTAGATCTTTTGCCAAATGTGAACCACGTACTACCCCGAATTAAAGCGCTCCAGGAGATTCACCCGTGGGTTGAGATTGTTCCAGTCTCGGCGAAATCCGGTTATAACTGTGAACGATTGTTTGAGTTGCTCCAGGTTGCAGCGCCTTGTGGAAGTCCCGGTTACCCAAGTAGCGAGCTAACTACTGCCTCATCCAGTTTTATTGCTGCAGAACTTGTTCGCGAGCAGATTTTCAGGCAGATGGGCGATGAAATCCCATACGGCAGTGGTGTGGAGCTCACCCTCTTTGAAACCGATGAAAATCAACTTCTCCACATTGAGATCAATATCTGGTGCGAAACTGTGGGTCAAAAAGCAGCTTTGATAGGGGTCGGTGGAGAGCGGCTTAAAAAAATCGGCTCCGCCGCGCGACGTCAAATCGAAAACGTGTTGAATTGTCGGGTTCATCTGGCACAACGGGTTAAAGTCAAACGCGGGTGGGTCGACGACCGAAAGTCGGTTGTTGATTTGGGATATGGTGTTTAATACCTCTCAAACCCGATGACGGCAGTGCGTGTTAAAGGCCAGCCTGGCTTCGTGCTTCATCGAAGACCTTATTCGGAAACCAGTTTGCTCGTGGATCTTTTTTCACGTGAGCATGGCAGGCTCACCGTAATCGCCAAGGGTGCTCGCCAGCGAAAATCGCAGGTTCGGGGTGTTTTACGACCGTTTGGGTTGATTACTCTTGGGTGGTCAGGAAAGGGAGAAGTCAAAACTCTGACTCAGTGCGAGTCCCCAGGCCCTGCTTTTAACCTGCGCAGGCGACGTCTTTTCTGTGGGTACTATTTGAATGAGCTTTTGTTGAAGTTCCTTCACCGTTACGATCCGCATGAGACTCTATTTGACTATTACCAGGCAGCGGTTGTGCAATTAGCCCAAGGGGTGGACGATGAGACTGTGTTAAGAGTCTTTGAGAAACAGTTGATGAATGAAGCCGGATATGGCTTACAGTTAGACCGTGACCAGGACAGTGGCACAGTGCTGAAGGCAGATATAATCTATCGATATTTGCCGGGAGTAGGTGCTTTTGTAGATAAACCTGGGCGAAATGAAGGGATCCTGGTTCACGGGTCTTCGATGATTGCGTTGCGCACGGAGACCGGATTTGATGAACGGGCCCGCCTAGAGCTGAAACAGCTTAACCGCTCAGTGCTGCGAGTTTTGCTTGAGGGCCGACCGCTCCTATCACGGGCGGTTTATTTGCGGTTATACCCCGCTAGTAGCAGACCTGGTACAGGCCTTCAAGATCTGATGTAGGTGGATTCCGATCTTCCAAGACAAACAAAGGAGAAAGTATGGAACTGGGCGTCAATATTGATCATGTTGCCACATTACGGCAGGCGCGGGGCACACGCTATCCCGACTTGGCCGAGGCGGTTCGTATTTGCGAAGGGAATGGTGCCGACCTAATTACTTTGCATTTGCGTGAAGATCGTCGGCACATACAGGATGCCGACGTTTACCAGTTGCGTGAGGTCATCACGACGAGGATGAACCTGGAAATGGCTGCCACAAAAGAGATGCTCGACGTCGCGATTCAGGTGCAACCCAATGATGTCTGCCTGGTGCCGGAAAAGCGTGCCGAATTGACTACCGAGGGTGGTTTGGATGCTGCCTCGCAGATAGACTCCCTTACTCCGTTGGTCAAAGCACTGAAAGACACCGATATTCGGGTCTCACTTTTCATTGACCCCGATCCAGTCCAAATTGATGCTGCCAAGGTGATAGGGGCTGATGCTGTAGAGATTCACACCGGGGGGTTCGCAGACGCAGGCAGCTCAACAAGGTCGGAGGCGGAGCTCGGGCGAATCGTCAACGCTGTAGATCTTGGCGCTTCTTTAGGGCTCAGAGTGAACGCGGGGCACGGGCTCAACTACGATAATGTTGGGCCAGTCGCATCGATCTCAAAAATCTCAGAGCTCAATATCGGGCACGCGATCATAGCCTGCGCGGTATTTTCAGGGCTGGGTGCGGCTGTTGCTGAGATGCGCTCGCTGATGGATCAGACGAGTCATTAGCAGGTCACTTTTTGCTTGGGGCAAAACCTTGTGGGACCGCCCCTAGGTCACCCTCACCGAAAAAGAATCCCAGCATGTGCTGTTCGACCAGATCAATGGATTGGGGATCAGCTGAGCTTAGCTGGTTTTCGTTGATGATCAACACCTGTCTCTCGAGCCATTGCTGCCAGCCTTCTTGCGAGACGGTGTCAAAAATCCGCTGACCGAGGTCCCCAGGGTAGGGGGGTTCCTCGAGGGCATCCGCCTCGGCATCAAGGACAACGCAATGGATTCGCCGCATGTTAAAATTTCCCGTCAACCCACATACTGGGTGAGGCTTTTAGAGCCACATATTATCTACCGACACAGTATATCCGGACAATCAATATTCGCCCACGAATAAGGACGCGCAATCATGAACCCTTCTCCAACTGAATTATCCCCGGATTCACTCACGGTGACTGTATTGGCTCGTGAAAAAATTACACAGTTGCTCGCAGATGCTGACGACGGTCTTAGTGCTGTTCGGGTTTTCGTCTCCGGCGGAGGCTGCGGAGGAATGAATTACGGAATGACCTTTGCGGAATCTGTCGGATCGAAGGACCGGAAAATGAGCGACGAATCCGGCTTTGCGCTGGTGATCGACCCGATTGCGTACTCGTATATTCATGGCGCGGAGATTGACTATAAGGACGACGGCGTTAGTGCGTCGTTTGTATTCAATAATGTATTTCAGTCGGTCGGTGGTAGTGGCGCCTGCGGGGGTTGTGGCGGCGCCTATTAAGGTTTAATACGATTGGTTTTAGCATAGCGCAGATGGCTGGCGTTGGACTTATTATCAGTGGTTTTATGGTGGGCTAAATCGAATGGGTCTTGACGCTGCTTCCAACTGAAAAAAAGCCCCGGACGCTCCTGATTGCGCCGGATCGCAGCTATCGTACCGGCGCCTTTGTGCTTGCAGCACAGAAACTTGGCATCGAACTGGTAGTCGCTTCATTTGGTGAGGCATGCCTAGCGAGCCGCTCTGGCGGTCTTGCGTTAAATCGTGAATCTCAGGTCGAAGCTCTTGATACTATTTCCAGGGCTGTTGCTGAAAGTCCATTTGCTGCGATTTTGGCAAGTGATGATGAGACCGTCGGCTTGGCGGGCGTCGCGGCTGAGCGCAATGGTTTGCCCGGTAATTCAGCGGATGCTATCAAGGCACAAACCAGTAAAATTCACTTTCGTCGTTTGTGCCAGTCGAATGAAACCCAGTGTCCCGGATTTATTTCGTTGGATTCAAAAAACCTCGAGCGGGGAGCCCCACCTGGTGTTCACTATCCTTGTGTGGCTAAACCCGCCATGCTTTCCGCCAGCCGTGGTGTGATTCGCTGCGATAACCCCGGGGAATTGAGTCGGGCGCTCAAGCGGATCCACAGCCTGCTGTATTCCGAGGGGAAGCTGGGCGAAGATGTTGTGCTTGTTGAAGATTACATTGATGGGCTCGAATATGCGGTAGACGGTTTGCTCAAGCGGGGACGCTTGCAGGTCCTGGCTATTTTTGAGAAACCTGGCCCGATGGCGGGACCTTTTTTCGAAGAAACGATCTATCTGACCCCACCGAGACTCAGTCATAAGGTTACCGGCCAAGTCATTGGTAGCCTAGAGATTTTGTGTCGAAAGTTGGGAATATGTGAGGGCGCTTTGCATGCCGAGCTTCGTATCAATTCTTCGGGGGTTTGGTTTCTTGAAATCGCCGGGCGGACAGTTGGGGGTCGCTGCGGGCGGATACTTGAATTTCAAACTGGGTGTTCGCTGGAGGAACTGGTGTTGGCTAATGCGGTACGGCTGCCAGCCGCAGTGGGCGAGAGCACGGGCTCTAGCGGGGTCATGATGATTCCAGTGACACAAGGTGGAGTGCTCCGTCGGGTTGAAGGCATTAGCGCGGCCCGGCGCGAACCCGGCATTATCGATGTCGAGATCGACGCTCGAGAAGGTCAGATCTTAGTGCCGTGGCCGGAAGGCTGCGCTTACCCGGGGTTTATCTTCGCACGGGCCGGAACAGTGGCTGATGTGGAGCGGGCACTTCGGGCAGCGCATAGGTGCCTGAATTTTGTGCTTGCGCCTCAATTGCCCACCACCACAGCACTTCAATAATTTAGCCACCGTTCTAAAAATAAAAGTTAAAACGATCTATAAAACAGATAGATAGAAGCTAAAAGATATCTAACTTGTTGGTTTTATGTGTGATATTTCCCGTCGCTAAACCGACTCCAATGTAAGCGACTGAGCTTGGCTGAACCGGATTCCCACTGGGCTTTTCGGCTAAACATTTTCGCGCTATGTTTGAATCTGTTCGGCCACAGATCTTGATTGGGCCTTTTTTTGACAGCGGCGCTGTGTCAGTATTCGCCTGTCCGGTGCGGGTAGGGTTAATTGCTGCCCCATCCGGCTTGGTTT
>CAJWEF010000048.1 GCA_913031305.1 uncultured Acidiferrobacteraceae bacterium
AAAAAGAGGCGCGATTATAGCAAATCAGCTTGTTTACCCGACACCTGGAATCGCCTCTTTGGGTTATCCCCCGTCACTCACGGCCAGCGCCAGTGCGGCCAGGCGGGAAGCGTGGGGAAAAGGGGTCTGCGCCACGGTATCATAGGCGCGGTCAAGCATCACGCGGGCCCAACGGGAAAGCGCAGGATCTGCCCCGGCACGGGCCAGTTGCAGGCTGACTTTCGCCAGTACCGCGTCAGGTGCTGGCAAAGAATCATCGGAGAATATCTCGTGCAGTCCCGATTCAGCCAGCGCTCTACCTGGCTCGCGGCGCCAGCCGTTAGCTACCCTAAAATCACGCCAGCCTGCCTTGGCCACCTCGGTCGCAAGCCGGAAATCGGCTGAATCTTGCGACCAGCGGGCAAAATCCAGAAAAGCACGGGCCAGGTAAGCGTAATCTGCGAGCGCGACCACTCCCAACGGTCCGTCATTGGCTATAGCGCGGTAGAGCGTGCCATCGCGCCACAGCGTCTGCTCTAGGTAAGCTTTGATTCCCCTGGCGATATTTGCGTATCGCGCAGCGCCGGTCTGGACCGATGCCGCGACGAAAGCCTGCAGAGCAAGTGCGTTCCAACCCGCCAGCTGCTTGTCGTCAACCGGAAGGCCCCGGGTACGGCGCAGGGTACGCAATTTTGCCATCGCACCGGCCAGCAGCGTGTGCACATCGGCCAGTGGTCGCCCGAGGATGTTTGCAACCTCGTTCAGGGGTAACTGACTTACCAGAAGATACCCCTCCTCGAAAGGTGCCGGACCATTGAGCGACCATGTTGCGCGCAGAACTTCAAGCTCGTCTTTATGTAGTGTCCGCTGCAAAGTCTCAAGATCAAACAGGTAATACGCCCCTTCACGGCCCTGGGCGTCAATCGCCGAAAGTGAAGCGACCATCGCCCCGTCATCGCTCAGCATATGATCCACCATGAAGTCCAGGGTAGAGAGCCCGACCTCAATGTAATCCTCACGCTGCAATACCTGCCCGGCTCTAAGGTAAAGCGAAGCAAGCTGCGCATTGTCATAAAGCATTTTTTCGAAGTGCGGCTGGCTCCACCCCGGGTCTACGGTATAACGGAAGAACCCTCCATCAACATGGTCGCGCAGGCCGCGCCAGGCCATCGCATCGAGCGAGCTTTTCAGTACCTCACGCACCGGCGCACTGGCCCGGTGCTGATAGCGGTCCAGCAGATATTCCAGCTGTGGCGCGTGTGGGAAGCGTGACTGATCACCAAAACCCCCTTCAAAAGTATCGGCGAAGGACAGAGCCATCTTTTCAAAACTTTTACCCAAAGAAGCTACTTGGACCGGATCAACCTGGCCAGCACTATCCGGAAAATCGTCGGAGCCGACCGGTCGGGCCATTGCGGTGAGGTGCTCGGAGTCTTCGCGCCAGATTGCATCCAGTTGCCGGATCACCTTGGCGAACGAATCTGGCGGCAGGTACAGAACCGCATAGAGTGGATAACCCTCGGGGGTCAAAAAAACATTCAACGGCCAACCGCCACGACCCTGGGTTTTGCGGACAAAATCCATAAGCGTCTCGTCCAAAGCGGGCTGCAACTCGCGATCGACTTTGACCGGCAGAAAATCCCGGTTCAGCATCTGCGCGATTTGTGGGTTGCGATAACTCTCGCGCTGCATCACGTGGCACCAGTGGCATGAGAAGTAACCCACCGAGACATAAACCAGTTTGTTTTCTTGGCGGGCTTTTTCAAATACCGACTCACTCCAGACCTGCCACGCCACAGGATCATCGCCGTGTAACGCAAGATAAGGCGAAGGGTGCGAACCAAGCTGGTTGGTCAGCGCCTGTGCCGGGCTCACCAGGGCCAGCCACAAGCAAACAGCGCCCAGCGTTCTCATGTGTCCAGACCGTTGTGGCGCAGTAAAGCCTCAACCGAGGGCTCGCGACCGCGAAACGCGGTGAAATTATCCAACGGATCATTGACACCGCCGCTCTCAAGTATCAATTGCAAAAAATCACGGCCGCACCCGGGATCAAAAATTCCATCTTCCTCGAAACGACTGAAGGCATCTGCTGACAGCACCTCGGCCCACTTGTAACTGTAGTATCCCGCCGCATAACCCCCAGCAAAGATATGCGAGAAACTGTTTTGGAAGCGATTCCATGCGGGCGTGTGAACAACCGCTATTTTTTCGCGCACTGTATCCAGCGTCTGTTGAATGGCCTGCGCTGTCGGCAATGACTCGACGCCATGCACAGCCATGTCAAAAATCGAGAATTCCAGCTGGCGCAACATCTGCAACGCACACTGGAAATTGCGAGCGCCACGCAGCTTATCGAGTAAATCATCCGGCAGCGCCTTGCCGGTCTGGTAGTGGCCGGAGATCGCCACTAATGCCTCAGGCGCCCAGCACCAGTTCTCCAGAAATTGACTCGGCAGTTCCACCGCATCCCAGGGAACACCGCTGATACCCGCGACAGCGGGCTCGTCGACCTGCGTCAGGAGGTGATGCAGGCCGTGACCAAACTCGTGAAACAGCGTAACTACATCATCGTGGGTCAACAACGACGGCTTGTCGCCTACGGGTGGCATGAAATTACAGGTCAGAAAAGCCGCCGGTAACTGGACGGTGCCATCGGCCAAACGCCGCCGACCAATACAGTCGGCCATCCAGGCGCCGCCGCGCTTGTGAGCGCGCGCATACAGATCGAGAAAAAAACATCCGCGCACTACGCCAGTGTGATCTCGCAGTTCAAAAAACTGCACGTCTTCGTGCCAGGTGTGTTCACATTCCGCCTTAACGGCACGTATGCCAAAAAGTTTTTCGGTCACGTCAAAGAGCCCCTGGAGTACGCGCGGCAACGGAAAGTAGGGCCGAACCTGCTCATCGGAAAAAGCAAATCGCGACTGTTTGAGTTTCTCCGAGTAATAAGGAATATCCCAGGCCTGTAAATCGTCGTGGCTATGTGTCGAACTTGCGAACTCACGCAACTCGTCAAACTCAACCTGCGCCACGGCACGGGTGCAGGCAGTCAATCGCTCAAGAAAGTCACTGACCTCCTGTGGCGATCCAGCCATGCGATCTTGCAGTGCATACTCAGCGTAACTGGCAAAACCCAGCAGCCGGGCCATCTCGCCACGCCGAGTGAGGATCTCGACCATCAGATCACCACTGTCGAAACGCTTGGCGTCAGGGCCGACCTCGCTTGCCCGGGTGACATAAGCCTCGTACATCTGCCGCCTCAACCTGCGGTGCTCACTGAACATCATGAATGGCAGATAGAACGGCGCCTGCAGCGAGAACCGCCAACCCGGACAACCTGCAGCGCTCGCCGCCTCACGGGCCAGCTCGACCACGCTGTCCGGCAACCCGGCAAGATCTGCCGTCTCATCGAGGTCAAGAACCCAATGATCGGTAGCGTCCAGCAGGTTCTGCTCGAAACGGTTGGCGAGGCTTGCCAGTTCGGTCACGATTTCACGAAAACGCTCCCGGGGCGATCCCTTGAGCTCTGCGCCGGCTAGTCGAAAATCGCGCAGCGCATTTTGCACCACCTTGCGCCGTGCCGCAGAGAGCTCGGCAAACCCACTGTTGTCGGCTATACGGTGGTAACCGAGATAAAGAGCCCGGTTCTGCCCAACCTCGCTCTGGAAGGCGCTGATTTTGGGCAAACAAGCGTCAACTGCTGTGCGCAACTCCTTGCTGTCGCGCACGGCATTAAGATGTGACACCGGTGACCAGACTCGCTCCAGTTGCTCTTCCATGTCCTGTAATGGTTCAGCAAAAGACTCCCAATCCGCATCATCGACGTGTGATTCAAGCGCCTGTATCTGCAAGCGGTGCTGGTGCAGCACAGCATCGAGTGCCGGCTCTACCAGCGACGGCCTGATCTGGCGAAAACGCGGTAAACCGCTCAAATCCAGCAGGGGATTGTCAGTGAGGGGACTATCTTGGTTACTCATAAATTGATCGCTATCGGTCATGGCAGGCACCCCACCCGCCCACAGGACATCCGCGTCACTGCCAAAATTACTTCGATTACTCTATCATTGCTGACGGTCGGCGCGGATTAAAGCACTCCTTTCCCAGATCTTTCCAATATGACTGAGCATTTTGATTTCCTGGTAATCGGTGGTGGTAGCGGCGGTATGGCAGGCGCGCGGCGCGCAGCCGAGTACGGCGCCCGCACGGCGATCGTAGAGGGCGATCGACTTGGCGGGACCTGCGTCAATGTAGGTTGTGTGCCCAAGAAGATGATGTGGAATGCGGCGCACTTTGCCGACACTCTGGCTATCGCCGATGACTACGGCTTTGCCCTGCCGGATACCACGTTCGACTGGGCATCGTTCAAAGATGCGCGTGATGCGTATATCTTAAGACTGAACGGCATCTACCAGCGTAATCTGGAATCCTCAAAGGTATCACTGTATACCGGTTGGGCTCAGTTTGACTCCACCTCAACCGTTCGCGTGGGTGACCAGCACCTTAGCGCTGATCACATCCTGATTGCGACTGGCGGACGGCCGATGGTGCCCAAGGTGCCCGGAGCGGACCTCGCTATTACCAGCAATGGCTTCTTTGATCTTGGCAGCCAACCCCGACGCCCACTGATCATCGGTGCCGGGTATATCGCGACTGAACTCGCCGGGACGCTTAATGCGCTTGGGTCCGATGTCACCATGGCGCTGCGCAAAGACATTCTGCTGCGTGGGTTTGATATCACCCTGCGCGAGAGCGTCATGGACGAAATGATATCTGCTGGAATCAACATTCTGACCGGCGTGCAGATGGCCGCTATTGTTCGCGAAGAAAATGGGCTGCTGGCGGTACAGCGCCAGGACGGTGAGCAGATAAGCGGGTTCGACTGCATTATCTACGCCATCGGCCGCGATCCGGCCACTGACACCCTGGGCCTGGCATCGACTGGAATTAAACCCGACAACGGGGGCTACCTACGCACGGATGAATGGCAGAACACGACTGTATCAGGGATTTACGCTGTCGGTGATGTCACCGGGCGCCAGGCCCTGACCCCGGTGGCCATTGCTGCCGCAAGGCGCTTGTCGGATCGGCTTTTTGGCGGCCAGGATGAGGCGCGCCTGGATTACTTTAATATCCCGAGTGTGGTGTTTTCCCACCCCCCGATCGGCACCGTTGGTCTGACAGAAGACGAGGCACGGCAAACTTACGGCCATGACAACGTCAAGATTTACCAGAACCGCTTTACCGACCTTTTTTACTCTGTGGCGCACCGCCGCGTGCCGACTGTGGTCAAACTGGTAGTCGCTGGTGCGCAAGAAACAGTGGTCGGCTGTCACGTCGTTGGCCGAGCCGCCGACGAGATGATTCAGGGTTTCGCCGTAGCGGTAAAAATGGGTGCGACCAAAGCAGACCTGGACAACACCGTGGCAATCCATCCCACTGCAGCTGAGGAGTTGGTCACCTTGCGGTGAAGTCGCTACCCCCCTTGCCAAAATAGCACTGCGAAACATGATCTAAGCACCAACAACGCGGGCTCCTTTACAATCTGCGACTAAAAGGTTTTCAGGAGTACAGAATATGGCGTGGTGGGGCAAACTGATCGGCGGTACGCTAGGCTTCATGATGGGTGGGCCGCTGGGCGCACTGCTCGGCAGCAGTATCGGCCATCAATTTGACAGTGGCAGGGGCCGCGCAGGTGGCTTTGACGCCGGTGGGCAGGAACGTACCCAGGCTGCGTTTTTCACCGCAACTTTCTCTGTCATGGGACACCTGGCCAAGGCTGATGGGCAGGTATCGGAGCACGAAATTCAGGCGGCACGCAGCCTGATGCACCAGATGCGGCTAAACAAAGCCCAGCGTGAAGCGGCAATCGATCTATTCGAAAAGGGCAAGGAACCCGACTTTCCCCTCGATGCGGTACTGCAGCAGTTTCGCAGCGAATGCCACCGACGCACCACCGTGCTGCGCATGTTCCTGGAAATACAGGTGCAGGCTGCCTGGGCCGATGGCCGCATAGATTCGGCCGAAAACCGCATCCTCGCCCATGTGGGTGAAGTCCTCGGTTTCAGCACTGCTGAGATTGAACAGTTAGTGAATCTGGTCTCCGGAGCGGCGGGCCAAGGGCAGCCAGGTCAGCGGATGCAGCCACTCGAAGACGCTTACCGGGTGCTGGGCATCTCGGCCGACGCACCTGACGGCGAGGTCAAAAAAGCCTATCGCCGACTGACCAACCAGCACCATCCCGATAAACTCGTCGCCAAAGGTATGCCTGAGGAGATGATCCAACTTGCCAATGAAAAGACTCAGGAAATCCGAAGCGCCTGGGAGCGCGTCCGCGATCACCGCGCCGCTCAAAACTGATTCGACCCGTACGGTAGATTAAGGCTGATCTGATGAACTTATCCCGAATGCTCAACCAGCGTGCAGCCGACAATAAGCCGGTTCGAGTCGTGATGATCGGCTGCGGCAAATTCGCCACCATGTACCTGGCTCAAGCTCGGCGCACCCCGGGCATTCACGTCGCCGGGATCGCCGACCTTAATATCAGTCGGGCCAAGATTAATCTCAGCGCTGCCGGATGGCCCCCTGAGCAGTTCAGTGCCGCCACTCTTGATGATGCCCTGGGCAGCGGCCGAACAGTCCTGAGCGAAAACGCATCAGCCCTGATCAGCGCCGGGGCGATCGACGTGGTCATCGAGGCAACCGGCATGCCCCGGGCGGGTATCAGCCACTGTCGCCAGGCGATCGCTGCTGGCCACCATATTGTGATGGTCAATGTCGAAGCCGATGTTCTGGCCGGGCCGTTACTGGCACGCGAGGCTGCCGGTGCCGGCGTAGTCTATAGCCTGGCCTGGGGTGATCAACCGGCGTTGATCTGCGAGCATGTCGACTGGGCGCGCAGCTGTGGCTTTGAAGTCACCGCTGCGGGCAAGGGTACCCGCTACCTGCCAGATTATCATTCGCTCACCCCTGATACGGTCTGGGCTGTGCTCCAGCAATATCTGGATATCGATGATCCAGAAAGTATCAACCTGCAGATGTTTAACTCTTTTCTCGATGGCAGCAAATCGGCTATTGAAATGACCGCTGTGTGTAACGCAACCGGCCTGATACCCCAGGACGCAGGTCTGCAGTTTCCCAGCGCGTCGAGGTTTGAACTCGCCGACATCTGCAAGCCCAGCAGTGCTGGCGGTGTGCTGACGCGCTCAGGCACAACCGAAGTGGTATCGTCACTGACGCGTGCCGGCGAGACTGTTGCCCACCACCTCGCCATGGGTACTTTTGTCGTGATACAGGCAGGCAGTGACTATGCCCGCCAGTGCCTGCGTGAATACCATATGCTGCCCGATAAAACCGGGCAGTACGGAGCGCTGTACCGGCCAACACATATGATTGGACTGGAGCTTGGCGTCTCGATCGCCTCAGTTGCCTTGCGAGGTGAACCGACTGGTCAACCCGTGTGCTTTTCGTCAGATGTGGTCGCCATTGCTAAACGGGATTTGAAGATCGGAGAGTTACTGGATGGCGAGGGAGGGCACTGCGTCTTTGGCCAACAGATGCCCTCGGAAAAATCACTGTCTGCCCGGACGGTCCCACTGGGCCTATCCGCCGGGATGCGCCTGGTTCGCAACGTGGCCAGCGGTCAAATGCTGTGTCGCGATGACGTAGACGTCGGCACAGCTGACGAAGCGACACTTGCACGTGACGAAATGGTCAGTGCATTTGCGCCGCCCAAGATTCCGCCCGCCACGCAACAGTAATTTTAGCTCTTGACTATGGATCACAATGTACTGATTACCGGTGCTAGCCGGGGCATTGGGTTTGCACTGGCCCGTCAGTATCTTGCTGCGGGCAGCCGGGTGGTCGCCACCGCCCGCAATACCGGGGGAGATGATCTGCTTGCATTGCAACAGCAATACCGTGATCAGATCGAACTGCTGACACTGGATGTAACCAGTGCACAGGCAATCGCACTGATACAGAAAACCCTGGGCAAACAACCACTGCATTTACTCATTAATAACGCTGGACTCTATACCTCAGGCGACGACAGCATGGACATGCTGGATAGTGATACCTGGCTTAATGAGATACGGGTTAATACGATCGCGCCCTTTATGGTCACCCGGGCGCTGCGGCCAAACCTCGCGGCGACCGGCCACGCTATAGTTGCGATGATCTCCAGCAAAATGGGTAGCCTGTCGGAAAACCAGTCGGGCGGTGCATACAGTTATCGCTCCAGCAAAGCTGCCCTCAATGCGGTCACACGAAGCCTCGCTCATGATCTGGCGTGCAACAGTATTTCTGTGGTCGCCCTGCATCCGGGGTGGGTACGCACCGATATGGGCGGACCCCAAGCACCGCTAGAGACAACGGCCAGTGCCATCGCTCTGAAATCCCTACTGGATAAGGTTGGGCCGGATGACAATGGCAAATTCTTTGATTACACCGGGGTCCAGATTCCATGGTAAACCCCGAGTATCGATGTACTGTTCGCCAATCGCCAGATAGAATCGCTCCCCGGCCGCACTCAGCGCTGATCGGCACTCTACTGGCCATCCTGATAACTGGGCTGGCAATGACCGCGACCGAGGCAGGCGGCGCGCGCCAGATTTACCCCCTGATCGAAGATGAGGACGATATTCTGATCTGCGATGACCTTGACGAGGATGGGGTACTCGACGCACTCGACAATTGCGCCGGATACTTCAACCCGGAACAGTCTGACCAGGATCACAACGGCATCGGTGATGCCTGCGAATAACCCGTAACGCCACCAAGGGCCGCAAGCCCCCGATAACATGACAACACATAAAATTGCTCTGCTGGCCGGTGACGGCATAGGTCCCGAGATCATGGCTGAGGCGGTCAAGATCCTGAAACTGGTCGAACAGCGTCACAAGGTTTCCTTTGATCTTAGGCCTGCCCCGTTTGGCGCCTGCGCCTGGTTCGAGACCGGCAAATCGTTTCCTGACGAATCGATCGCCATCTGCGACGAGGCCGACGCCATTCTTAAAGGAACGATCGGCTTGAGTCACGAGGAATCAAAGAAGATTCCCATCGATGAGCAGCCCGAGCGCGGCGCGTTACTGCCGATGCGCCGGCGCTACCAGACTTATGCCAACTTCCGCCCGGTCACCCTGCCGCCAAGCCTTGCCCACTTTTCGCCGTTACGTCCGGAGATCATCGGTGACGGTATCGACCTGGTTATTATCCGTGAACTGGTGGGAGGCCTGTATTTCGGCGCTAAGACCACTGGTGTCAATGATTCTGGACGGCGCTACGTCCACGAGATGCTCGAGTACGACGAAGACCAAATCTGCCAGGTACTCGAGGTGGCTTTCAAATTGTCGTCGCAGCGCAAGAAGGTGTTGCACAACGTGCACAAGAGCAATGTGCTTAAGTCCAGCGTACTGTGGAACGAGATCCTTGAAGAAGTTCGCGTGGATTACCCGGATGTACAGGTTGAACATGTGCTGGTCGATGCGGCTGCCACCTACCTGTGCCTTGACCCGACTCGATTTGATGTCATGGTAATGGAGAATATGTTCGGTGACATTCTCAGCGACCAGTGCGGCGGAATCCTCGGATCACTCGGCTTAATGCCTTCGGCCTGTGTCGGCCCGGAAAAATCCTACTACGAGCCCTCGCACGGTTCCGCACCCGATATCGCCGGGCAAGGCATCGCCAATCCCTACTCGATGCTGGGATCGGTAGCGATGATGCTGCAGATGAGCTTTGGCATGGAAGCTGAGGCCCGCAACCTGTGGCAGGCCATGCAAAGCGTTTTCACCGACGGCTACACCACCCCTGACCTGGCGCGTCGCGGTAATGCAGAACAACAGATCAGCACCAGTGAGTTTGGCGATCGGGTGGCAACAGCGCTGGAATCAATGCCCGGCAACGGCTAATACGTTTTACTCAGGCGTATCCAGCGGCTGTGATTCGCCGCCCGGCACGTCCTGGCGCATTTTCATATTGAGCATACGCAATGCCGCGTTGATGCCGGCAAAAACCTGATTAGCGTGCACCCCGCGTGTCTTGAACTCGCGGCCGTTGTCATCCCAACTGATAAAACATTCGGTAAGGGCGCTGGTATGGCCGCCCTTGGGAATGCGGATCTCGAAATCTGTCAACTCCGGGAACACAAAGCTATCTGGTTCCAGCACTTTTCTGATCGCCTTGATAAAGGCATCAAAACCGCCGTTACCCGAATCCGATGACTTGTGGATCTGATCGCCCACTCGCACTCGTATGCTGGCAGTCGACTCGATCTCGTAACCGCTGGTAATCGAACAGTTCAGCAGTTCGACATGCCGGTAGTCACCACTTTCCAGAATATCAGCAATGATAAAGGGCAGATCTTCGATAGTGATGGTTGCCTTGGTGTCGGCTATCTCCACGATCTTTTGCAGCACCTTGCGCTGATTGTCTTCGGACAACTCAATGCCAAGATCCTCCAGGTTCTTGGTTAGCGATGCCTTACCGCTCATCTTGCCCAGCGCATAGCTGTGCTGACGATCAAAGCGGTTCGGGCTGAGTTCGGTCTGGTAGAGCCGGCCCTTACGGTCACCATCGGCATGGATCCCGCTGGTCTGGGTAAACACATCGCTGCCAATAATCGGTGAGTTCGCAGCAACTCGCTTGCCGGAGAAATTCTCGACCATCTGGCTAAGGTCGTGAATTTTGGTTTCGTCTATCGCAACACTTACCCCGAGCTTATCCTTAAGGACGACAGCCACTTCAGCCAGTGAGACGTTGCCGGCCCGTTCACCTAAGCAGTTCAGCGTTACATGAATGGATGCGGCACCGGACTGCACTGCGGCCATGGCATTGGCGGTGGCGAGCCCGTAATCGTTGTGCGGATGAAAATCAAAATCCTGCTCGGGGAAACGATTACACATATCGCCAACGGCAATAGTCACTTCTTGCGGGCTCATCACGCCGAGCGTATCGGGCAGCATCAGGTAACCGATGTTCATGGCCACCAGGCCTTCCACCATCCGGTACACGTAATCGCGACTGTCGCGATACCCATTGGACCAGTCTTCCAGATAAACATTAACCAACAGATTCTGGTCGTGCGCATAAGCCACAGTACGCTGAATGTCGTCCAGATGCTGATCAAGGGTCTTGCGTAACTGCTCAGTGCAATGCTTCTCGCTGCCCTTGGTCAACAGGTTAAGCACCCGGCCACCAGTGCTCATCAGCCAATCGACACTGCGTCGCTGATCCGTAAAACCCAGCACTTCAACCCGGTCCAGGCACTCGTTAGTTGCGGCCCAGTCATGAATACGAGTCACAGCCTCTTTTTCGCCGTGTGAGACTCCGGCGGAAGCAACTTCAATACGATCCACTTTGAGGTTGTGCAGTAGCGCGCGGGCAATGCTGACCTTCTCGTCCGGGGCGAACGAGACTCCCTGGGTCTGCTCCCCGTCCCGCAAAGTCGTATCCATCAACAACACATGTTCTCGCATCGAGCATCTCCCGCCGGGCGGGTTAATCTGTCAAAGAACGCGATATTGTATAGGTAAACGATTGTTTAATTGAATGTGTTTGCCAACACCCGTCTATGAGGCTAGCCCCGGGGGCCACAACAGAATCTCAACCCCAAGAAGATCGTCAGGCCGCAAGTGATCTGATCATGGCCAGCTTGCCACGCTGATCCTGTCGATAAAAACGACGCAACTCCCGGGTCAGCCCCGGCCCATCCTGAGCCCTCAGGTATCGGCGATCCAACTGGCCGCAATAGTGACTGGCAAAACAGTTGGCCGCCTCGTACCGGGCTCGCGCCTCACAGTCCAATCCACTTTCAAAGGTCACGTTTTCAAAAAGCCAAGAGTGCAGTGACGCCGCGTCGAAAGAGTGTCGACCTCCAGCCAGAACCAGCAAACCGATGAACTTATCTATCTCTGCCTGCAGTTCCAACTCGAGTTGTGTCAGCGTGCGATCAAAACCGGCGCGCCAAACCAGATAAAGAAAGTGGCTGACGCCTTCGATGGCATGACAAAACACCTGCGCATCACGGGTGCTGGCAACAGCATTACCGGTCGCCAGGCCGGTGATGACCTCAGGTGCCAGGTAAAGCGAAATGCCCAACTCCCCAGAGGTCTGCTGCAAAAACAGCTTTTCCGGGCAATCCGGTCGGTTGTTATTTCCCTGCAAAGCGCAAGCCACCGCCTGATCTGTCACAAGAAAGTCCATTACGTCGTAATCGACGTTGATCTCGTACACGGCCGCCAGCCAGTGCTGCAGCCGGCTCAGGGAGCGCATTCAGTGCGCCCGGCGGGAACAAACCCCAAGGTTTATGCCAACTCGCTGTAATTGTCTGGCGTAACGCGCGCTGCCAGTCCGGCGCCAGCGCTCATAAACTGCGAGCAGGTCTTTATCGCTCTCTACGCCTTGTTCAAAAGTGCGTGTTAGCACCTCGGCCAGAAGTGCAAACTTTGTCCCCAATTCCGAAAAAACCGCGCCAGTGCCCTGGCTGGTTCGAGTACAGGCGAGTGACAGGTGCTCGTAAGCATTACCGCCCATGGCAATGTAATAGTCGACCCCTACTGGCTTGCGGCTGAAACTGTGTCGAAATACCCCGGCCACAAACAGCGCCACATCGCCGACCCGGCGCAGCGCAACAGCACGCTCAGTGGTTGTCTTGGCTGAGAGTGCCTCACCGTAGACGAGCGCGAGCGGTCGCAGCTCCAGCCCTTGATTCGTGTGCTCAAAAAAATGATCTGTTCGCGTGTAAAAAGTCAGCAGATTGACCAAATAGGCCTGTGTATCTTCCATTACGCTGACACTTTCCTGGTCGATCGCATCAGTCACCTTCTGCCTGAAGTAATCTTTTACCGAGCTGCAGTTATGCAAGGTATACGAGCCTGTCGTGCTTGACATACACTTTCTCCAGTTAGGTTACGAACTTACCAAGAACCCATTCTTGCCGAGTAGCGAACTTTCGCAAAGTCAGCACTCCAAGGCGGTGGCTGCTGACCGGTGACTGAAATCGCCATCAACCCCGTTGAGCACCTGCCATGGGCGAAACTAAAGAAAAAACTGAACGAGTGCTGCTGGCGGTGCTGCATGGGGATATCGTCGAATTTTCCCGCCTGACCTGGCAGGATGAAGAAGCGACCTTCCACGCACTGAAAAAGGACTTTGCCCACGCGCGCATCGTTATTACCAACAACGGGGGACAACTGGTCAACACAGTCGGTGACAGCCTGCTGGCCGTATTCCCTACCGCCAGCGCTGCGGCAATAGCCGCCATCGCCCTGCACAAGCAACTGGCCGTAACTAACGAGAACGTACCAGAACACCAGCGCTTGCGGGCCCGCATTGGAATCAACCTGGGAGAAGTGATCGTGGACGGTGACCAGGCTTTCGGCAACGGCGTAAACATCGCGGCCCGGCTGCAGGAAATCGCCCCCCCTGGGGGCATCTGTATCTCACAATCAGCACGCGAGGTCATAGGCGATTCTCTGGATGTCCGTTTCGAATCCATCGGCGATCAATCGCTTCGCAACATTGCCGTACCAGTCCACGCCCACCTGTTGCACACAGATTATGAGATAACACAGCGCGAAGACGACAACACCCCCGACACCCGGCTCGCAATCCTGGTGCTGCCGTTTGCCAGCCTTGATCACAATCTGCCCCTGAACAACCTGGGTGAAGCACTCACTGTAGATCTGATCGGCGCCCTGTCGCGGTTTCGCCAATTGTTTGTCCTCGCCTCGCACACTGCACTGACACAGCATAACCAGTCACAGAATAAGGCTCAGCTGGGTCAACGCCTTGGCGTACGTTATCTGGTTGACGGCACTCTCCGAAAGCGCGCTGACAGCTTGCGCCTGGTCGTGAACCTGCTGGAGATTCCAGCCGGCAACTACCTGTGGTCTGAGACTTTTGATGCCGTCATGACAGACCTACCGGCAATACAGGACGAGATTACCCGGCACATCGTAATGACACTGATCGGTAATATGGAGCAGAACGCCATTCGAGACTCAGCAACAAAGTCTGAGGTAACCGCTTATGCGGACACAATCCGGGCTCGCCAGCTGGTCTACCGGATGCGTGAGTCAGCCGATACCAAAACAGCTCGAGAACTTTTCCAAAAGGTGCTTCGCACCGATTCAGCGTCCGCGACCGCCCTGTCGGGCCTCGCACTGACCTACCTGGCGGATTTTCTGATGATGTGGGCAGAAGATCCAAACGCCTGTATACCCCAGGCGGCACACTATGCGAGTCACGCGCTCGAGCTTGATCCAGCTGACAGCCTGGCGCATGCCGTCTTCGGCATCACCTATCTGTGGCGCAGGCATTTCATTGAAGCGATGGCTCACCTGGATCAGGCCATCAATCTTAACCCCAACCACGCTGATGCGCTCGCCGGCAGGGGTCTCGTACTGATCTTCACTGGTGAACCCGAATCAGCGCTCATCCAGTTCAACAAAGCGCTGTCCCACAACCCCTTTCCGCCGTCATGGTACTTGTGGGGGTTGGCGATTGCCCACTACAACACCGACAGATATGTGGATGCTGTCCAGGCACTGCTGAGAATCGATAATCCCAACCGATTTCATCGTCGGGTGCTCGCGGCCAGTTACGCACAACTGGGCGATATGGGCCGAGCGGCCGCCGAGCGCGACGCTGTGATGGCCGAGGTACCGGGCTATACGGTGAACGACAGCCGGAAATTCCAGCCCTATCAGGATCCACGGAATATCGAGCCCTTTATCAACGGGCTGCTACTGGCCGGCTTTGTAGATAAAGAAGCGCACTAACACTGACTGGCGCCTCAGAGCGCCTCGTCTATACCCAAGACCAAAAAAAGAGGGGGCGATGCCCCCTCTTAAAAACTGCTGTTACTGCTCGAAAATAACCTATGCAGATCTCTTGTTATATGCCCACCACAAAAT
>CAJWEF010000049.1 GCA_913031305.1 uncultured Acidiferrobacteraceae bacterium
ACGCCCCGACCTTACCGTAGGAGCACATCATCTCGCACTGGTGGCAGCCAGTGCAAGAATCGGCCTCCATCAGGAGCGCTTTATGCATTCCCTGGTCCTTTGCTATCCCTTGGTGGGTACCGCGTTATCCATTTTCTACTCGGGCCCTGCCGCTAGTGAGCCAATTCCAATGTTACACGCTGGCGGGCCAGATACAACCGGACGGATCGCCCAGAATCTAGTCGCCACACAGATGCTACCCAAGATAGTGCTACCTGGCTACCCTAACCGGTCTCCGGTTGGCCTAAAGTACTAAAAAGCCAAAAATCTGGATCCGCACGGCTGCTGCACCCCAGCCATTTTTGTCAACCCTGCCGGTGCGTGGCTCGGGCGCCGGACCTGGCTGCCAGGCCTCAGCCATACCGGTGAGTCGGCCTTACAAATCTCAATCCACTTGAATCGATACAAGGTACAAGCGGATCTTTTCTATATCTTCATCTTTTATCTTGCCTTTCCAGGCCGGCATACCCTTACTGATACGGCCATTGTCGACAGTTGTTCGAAAAACCTCGTCAAACTTCTCCCCATAGCGCTTTCGCAGCCGCCGCAGATCTTGATTCTTTTGCGCTATGATGCCATCCGGTCCATGGCAGTGGCTGCAACCGTAGACACCGTTAAATAATTTCCCCCCCCTGACAATGTCCTTCGTTTTTTGATCAACAGGATCAGATTGAGGCTGCTCCTGCGCCGCGTTGGAGTTTGCCGGAGGCTTGGTATCCGCAACCAGCCGGACGGGTAGCCAGTCCAGGAAAATTGGCTCGCTGTTGGAAAACCCGTACTTGGCCTTGAGGGAGGCGATCTCATCCTGTAGTTGGTCGATGGCGCTCTCAAGGCTGTTCAGGAGAAACTGGGTCTGGGAATCCAGGAATTGGCGATGGCGAAGGCCCGTCTCAGAACCCTTTACCCCGATGGCTACCGGCCAGCCCAATTGTGGGCCATCGGTTCTGATCATCTCGAACTGTGAATGCCACTGGTACTTGTTGTAATAGCCGGCGACGGGGCCCCAGAGAAAAGCAGCATCGATCTCACCTTCTGCCAGCGCAGTCACCACATCCTGATGCTTGACGTACGTCTGTGCGGTGATCTGGTCGTGCTGCGCAATGACGTTCTGCGGCGGCCTATTGTGGAGCACGCCGACTTTCTTGCCGTGAAGGTCGGCCAGTTTTGTCAGGCGCATCCCAGGTGGCCCTAAAATGGCGTAGTGCAATTTTAGAAAAGGCTTGGTCAAAGCTACCCGTCGGGCCATAAAACCCGGCTCGAAAGGAACCCCGAGCTGGATATCGCAACGCCCTTTAAGCAAAGTCTCACGGATGGCACGTTTGCCGGAATGTGTACGCCACCAGAAAACCTCGGTTTGCACCCCAAGTTTCGTGGCGATCAGTTCGGCAATGTCAAGGTAAAGGCCTTTGCGCTCTGGGTCTTCATTCGAAAAAGGTAAATTATCCGGATCGGCACAAACCCGAAGGGGAGAGGGAATGCTGTCTTTGGCATAAGCCAATGAAAAAGATAGGCAAGCCAACACAAACCCAAGAAAAAACACAATATAGCCGCGCAACGTGAGCATGATTTAGTTAGCTGTACAAGTTAAAGAAAACCGCGGGACGATACGCTTGGCGCCAATCATCCCGCGGTTAAGTCTACCTATCAGGTGCCGGGAATAACCCCCAGCGCCTGAACTATTCTTTTTGTTTAGAGTGAAAACACAAAGAGCATTCCCGCTTCAGGTGTTTCACTTACTATCGCTACCCCGGGTTCGCCAATAAACGCTGGTATGGTTGTAGCACGGCCGACCGTGACTGCGACGTATTGCTTACCGTCAACTTTGAAAGTCACCGGGCCAGCTAAAACACCTGAGCCGACCTGGGTCGTCCACAACACCTCGCCGGTGGACGCGTTTACCGCATTAAACTGCCCCGTGGCGTCACCCTGGAACACAAGGCCCCCGGCCGTAGTCATAGTTCCGCCGTTCCATCCATGCTTCTGCTTGATGCTCCATACTGCTTCCTGCTTTACCGGGTCCCAGGCCAGCAGTTTGCCGCCAAATCCACCAGGGCCAAAACGGGCTGGAAACTCCTTGCCAAGATAGAATGATCCACGATTGTATTCAACCTCGGTGTCCTGCATGTCCATGCAGATATTAATTGTCGGGATGTAGACCAGTCCGGTGTTTGGGTTGAAAGACATCGGCTGCCAGTTCTTGCCGCCCACCAGGTTCGGACAGACGTTCATTGCCCGGTTAGTCAAATTAGGCCGCATCTCTGGAACTTCGATCGGGCGACCGGTAGCGAGGTCAATTCCCTTGGCCCAGTTTTGGTAAATAAAAGCCTCAGCCGAGATGAGTTCGCCAGTTTCACGGTTGTTCACGTAGAAAAAACCGTTGCGGTCGGCTTTCATGGAAACCGGGACCGTTTTCCCACCGATGTTGAGATCGGCGAGCAAATTCTCGTTGACCCCGTCGTAATCCCAGGCGTCGTGTGGTGTTCCCTGGTAGGTCCAAAGAATCTTGCCGCTGTCGCCGTCAAGAGCGATGGAGCTAACAGAATGAAGGTTGGTGAACTTCCCGTAATCCGAACTCCCTGGGCCACGCACGTGGGTATTCCAGGGGGCCGGGTTGCTGGTGCCATAGTAAATGATGTTTCGGTCCGCGTCGTAGGCTCCATTCAGCCACGCTGCCGCACCGCCGAGCTTCCATGAATCACCCTTCCAACTGTCGTTGCCCGGTTCACCTTCGCCCGGAACGGTCCAGGTCTTCCAGAGCGCTTTACCGGTTTCGAGATCGTAAGCTGAGATATAGCCACGGGCACCGTACTCGCCGCCGCCAAAGCCGGTAACGACTGTATCCTTGACAATCAACGGCGGTGAAGTGAGGGATGAGCCTTGCGTGTAATCAACGACTGTGGTGGTCCAAATTTCCCTACCGGTATCGGCGTCGAGTGCCGAGAGCTTGCCATCCAGTCGGCCAACGTAAATCTTGCCGTTGGCATAGGCCACGCCGCGGTTGACGGGGCCACAGCAGGTGAACTGAGTCATATCATCTGGATAGTCAAAGGCCTGCGTCCATTTGCGTTTGCCGGTCGCGGCGTCCAGGGCGTATATGAACTTCGGCCCGAACGTAGTCGTCACGTAAAGTGTGTCGCCAATAACAAGTGGTGATGATTCCTGTGCATCCAACACACCCAGCCCAAACGCATAGGCGACCTTCAAGCCTTTGACGTTGCTGGTGTTGATTTCCTGGAGCGGGCTATAACGGGTGTTGCTGTAGTCGCGGCTGTACATCGGCCACTCATTAGGATTATTTGCTTGTGCCGGGATGCTCCCGAGTATTGTGCCAAACACCATAGTCACGGCTGGCACGATCAACGCGCTGGCTGTGGTCCAACGATTTCTACTTTTCTTCACGATAGAGATCCTCCTTTGCTCAGGTGATCAAAAAATCACAAGTTGACGTTCACAACTCTTCAGTAACGGGACATTACCTCTCACATGAACTCACCTCACCCACGCGACTGAAGACAGTGTGAGGAAACTGGTTCGTACCTAATTATGCAGGAGCGCTGTGGGTGAATGTATCCGACTATCTAGTACTTTAGGCCCAGCCCACCGCCTGACCCGGTGCTTGATGACTCACGAAACGCACCTGTCCGTACTTGGCCGGCACCCCCCCGGAAGTGACTATGCTCTATGATCGGCCGATGAACTCGGGCAACGGCATCACTATCGATGGATTATCTTTTGCCTACAGGGTGGCTTCCGCTCTGGCGGATGTGCGGCCGGCGTTCACCAGATTTTTCTGTTGCGGGCCTTTTTTCACACCAATAGATTTCTTGCCATGACGAGCAGCTGCCAACGGCCACCAGTTCCTTCACGGCCCCACCCCTTGACCGCAGCTGCGGGAATCCTCGCGCTGCTCCTGGGCTCATTTCAAGCCACCGCTGCGACCACAGTTGGCGCACCCCCAGCGTGCGAGGAGATTCGACAGCGGTTCGTAGTCAATCAGGGACAACTGAACAACCGTATATTGGACTTTTTTCTTTTCGATGCCGCCGATCGTGGCTGCCTGGGTCTAGCGCGGGAGTTCCTTAGCCGGGGCGCCTCCTTAAGCGCCCGGGACAAGTTCGGAAACACCCCGCTACTGCGGGCTGCGCGTCACGGCCAGCATGAATTCGTAGCGTTTCTGTTAGGTGAAGGTGCGGATGTGAGTCATACCAATGTGCGGGGTGCCACGGCGCTGTTGCACGCAGTAACCATGAACCGTTACCCCGCCGTGCGAATGTTGCTCAAGTGGGGCGCCAACCCTACCACCGGCAATAACCGTGGTGTCACGCCGATCATTGCCGCGGCTCATAACGGGAACGGCCGGATTGTGGAATTGCTGGTACAAACCGGCAGTTCCGTGACTGGTATTGATACCACTGGTAAGAGCGCCATTGTCTACGCTGCGGGAAAAGGGTTCGCTGGCGTCGTCCGCCAGCTGCTGAATGCCGGCGTGCCGATCGATGCCCGCTATGACCGCGATCTGACCACACTGATGTGGGCCGCCGGACACTCCAATGAAGTTCCCAGCACCGAGGGTGTGGACACGGTCAAACTGCTGCTGGCCCGCGGCGCCTCGCTTGAGGCCCGTGATGATCGCGGCCGGACCGCGCTCATGATTGCCGCCCAACGCGGGCATGCACAGATCGTCACAACTCTGCTCGCCGTTGGCGCCGATCCCAAGGCCCGCGATCGCGAAGGGCAAACTGCTACTGATCTGACAAACGACACTGCAGTTCTCGCCGCCCTGTTGGGCGACGGCTAGGCGGGTATGGGCCCGGACGGTTTTACCAGCCAGCCAGGTATTCGGCCATGGCTTTCAGTTCGCTGTCATCGTAGGCCCCGAATAGCGGAACCAAGGCAGGCGAATTCATCCGGATCTTATTCTTGAGTTCCAGCATGGTTTTCTCCAGGTAACCCACCTGCTGCCCGGCCAGACGTGGCACCCTGCTGTCGCCTTCGTAACCGCCCCGGTGACACTGCACGCACTGCCCGGCAACCAGCGCCTGCTCCCCCTCCGCAACCTGGGACTCTGGCGTCGTGTAGCCCGTGGCGGGCCAGGGACCCTCGGAGAAGGCCTGCGCCAACGCCTTCATATCTTCACGGGCCAGATTCGCCACGATGCCGCTCATAACAGAGTTGACACGACGGCCTGCCTTGTAATCCTTGAGTTGCACGTAAAGATAATAGAAATGCTGCCCCTGGATGATCGGAATTGCCGGGTCAGATGGCAACCCCTGCTGACCGTGGCATGATATACAAAATGTAATATCGGCGCCGCTACCGGAGCCTGCAACTGCCGGCTGAACCTGGGTGAGTTGAAGATTCTGGCCCTGCGCCCGCGCCGGCCCTGCCAAGGCAAGGCTCACTAAGGTTGCCACAAGCACCAGGCCAACTCTGGATCGATTGATTATTGCCACGCCATTGGCCCAATCTGTGCGGCCATTCGGCCGAGAAAAAACGGGGCCGACGATTGCCGGCCCCGTCAGATATTGATTAACTGACTAACTTAATCCGGTAATGCAAAGGCAATAATATTGTTGCCGCGCTTATAGTTTAACTGCACGTTGCCACCCGCCGCGACCACAATATATTGCTTGCCGTTCACAGTATAGGAAGCTGGCGGGGCATTGACACCCGCGCCCGCCTGGAACTTCCACAGTACCGAACCGGTCTCAGAATCATAGGCCTTGAACAACCCGTTGCCCTCGCCGGTGAACACCAAGCCACCGGCTGTCGCCATAATGCCGCCGATCATCGGCTGCTGGGTCTTCACCTTCCAGCGGATGCTACCAGTATTGTAGTCGACCGCGGCGACGTTGCCCCATTGCTCCTCGGAGGCGATAACCTTGAAAGCGCCACCCAGCCACAACTTTCCTTCCGGATAAGGCGAACTCTCGACGTGGTAGGTCATGGGCTGGTGCAGGTTGATGGCGTAAACCAATTGGTGCATAGGATCAACTGTCATCGGTGACCATTCGACCCCGCCGTTGGCACCCGGTAACATGCGTTCACCGGCCTGGGTCGGCAACACCCACATGTTCTCCTGTGGCACCATCGCCTCGGAGAAGCGGATCAGGCTACAATCGTCGGCGCGGTGCACGTAGACGTGCCCCGTCTTGCCACCATGCAGTACTCCCGGCACCATATTGCCGTCGTTGTCCATCACGTCGGTGAGGATCGTCGGGCTGACCGCGTCCAGATCCCATACATCGTGGGCTATGTACTGGAAGTGGCAGATATACTCGCCCGAATCCAGATCGACAGCCACCAACGAGTTTGTGTACAGATTATCACCAGGTCGGATCGAGCCATCGAGGTCAGGCGATGGGTTGCCGACTACGAAGTAAGCTCGGTTCGTAGCAAGGTCCACCGATGGGTTCTGCCACACGCCGCCGCCGAGGGTCTGGTAGGGATCACCCAGTTCCGCCAGGGCTTTTTTCTCAGCACCTATGTTGCGTAGCATGTCCCGACCGGTGGCATCATGGGTCGCCCAGACGCCAGTTGAGTCTTCCGGGATGGTGTGGAAATGCCACAATAGTTCGCCGGTCTTCCAGTTATATGCCTTGACGAAACCGCGGATGCCGTACTCACCACCGTTAGTACCGATCAGGATCTTGCCATTGACGACCGTAGGCGCCATGGTTTCGCTGTAGCCGAGTTCGGGATCCCCGATCTGGACATCCCAGACCAGTTTGCCGGTCTTCGCATCCAGCGCTACCAATTTAGCATCCAGAGTACCGATATAGACCATATCACCGTAGACGGCCGCGCCACGATTGTTCGGACCGCAACAGTAGGTCGTAATTGGACCCATCTTGTGCTTGTAGTGCCAAATCTGCTCGCCGGTCTCCGCGTTCAACGCGTACACGTGATCGAAGGAAGTGGTGATGTACATCACTCCATCCACGACGATCGGCGTGGTCTCCATTGACTCGACAATCTCGGTCTGGAAGATCCAGGCCGGGCGCAGAAGGCCTACGTTGCCAGCGTTGATCTGGCGCGCTGGATAGTAACGTGTCTGCTCGTAATTGCCGTTGGTGTGTAGAAAGTTATTGCCGTCCCCGGCCGCCCGGCTGAGCATGTCCTGGGTGACGGTATGCATGTCGCCGTAAAGCGTGCCGGACCCGGTCTCTGCGCTGACAGTGAACGGAAGCACGCTCCATAGGAAGGCAGCGACGAGCCCCGGGGCCGAACGCCCCATTCTCGATGAAAACATCATGTTATCCCCCCTTTGTTATTGGTTGAGTGTGATCTTGACAACTCCCGGTTCGGTTTGTACCGGCCGGGCACAACCACTAATGCACGGGCGCCAGCAGTGCCCGCACAACACAATAGACTACACCTTTTGCGCACTATCAACCATTGGTTTATTGTGTTTATTCAGGGCCCGGTTTCTGCCGGGGCGCCAGATATCCCGATAAGGCTACGGGCGGCATACGATAGATAATGGTTTGCTGATAGTTTTACTTTAAATGGGCCACTCCAGGCACCAGTCCGGCGCGGGTAAAAACTTCAATTAGTCACGAGATCACACCACATATTACCCACATCTCGCCAGCGACTATGCTCTATGATCGGCCGATGAACTCGGGCAACGGCATTGCCATCGATGGATTATCTTTCGCCTACGGGGCAAGTTCCGCCCTGATGGACGTGTCTTTTAGCGTAGAGCGAGGATGCTTCACTGGACTGCTCGGTCCCAACGGTGCCGGCAAATCCACCCTGCTGTCCCTGCTGACCGGCCTGCTCGCGATGCAACTAGGCGAGGCCTACATCGATGACATTAACATTCGGGTGCAGCCGCGGCGTGCGCTCGCCAGGCTGGGTATCGTCTTCCAGAGTCAGGCGCTGGACCTTGACCTCACAGTCGCTCAGAACATGGCTTACGCTGCGGCGCTGCGGGGATACTGGGGCGGTAACGCCAGGCGCCGCATTGACGAGAAGCTGGAGCTGATGGGCATTGCCCATCGTGGTCGTGAAAAAACCCGCAAGCTCAATGGCGGTCACCGCCGACGCCTAGAGATCGCCCGGGCACTGGTCCATCAACCGACCGTACTCATCCTCGACGAACCGACCGTGGGCCTGGACATCCCCTCACGCAGCCAACTGGTCGAGCACGTCCACCAGTTGGCCACGAGTGAGAACCTGACTGTACTGTGGGCCACACACTTGGTCGACGAGATTCGCAAGTCCGACAATCTGGTTGTGCTGCACCGAGGTCAACTCCGCGCGGCCGGACCAGTTGCACAGATACTGGCGCAGCACGGTGGCGACAGTGTGCCAGTACTGTTCGAGCGTCTGACCAGTGCCGATGAAGCCTCAAAGGATGCCGACGCATGATGCCCACCGGCAGTCAAGCCTACCTCGCCGGCCTTGGCGCCATCGTCTGGCGCGAGGCACTGCGCTTCATCCATCAGCGTGAACGCTTTGCCGCTGCACTGGTGCGACCGCTGATCTGGCTGCTGGTGTTCGCGGCTGGCTTTCGCAGCATCCTCGGCGTGTCGATCACGCCACCGTACGAGACCTACATCACCTACGAGACCTACATCGTGCCGGGACTCATCGCCATGATCCAACTCTTCAACGGCATGCAAAGTTCTCTGGCATTGGTCTACGACCGCGAAATGGGCAGTATGCGGCTGCTGCTGACCAGCCCTCTGCCACGGGGGTTCCTGTTATTCGCCAAGTTGCTCGCTGGCACTGTGGTTTCGCTGCTGCAGGTCTATGCTTTTTTGCTGCTGGCCGAACTGCTGGTGATCGACATCCCACCTTGGGGCTGGCTGGCACTGCTACCCGTACTGGTGCTAACAGGGTTGCTGCTGGGTGCCATCGGCCTGGCCCTGTCAGCGGCCATCCGGCAATTGGAAAATTTCGCCGGCATCATGAATTTCGTTATTTTCCCGATGTTCTTTCTGTCCTCAGCCCTGTACCCGCTGTGGCGTATGCAGGAATCCAGCGAACTGGTTTACCGAATTTGCACCCTCAACCCATTTACTTATGCTGTGGAAGCGTTGCGCCATGCACTCTACCTGCGCCTCAATGACACGGCACTTGGCATCAGCGCCGCTTGCCTCGCGGTCGTGTTTGTTCTTGCCGTGTGGCGCTACAATCCAGCGCGAACGCTGTTACGCAAAGTGCCAGACAAGGGCCCGGCCGCTGGGAACAATTGAGCCCGGTAGCAACGGCCGACGTTGCCGAGAACGGGATCGCTAACAATAATTAAGAGAAATTATGGGAAACAAAAACACTGCTATTGCCCTGGTACTGCTGGCCGGAACACTGGTCATGCCAGCCGGCGCAGTGGCCAAGAACACGGGGTTGCGCTTCGTTGCCAACGAGAGAAGTAACACCATCACGGTGCTCGACAGTAACGATCAAATTACCCGCACCTTCGAGACTTGCGCACGCCCCCGCGGCATGCACTTCGCGGCTGACCGTAAGACGTTTTTTGTTGGCTGTGCGGATGATGATGTTATTGCGATTTACGATGCGGCAACGCAGGAACTGGTAGGTCGGATTCGCAACGTGGCGGCGCCCGAAACCTTCGACCTGCATCCCAACGGCCGCCACCTTTACGTCTCCAACGAAGAGGATGCAGCCATTTCTGTTTTTGATGTTACCAGCGGCGAGTTTCTGGGCGAGTTCTTGACTGGCGAGGAGCCCGAAGGCGTACAGGTGACCGCAGACGGGCGGCTGGTGTTCGTTGCCTCGGAAGTCGCAGACATGGTGCACGTCATCGACACCGTTGCCGGCGAGATAATCAAAAATATCCTGGTCGACACCCGGCCACGGCGGTTTGCGCTCACCCCGGACGAAAAAGAACTGTGGGTCTCGGCCGAGTTCGCCGGTAGGATCAACATCATCGACGTAGCCACGCTGAAACTCGTTGCTGACATCGTTTTTCTGCCGACCGGCTTTCGCCAGGAACAGGTCACCCCGGTGGACGTGCTTATCACCCGTGACGGCACTCGCGCCTACGTGGCCCTGGGGCGGGCCAATCACGTAGCCGTGGTCGATGTCGCCACGCGCGAGATCCTTGAATATATCCTGGTCGGCAAACGGGCCTGGGGCCTGGCACTGACCTACGACGAGAAAAAGCTTTACGTTGCCAACGGCCTGTCTGACGATATCTCGATCATCGACACCGATACTTTAAAGGTGATCAAGTCCCTGGCCGTGGGCCTGGTGCCGTATGGGGTATTGATCGATGATCACTGACTGGTGCCGGGCGCTTGCCGTCGCGCTGGCACTGCTCGTTGCTGCGCCGGTCGCCTGGGGGGCTGCCAGTGAGACTTTCTCTCTGGTTTACCTGTACCGGCCCGATGACCCGTTTTACCAGCAACACCGTGCCTACACCGGCCTGACGTTGCGCGATGCGCACCGGCCACTGGCGGGCGCCAAGGCCGCTATACGCGAAAGCCGGTTCAAGGGCCAGGTGCTGGGGCTCAAGTTCGAACTTCTCGAACAAGCACTGGCCGAGGGTGCATCCGCGCCCGACGCGCTGCGCAACACGCTGACACAGATCGGTGCACGGGTTTTCATCGTGGACCTGCCGCTGACTGAGGTGATCGAACTGGGAAAGGTGCTTGCCGGTGAGTCGCTGATACTGCTCAACGCCCGCCACAGTGCCGACACGCTGCGTGGGGACAACTGTTCACCGGTGCTCTACCATACCCTGCCCAGCCAGGCCATGCAGATGGACGCACTGGCACAGTTCCTGTCGAGCAAGAACTGGAAAAAGATACTCATTCTCGAAGGTGGCGCGCCCGGCGACCAACTGCTTGCCGATTCTTTTCAGCGCTCGATGGCCAAGTTTCGTCTGCAAAAGGTCGACTTGCGGTCGTTCGTGCTCAGTAACGACCCGCGACTACGTGAAAAGAACAACGTTACTCTCATTACCAGCGGCGTGAAGTACGACGTGCTGTTCCTGGCCGACTCGGTCGGGGAATTCGGGCGCTACGTCCCCTACCACACCCAGCGGCCACTGCTGGTCGTTGGCAGTGAGGGCCTGCAGCCCGGCGCCTGGCATTGGACCTGGGAGCGCCACGGCGCGCCCCAGTTGAACCAGCGCTTTGATCGCGTGGCTAAGCGGCGTATGACCGATGTCGACTACGCCGGCTGGGCCGCGGTCAAGGTCGTGGTCGAAGCCTTGGTGCGCACGGAATCCACCGACGTTGCAACGCTCAGGGACTTCCTGGTGTCAGGAAATTTTTCGCTGGACACCTACAAGGGCGCACCGGGCAACTTTCGTGCCTGGAACCACCAGTTGCGTCAACCCATGCTGTTGCATGCCCATAACGCGGTGCTGGCGCGCGCACCCTTGCCGGGTTTTCTGCACCAGAAAAATCATCTTGACACACTGGGCATAGATGCGCCGGAAACGCCCTGCGTTCTTGCTCGCTAGCGGGTCGCAGTGATCAGCGAACGATAAAGGTTCCGGCCACACCCCGGTCCTCCAGGCCCTCGCAACCATAGGCATAATTACCAGGCTTGATCGGCACGAAGAAGATCTCGGCCTCGCTTTGAGACTCGAACTCGAGTTCGTAGATATGGGCGGCCTTGATCTCGACCCCTTCCACCTCGACCTTGCGCAGCCAGATATTCTGAAAGAAGCCGTCGGTCTGAAACGTACACTCATCGATGCCGGTGGCACTGATCTCCAGTTTGTAGGCCTTGCCGGTCTCCATCTGGTACTCGGTCTGGGAAATACCGAAACCGTCCCCGCTGGCGAGTTCCAGCCGCTTCAGTGCGATCGGCCGGCGCGAGAGGTTGCCCTCGGCGAGTGCACTCGGCACAACCCCAACCATTACCACGGTGGCACACATTGCGCGCAATAGCCATTGCTGCATACTGCTGTTCTCCTTGCCTGTTCGCTGTTAACTATACGTAACTATACGCTTGAAGCCCTGGCCCGGACCTGCTCGTCTGGCGCCGGGGCTAACTAGTGCCGGGCTTGGGCGGATTCCAGCAGCCGTAACCGATGATGCTCGATGACAGCCGGGTCAGCCCGCTCGGTCGACGAAAGATTGACTGGCACATCGAGTGCAATCCGCCCGGGTGTATCGGTCAACTGCAGGATGCGTCCACCCAGCTGGATAGCCTCGCGCAAGTCGTGGGTGACAAAAATCACCGTGGTGGGCCGCGCCTGCCAGACCTCGAGCAGCAGTAACCGCAGCCGTACTGCGGTAGGCTCATCCAGTGAGACGAAGGGCTCATCCATTAGCAGTAAGTCGGGGCTGACTACAAACGCCCGGGCCAATGCCACCCGCCTTTGCATACCGGTAGAGAGGCGCTGGGGATAAGCATGGCGGAAGTCCTGCAGCCCAGTGAGTTGCAGCAACTCGTCGACGCTGTCGCTGCCTCTCGGGTTATCCGCCACCAATTGTAGATTCTCTTGCACAGTACGCCACGGCAGCAGCCGCGGAGCCTGGAAGGCATACCCGACCACCGGCGCAGTACGGCCTGTCACCCGCGGCAGGCGAATCTCGCCCTGGTAATCGGTATCCAGCCCGGCCAACAGGTTCAGCAGCGTGGTCTTGCCGCAGCCTGAGGGGCCGGTGATGCAGACGAACTCGCCGTGACTGACCGAGAAGGCAAGATCCTGCAAGGCTTGCTGGGCTGGTGCCCGATCCACTGCCGGGAAGGATTTCGCTCCGATGTTGACAACCAGGTCGCTCATCGACGCCACCGGTTTAGGTTACGCTCCAGCGGCCGCAGAGCGAACCACTCGATGGCTTGCACGATAGCGATAAACGCGAGCGCATAGGCCAGAATGTTCGCTACGTCGAACATCTGAAAGAAAAGGCTCAACTGGAAGCCAACTCCGTCACTGCGCCCGAGCAATTCCACCACCAGTACGATCTTCCAGATAAGCGCGAGGCCCGAGCGGGCCGAAGCCAAAAGGTATGGCGCCAGTTGTGGCAACACCACATGGCGCAGCCGCGCAGGGCCGTTCAGACGGTAGACCTGGGCCATCTCGTCGAGATCCTTATCCAGCGAGCGCGCACCCTCGCGCACCGTTACCACTACGTTGGGGATCTTGTTGATGGCGACCGCCAACACCGCCGCCGATTCGATAAGGCCAAACCAGACGTAGCAAAGGATGATAGTCACCAGCGCCGGCAGGTTGAGAAACAGCACCAGCCAGCTGTCGAGGAACCGATCCAGCGCTGGCAGCCGACCCATGGCGATGCCAACTGCGATACCAATGGACATCGCCAGCACAAAACTCGCGGCGACTCGTGCCAGGGTCACAACCAGGTGGTAGGGAAGTTCGCCGGAGGCGAGACCCTCGCCAAGAACGACAAAAACCTCCATTGGCACCGGCAATACGCGGCTGTCAGCAATCCCCGCAGCCACTTGCCACAAACCCAGCAGCAGCAGGATCGACGCCAGTTGCCACCAGGGATTCGCGCGCGGGCGCATACCTCCGATCTAAAAGGTCCAGCCGGGCCAGAAAGTGCCAGGGCTCAGGGAGAGTGACGGGCCGACCAGTTTCTCGCCGCCAGCAGAGGCCAATACCTCAAACAACCGACCCGCCGCCTGGCGCTCGGGCTCACCCCAGTGTGCCGGGATACCGGCGCGGTAGCCATCGATCAGTGCGGAAAAAACGGCATCGTCCTTGGCCCGCATGCGCGGGCGCAGCCGCTGCCACTCATCCTGTGACCCGGCCAGCAGGGCCTTGGCCTTACGGCTGGCCTGCAAAAAGCCGATCACATCCTCGCGATGCGCGCTGGCCCACTTTTCGCTAAAGGCATAGCCCAGCATGGGCACCTGCTCGGTCACACCGAGAATACCCGCCGCCTGGGCCACCCCAACCACCTGGCGCAGGCCTTTAGCCTTGAGTCGAGCGTTGTAATGCCAGAAGTTGACCGCAGCATCAACACCGCCGGTGAGCACCTGTTCGTTAATAAGAGGCGGTGCCCCGAATACCCGCTCGGCCTGCTGGTCGAGGTCAATACCGTGCCGGGCCAAGGCCAGGGCCTTGAACAGCAACCAGCTCTTGTCGACTGGCCCACCGGCAATGCCAACCCGGTGACCGGCAAGGTCGGCGAGGTTCTCAATAGCTGAATCCGCCGGCACCATCAGCGCACCGACAGTGGCTGAGTACGGTGCAAAGGTGTAGTCAGCGTCTGCTGCTCGCTGGCGCGATACCCAGATCCAGTCGGTCACGATCATGTCAACCGCGCCGGCCTGCAGGGCCACGCTGGTTGCATTCTTATTAGCCAACGGCATGACGGTTAGCGTCACACCCTCGGCCGCAGCATAACCATTGTGCACTATGGCATCGAGTTCCCAGTTAACGGTGCCGAACTTGAGCACACCCAGGCGCACCTCGCCGGCCAGCGCGAAAGATGCCGGCCAGAACAGTCCGGCCATAACCACCCAGGCTACAACGGCGCAGGTAACTCGGTAGCGCATAATTACATTTTTCCTAGCAGTTATCGAGACGAGTCATGAGTGCCGGCCATGTCGCACTCCTGTGGTCGTTTCCACTGGCAGCAACCGTGTTGGAAGTTAATAAACTATTCATGCTTAAGACACCCAAACTGATATTGTAGTTAACTCACCAGTTGGTCGATTTTGCGAGCCTGATACGCTGATCCAGACTTAAATGTACAAAAGCCCAATCCTCCAAAAAAAGTGCGGCCGCCTACTGGCGGCCGCACAGCATTTCCAGCTAGGACAATTTTAGTATCGCAAAAGCAGGTAGCTGGGCAAAAAAGCCACCCGCTTTCGTTTAACTTTCCGCTTTGGTCATTGCCGCACCGAGCTTACCCGAGAGCATTCCCAAAACCGCACCGAC
>CAJWEF010000050.1 GCA_913031305.1 uncultured Acidiferrobacteraceae bacterium
CAGGAACTGGGGAAAGCCGCCCTTGGAGATCAGCCCGGCAATCGTTTCACGCATAAACGGGAACAACACGTTTGGACAGGCGGCTTCCAGCATCATTTCCTGCATCTCCGGGTTGGAGCCTTGCACGGTAAAGACACCTGCCTGCTGAACTTCGGCTAGGAATACGACTTGTTCTTCGTGACGCGCAGTGACCGTACCCTTGAGGATGACTTCATGAATATGCTCTTTGGCATCAATTTCATGGTGCTGGGCTTTGAGATCAACTTCGGTCTCGGGCCGATAGTCTTTCCAGGTGAAAACGTCCGGACTGCGCGGTGACTCGAAGGAGGCATCCTTGACGAAAACCTGGTGCAGGTGGAATATTGATTTGGGGATTTCTGCGGCAGTATCGGCCATGGGTTGATTTCCGGGTGTGGTGTTAGCGTTCCAAAGGCAGGTTTTCTTTTTCCCATGCCGCCAGTCCGCCGCTCAGCGTGTAGACCCGCTCGAACTCGTTCTTGCGAAGCACGGCGGCTGCTCGACTGGCGCGCTGGCCGCTGCGGCAGGACAGCACGATGGGTCGGTCTTTTTTGCGAAATTTTTCCAGTTGGCCCAACTGTTCTTTGATTTGTTCAACCGGTATGTTGATGGCCGCCGGGATGTGTCCTTTGCGAAACTCTTCGGGTTGGCAGACATCCACCACCACCGCGTTTTCCTGATTGATGAGCTGCGGTAGTTGTACCGCGCTGACCTGATTAGCGCCAGCGCCACCTCGGCGCATGGTATCAATTCCAATCAGCAAGGAGATGACAATCAGCGCAGCGAAAAGGTGCCAATTATTGGCAATAAAATCAAGATCCATGACTGGTCAGTGGGGGCTTAGAAGGAGCGGTAGTCTACAGCAACCGCTGCTTCGCAGCCGGCTGTGGGGCACCACTGATGTGGTACTTCAGTTATGGGAACTGCAGAAGGCGTCGCGCATGGTCGCCATCAGCGTCAGGATATTGTCGTCACCGATCCGGTAAAAAACCTTATTGGCATCTTTGCGCGACGCGAGGATATCCTTGTCACGCAGGATCGACAAATGCTGGGAGATGTTGCTCTGAGACGTGCCGACGAGTTCGACCAGATCCTGTACGCTGGTTTCCTTGACGCTTGCGAGGATACACAGAATCTTCAGTCGCAACGGATGTCCCATGGCTTTCAGTGATCGGGAGGCGTTGTATATGTCAGTCTCGCTGGCGAGGAAGAGCTCTGCCGGGTTTGCCCGGTCGTCAACAAAATGTTCGTTTTGATTTGTAGCAATTGCCATGAAGTGTAGGCCTAAATGTTAGAATATTCACTAAACATTATACGCTAATTCTTTAATGTTTTGTATCTGCCACAGCGCTTGGCAAGCGGGTTTTCCCGGTACAGATTACCCCTAACGCCGTCACCCAGCGGTCACAGGCGAGCGTTATACTGCCTGCCTTAAGTTTGCCAACCCTGCTTATATACCAGCGCTGTCGCGAAAAACTATGCACCAAACCACCCGATCGGTTTTTGTCTTTACCCTTTTAGCCGCGCTATTTTGCGCACCGGTACACCTTGCTGGCGCTGGCGAACAGCCGGCCCAAGCCGAGTTGCCAATTGAGGAACTCCGTCTTTTTGCCGAGATTTTCAGCATGATTAAGGCGGATTATGTTGAGCCTATGGATGACGAGACGCTGTTGCGCGATGCCGTGCGTGGCATGCTCGGCGGGCTCGATCCGCATTCGTCTTATCTTGATCCGGACTCATTTAGAGAAATCAACATCGATACCCGCGGGGAGTTCGGGGGCCTGGGCTTGGAGGTTACGCTGGAGGACGGGGTAATCCGGGTGGTAGCTCCGATGGATGGAACCCCAGCCGAGGAGGCGGGGATTCACAGCGGCGACCTGATCATTCGTCTCGATGGGGTTGCCGTTAGAGGCCAAGCCCTGGACCAGGCGGTGGAACGCATGCGCGGTGAGCCGGGCAGTGCAATCACGCTAACCATCCTCCGCGAGGGAGTTGAGGCGCCATTCGATGTGACCGTCAAGCGCGCCATTATCCAGTTGCAAAGCGTGCGCGGCAAATTGCTGGAAGCGCGCTTTGCCTATACCCGGATCAGTCAGTTCCAATCCGGGACCGGCGCCTCATTGCGTCGACAGCTTGAGCGACTTGAAGAACAAGCCGATGGCCCCTTAAGCGGATTAGTACTGGATTTGCGCAACAACCCGGGTGGAGTGCTCGACGGCGCGATTGAGGTCAGTGACTTGTTCCTGAGCGAGGGGGTGATCGTCTCGACCCGGGGCCGCGCAGCGGATTCCGCTTTTACCTTCAATGCGACTGGCCGCGATGTGTTGAGCGGCGCACCACTGGTGGTGCTGGTTAACCGGGGGTCGGCTTCGGCTTCAGAGATTGTGGCTGGCGCTCTACAGGATCACCAGCGAGGCCTGATTCTCGGGGCCAAGACCTTCGGTAAAGGCTCGGTACAGACTATTTTGCCGATGAAAAACGGTGCAGCGCTGAAACTGACCACGGCTCGTTATTACACCCCCAACAACCGCTCTATCCAGGCGACCGGTATCCAACCGGATATCGTTAGCCGGCAACTGGAACTGGCGACTTCACCCGGGACAACACACGGCGGTATTCGTGAATCTGATCTTGCCGGTCACCTGGAAAATGAAAACGGCGCGTCCAATGAGACTGTTGATGAGACTGCCCCGGCTGAGCGTTTGCAGGATCGGGACTTCGAGATCGGTGAGGCGCTTAATCTGCTCAAGGGCATGGTTATCGCACGGCGCCAGGTCGATCAGTAGGTTTTCGTTAACCTCCCACTGACGCTGTTTACGTCTTCGGCGTGCAATGCCACGAAGCAACGGCCGCCTCATGCCCGAGGGCAAACAGCCATAATGCGCCGGGTGTCATCTCGGTTGTTGGCTGGTTTTTGTTGGCGTCGGTGCGTGAACGTTTTCCCGACCAGCGCATGGTCAGCACCGAATCAACAGAGCAGTCATCTTGTGCGTAGACCGCGCAGGCCTTGAAGCCCACCTGTGCCACCCGGTGAATATCTAATGCCAGCAGCAGGTTGTGACAGCCAGGCTCGTCACGGTTGGGAATTAGCGATAACTCCGACAACTGGTTGTAGCTGTTAGTGGTATAGAAGCGGATGTGAGTTGATGGTGCTTGTACCGGAGCCTGGGCGCAGCCTCCGCTAAGACTGCCTAGAAGCGCCAAGGCGACAATCCGGGTCAGCGGGGCCCTCAGTGCCACTCACCGATTTTCCAGAGCCCAATCGACAGGTCGGACGCGAAGGTACTGCCCGACCGGGTAAACGAGCCGTCGCCGCTACTGTCTCGGATGACCATATTCGGCCCGTGCTCACGAATGATTTCCAATGATGTGATACGCCCCCGGGTCCGGTATTCGATCATGCGGTAGCCTGCGTGTTCGCCGATTTCAATGGTATGAACTGTGTTTGGTGGGGCATTTGCCAAAGGAGTCTCTTGCGCCCACAGGCGTTGCAGCGAAGCGGGCCCGCCAAACAGCACAACGCTGAGTGTCGCCACCCGGGTAAAGGTTTTTAGTGATAGGTTCATATTTGCCGGTGTGCTGTCATGGCAATCATCCCCCATAAGCACAAGACGCGCAAGTGGTCCGAATACCACGTGACCCACGTATACTGCGCTGAAACTAACCGGGCCAGCCGAGGGTGTATTTTGCCCCGGTCGCACGCCAAGGGTCTATCGCCTATGTTTGAAAAACTGGTACTGGTTGACGGCTCGTCCTACCTGTATCGCGCCTTTCACGCTATGCCCAATCTGGTTAATTCCAAAGGAGAGGCCACGGGCGCAGTATATGGCGTTGTAAACATGCTGCGCCGCTTGCTTCGCCAATATGAAACAACGCACTTCGTAGTGGTGTTTGATGCCCCGGGCAAGACTTTCCGCGATCGTCTTTATAGTGAGTACAAGGCCAACCGGCCACCGATGCCGGAAGAATTGCGTGCCCAGGTAGAGGTGATCCATGCCGTTATCCGGGCTCTCGGATTGCCGTTGCTCTCGGTACCGGATGTCGAGGCAGATGATGTGATCGGTACGCTCGCCCGCGCCGGGACCACACAGGGTATGGAGACCCTGATCATCAGCGGTGATAAGGATCTGGCACAGTTGGTGGGCCCCCGGGTGATGATGTACGACAGCATGAAGGACGCGCTCTACGACCACGATGGAGTAAAAGAAAAATTCGGTGTGCCGCCCGAGGGCATTGTGGATTTTTTGGCATTGGTGGGCGATACATCGGACAACATTCCCGGCGTGCCCAAGGTGGGGCCAAAAACCGCAGCACGTTGGCTGAGCGAGCACGGCTCACTCGACAAGCTGGTTGAGCACTCTGATAGTGTTCCCGGCAAAGTCGGGGAGAATCTTCGTGCTTCTTTAGAGCAGTTAGTTTTATCGCGGCAACTGGCCACCATTAAGTGTGATGTCGCACTGGAACAGGAGGTCACCGAACTTACTATCGTCCCTCCTGACGAGGACGTGTTGCGTGAACTGTTCACACGACTCGAGTTCAAGACCTGGTTGGCAGAGCTGGGCGGGGTCAATGATCTGGATACATCCGACCCCACAGTACCAACCGACTATGATCTCGTGTTAGATCAACCCAGCCTGATCCAGTGGATCAAGCGGCTGGAGCAGGCACCGTTATTTGCTTTTGATACTGAGACCACTTCGATCGACGCAATGCAGGCGCGAATTGTCGGCGTGTCCTTTGCTGTCGAAACAGGCGCCGCGGCGTATGTGCCGTTAGCACACGATTACCTGGATGCGCCAGCACAGCTCTCACCGGAGAGCGTTCTTGAGCAATTGCGCCCACTGCTGGAAGATCCGACCCGCGACAAGGTGGGACAGAATCTCAAGTATGACTGCACCGTGTTGTACAACCACGGAGTCTGCCTCGCTGGCATTCGTTTTGACACCATGCTTGAGTCCTACGTGCTCGACAGCACCGGGTCGCGTCACGATATGGACAGCCTGGCGCTGAAGTATCTGGGGCACAAAACCATCCATTACGAAGAGGTTGCCGGAAAGGGTAAGGGGCAGCTGTCTTTCAACGAGGTGTCGCTGGAGCAGGCCGGGCCCTATGCCGCCGAAGACGCCGACATCACATTGCGCCTGCATGAGACTTTGTACCCGCGACTGCAACAGGAATCTTTACAGCGCGAGCTGTTCGAACGGATTGAAATGCCGCTGGTACCGGTACTTTCCCGCATAGAGCGAGCGGGCGTCCTCGTGGACTGCACCATGTTGGCCCGCCAGAGCACTGAACTGGCGCTGCGGATACAGGAGCTCGAAGAGCAGGCTCATGGCGAAGCCGGCGGGGCGTTCAATATAGCCTCCCCCAAGCAGATTCAGGAGATTCTGTTCGACCGCTTGCAGTTGCCGGTGTTGGCCAAAACACCCAAAGGGCAGCCCTCGACCGCTGAAGGTGTACTCACTGAGCTGGCCGAGAAGCACGATCTGCCCCGGTTGATACTCGAGCATCGCGGTTTGAGTAAGTTGCGTTCTACCTACACCGAAAAACTACCGGCGTTGGTGAATCCGGATACTGGTCGGGTGCATACCTCCTACCACCAGGCTGCGGTAGCGACCGGCCGGCTGTCATCCAGCGACCCCAACCTGCAGAACATTCCGGTACGCACAGCCGAGGGGCGACGGATTCGCGAGGCTTTCATTCCACCCCCCGGTTCAGTGCTGATGGCAGCGGATTATTCGCAGATCGAACTTCGGATCATGGCGCACTTGTCAGCCGACGCTGGGTTGATGACTGCCTTCGACAAGGGTGAGGATGTGCACCGGGCAACTGCGGCCGAGGTATTCGGTGTTGGCCTGGATCAGGTCGACAACGACCAGCGCCGCAGCGCTAAGGCGATCAATTTTGGTCTGATTTATGGCATGTCGGCTTTTGGTCTTGGCCGCCAGCTCGGCATCGAACGGGGCCAGGCACAGGAATATATCGACCGCTATTTCCAGCGTTACCCGGGTGTACACGCATTCATGGATGCGACTCGTGAACAGGTTCGTGAGCAGCGTTATGTCGAAACCGTATTTGGTCGGCGGTTATTTCTCGCCGATATCAGTTCAAGCAATCATGTCCGGCGTCAGGCGGCCGAGCGAGCCGCGATCAACGCACCGATGCAAGGGACCGCGGCAGACTTGATCAAGTTGGCCATGCTGGCGGTTGACGACTGGTTGCGCGAGGATGATTGCGGTGCCCGCATGATCATGCAGGTGCATGATGAGCTGGTGTTGGAAGTGCCCAAATCCGAAGTGCAGCGCGTCAGCGATGAGGTGGTCCGTTTGATGAGCTCGGTGGCTGATCTTGCAGTTGAGCTCAAGGTTGATGTCGGTAGCGGCGCCAATTGGGCGCAGGCGCACAGCTAGGCAGGTTTGCGGCCGTTACCTTGTCCCGATAGAAGATCAACGATACGCTCGCGCGCTTCGGTGACACCCACGTTGCGGGTAGCCGAAAAAAGCTGCACGCTGACCAGCGGCATTGTGGCCAGCGATTCTCGGGTCTGGCGCAGCGCCTGGAGGCTTTTGCCGTGTCCCAGTTTATCGCTCTTGGTCAGCAGTACGTGCACGGGCAGCTGGCTCGCTGCACACCATTTCAGGAGTTGCCAATCGAGCACAGTGGGTTCCCGGCGACAATCCACAGGCAATATCAGTGCGCGTAGCGAAACACGCTCTTCGAGGTAGCGCCGTACCGTCTTTTCCCAGTGTTGCTGCAGTTGCACAGGCACTTTGGCATAACCGTAACCGGGCAGGTCGACCAGTCGGCGTGTCTCATCGAGGTTAAAGAAAATGATCTGCTGGGTACGCCCGGGTGTTTTGCTGGTACGGGCAAGACCCTTACGTCCGGTAATGGCGTTGACTGCGCTGGACTTGCCCACGTTGGAGCGCCCAGAAAAGGCGACCTCGGCACCCGTGTCTTCCACCCAGTCGCGCGGATGATGGGCGGCGCAGTGGTATTCGGCGCGCCGCAGCAGTTCGGTATCACAGGTTTTTGAAGGCACAGGGTATAATTCCACGCTTTATTTTTCGGGTTGCGAACCTTACCCTGTCAGGAAGGTGTATGCATCCCGACTTCAACTCAGGAAGCCGGGCGGCGCTGGTGCATGTACCCATCCCGATCGGCAGGCCCTGGTACAGAAGGAGCAGTTTAATGAATCGGTTGGTATTCATCATCATCGCATCCGTAATGGCTGGGTTTTCGACTGTTGCAGTGGCTGCAGGTGATGCGGCGGCGGGACAGGCTAAGGCGCAGACATGCGTCGCCTGCCACGGGGCTGACGGCAACAGTGCTAATGTGGGCTTTCCCTCTCTGGCCGGCCAGGTTCCCGGGTACATCGGCGCACAATTGGCCCTGTTCAAATCTGGTCAGCGGGCTAACCCCATTATGATGGGCATGACCCAGTCGCTCAGTGCTGCCGATATGGCCGACCTTGATGCCTGGTATGCCTCAAAGACCATTACACCTCGCGCCATCGGTGATGATCAGCTGGCGCTGGCGCATGAGGGCGAAGCGCTCTACCGTGGTGGTTCTGCCCAGCTCGCAATTCCTGCCTGCATGGCCTGTCATGGGCCCGCAGGACATGGTATTCCGTCGACCAATCCCCGTGTGGCCGGACAATGGCCCGAATATCTTGAAACCCAGTTGCTGGTTTTCAAGTCGGGCGAGCGCGCCAGCAAGATCATGGGGCCTATCGCGCACCGGCTTTCGACACACCAGATCAATGCCTTGTCGTTGTACATGTCGGCGCTGCAGTAGAGCACTGTGGCCACGGCCACCCGAGCGATCGGGCGTAGCCGCGGCCACCAAGCAGAGCTGTCTAGGCAATTGCGACTCTTATCGGGCCGGTACGTAGATCATGGCTACTGAAAAACTCATGCGCGGTCGTTTCGACAGCGGTACCAACGCGACAGTCGAGGCCTTTAGCGCATCCGAACACTTCGACCGGCGACTGGCGCACTACGACATTGCGGGATCAATGGCCCACGCCCGCATGTTGAACGCCGTCGGTGTGATCAATGATACTGACTGTGAAGCGATCATTGGTGGGCTTGAGGCCATTACGCTCGAGATTAACGAGGATCGTTTTGAATGGCGCTCGCAGCTCGAGGATGTGCACATGAATATCGAGGCGCGCCTGACTGAACTGGTAGGCGAGCCTGGAAAAAAACTGCATACGGCTCGCTCGCGCAATGATCAGGTTGCAACCGATCTGCGGCTTTTCGTGCGCGATGCCATTGACCAGCTCTGCACTGATATCACAGCGCTGCAAGGCGCTCTACTAACCCAGGCTGAAAGTGAAGCGACCAGCATTATGCCGGGTATGACGCACATGCAGGCAGCCCAGCCGGTGACCTGCGGCCACCACCTGCTGGCCTGGAATGCCATGCTGGAGCGTGACTGGCAGCGCCTGGGCGATTGTCGTCGCCGGGTTAATGTTTCGCCGCTTGGCTCAGCGGCACTCGCAGGAACCAGTTTTCCTATAGATCGGCAGATGAGCGCACAGGCATTGGGATTCGATTCGGTGTCGACCAATTCGCTGGACTCAGTATCGGATCGGGATTTTGTGATCGAGTTTTGTTCCGGGTGTGCCTTGTTGGGGGTTCATCTTTCCCGTATAGCCGAGGAGTTGGTGCTGTGGGCTTCACAAAGCTGCCGGTTCGTTGATTTAGGCGACGCTTTTTGCACGGGATCAAGCATCATGCCGCAGAAGAAGAATCCAGATGTCGCCGAACTGGTTCGCGGCAAAAGCGGTCGCGCGATCGGCAATCTCGTATCCCTGCTGGTGCTGATGAAAGGGCAGCCGCTCGCTTACAATCGGGATAACCAGGAGGACAAGGAACCATTGTTTGACAGTGTTGATACCGCGCACGCCTGCTTGCAGGTGCTTGTCGCGATGGTGCCCAATATGAAATTTGACCGTGAACGTATGCGTAAGGCAGCACAGCGTGGCCACACCACCGCGACTGATCTGGCAGATTATCTGGTGTGTCGGGGCATGGCCTTTCGTGATGCCCACGAAGCCGTGGGTAAGGCGGTCCGTCTTGCCGAAGCATGCCAACTTGAGCTGCCAGACCTGTCGTTGGAGCAGTTGCGCAATATCTGTGAGCACATCGACTCCGATGTTTTTGACGTGCTCACGCTGGAAGGCTCGGTTGAATCCCGAAATCACACGGGCGGCACGGCACCAAGACAGGTTCGCGAGGCTGTTGCTGCTGCGCGACAAGCCCTGGCGGTGCATTGATATGAGTCGCCCGGTGAGATCTGTTTGCTTGATCCCTCTGGTGCGACCGATTGTCGCGATAGTGCTGGGATTTACCCTTTTGAGCAGCGGGATACTGCTGGCAGGTTGTGGCCAGAAAGGCCCGCTGTACATCCCCGATACGCCTTCGTCAGAAGAATCTGAAGACAGCGATAGTTAGCCATCAGTCGTGGATCATTTCGGATATCGCGAGGATCGGCTGTTCGCCGAGGACGTAGCGCTCGAGACGATTGCCGAGGCCGTCGGTACACCGTGTTATGTTTATTCTCGGGCTACACTGGAAAGGCATTACCGTGCCTTTGATGAACCCTTTGGCAATTATCCGCATCATATCTGTTACGCAGTAAAGGCCAATGACAATCTGGCTGTTTTGCAGGTGCTGCAACGTCTCGGCGCTGGCTTTGATATTGTCTCGGGCGGTGAGCTCGATCGTGTGCTGGCTGTGGGCGCCGCTCCGGGTGATGTCGTGTTTTCCGGCGTCGGCAAGTCAGTGGCTGAAATTGAGCAGGCGCTTTGCGCCGGGGTTCGTAATCTCAGTCTGGAATCCGAGGCAGAGCTCGAGCGTGTGAATACAGTAGCACTTGGCCTTGGCAAAAGGGCGCCGATCGCTTTTCGAATCAACCCCGATGTGGACCCCAAAACCCATCCGTATATTGCGACCGGCCTGCGCGAGAACAAGTTCGGTGTATCGGCAACCGATGCGCTTCGCCTTTACCAGCGGGCCGCAGGCATGGAAGGGGTATGCATCACCGGGATTGCCTGCCATATTGGCTCGCAATTGACACAGATTGCCCCTTTTTGCGACGCACTTGAACGCGTGCTTGATCTGGTGAATGCCTTGTCAGAGATTGGCATCTCCCTACAGCATCTGGACCTGGGCGGCGGGGTCGGCATTCGTTATTGTGATGAAAATCCACCGGACCCAGCCCAATATACAAAGGCGATGCTTGAGATTCTCCGGCGTCGGGGTTGTACGCTCGCAGTGACGCTTGAACCGGGCCGCGCGATTGCTGGTAATGCCGGTGTACTGCTGGCCCGGGTTGAGTACATCAAGCCGGGTCCCGACGGAGATTTCGTTATCGTCGATGCGGCGATGAATGACCTGTTGCGCCCGGCGCTATACCAGGCCTGGCACGAGGTTGTTGCGGTGAATCCGGGTAGCGGTGAGCCGCGGAATTGCGATGTGGTTGGCCCGATTTGTGAAAGTGGGGATTTTATTGCTCGAGATCGGCGCCTTGCGGTGACTCAGGGGGATCTGCTGGCGGTGCGTTCTGTCGGCGCCTACGGTTTGGTTATGAGTTCCAATTACAACGCCCGGCCACGCCCCGCGGCAGTCATGGTCGATGGTGCGGGATACCATGTGGTGCGCAACCGCGAAACCACCGCGGAATTGTTTGCCCACGAAAAGATGCTGCCTTGAAGGAGCGGGTATGCACAAACCTGTATCAGCTGGGCCTGCCAGCATATTTGACGATAGCCTGTTATGAAGTTGCTGACTGACCAGCCGGCGGATAAGCGTTTTGTCACTAGCGTCCTGGCGCTATGCGCTCTTTCCGGCGTGTTCACCTCGGCATGGTGTCTTTATATTGACGATGTCATCAATAACGATGGCGTGGAATATATCCGTGCCGCGCAGCATCTGGCATCTGGCGATTGGGCGGGGACGTTGGCCTCGCACCACTGGCCGTTTTTTTCGTTGTTGATGCTGTTGTTTGGAAAGTTACTGGGTATCAGTTACTACTGGGCGGGACAGTTGCTCAACGCTGGGTTTTTTACCGCATCGTCAGTGTTGTTCGTACTGGTAGTGCGAGCCTTTGGCGGTACCTCACAGCGGTTAACTGTTTTTGCGGCTCTCGTTGCAGTCATTCACCCAGCTTTCAACGAGTACCGCGCATTTATCATTCGTGACGCTGGTTATCTGGTCTTCTACTTGGCGGCTATTTTGTATCTGGCACGATGTGTCAATGAGTCCGCCTGGAGGTATCGTATCGGGGTTGTTGTCGCGTTTGCGATTGCCGGCTTGTTTCGTATCGAAGGCACGGTATTTTTGCTCTCAACACCGCTTTTGCTGAGTTTTATCCGGTCCACAAGCGTGCAAAAACCCTGGTTCCGGTTGCTGCTGCTGATCATCTCGACAGGCCTGGTCGCTGTTGTGTTGGGCTGGTGGTTGTTGGTGCCTAGCGCCGGGATTGAACCCGTGGCAGCGTTTAGTGCACCGTTGGATTTAGTGGCCAATGCCTGGCAGCAGATCAGTGCCAGTGTTGCGCACAAAATCACCGTGCTGCGAAAAGAGTTTCTCGGCCCCTATGCTGCCCAGTATGCATGGATACTTTTTGGTTTCTCGGTAGTAATGATTCTGGTTTCTGCAGCGTTTTCGCAATTGACGGTACCCTGGGCCCTGCTGGTTTTCACTGGGCTGTGGTCTGGAGTTTGTTTTCCACATAAAGCGCTGAACCGCCTGTGGGCCAGCCTGATCGGTATGCACCTGGCGATCCTGACGGTGTTTGCAGTCGTCAAACTTTTTCTGGCCGCCCGCTACCCGTTGGCGCTTAGCATGACGGCCCTATTGTTAGTGCCGTTTGCTCTAGAGCATGTGTTAGCTGCGATCCGTTGGCACCGCCTGAAGACAACGGCCCGGGTTCTGGCCGTGTTGCTGTTGCTTTGGGGTGTCGGGGAGAGTATCAGTGGTTTGGATAATACGACGCGCGCGCGAGCGATCAAAGATGCTGGGGTGTGGCTGGCGGATCACACCAATACAGCAGGCTCGCTGGTCAGCAATGACCGGCGACTTGCGTACTACGCCGGCCGTCATGCTGACCGCGATTACATTATCGAAGACGTGGCCAAAATCTTGCACGGACTCAGAGACGGACGCTGGCCGGATGCGTCGTACGTTGCGCTGAGATTGTCACGCCGGTCTGATAAGACTGAGTCCTGGGTAGTGGAAGCACTGGGCAAGGCGCCGGTGCGGGTATTTGATCGAGAAACGGGCGACCGGGTGCTGGTTTATCTGCGCCCTTAACGACCAACCCCCACCGGGCGAGTTTCACTACAACCTAGCGGCCAGTTAAGAGAGCTGTTTTCTTTCTCCGCGGGCCGCAAAAAGTATTCCGCCAATCACTCCTTGCAGCATCACAAAGCCGAGCGCGATCCAGGCAAAAGCGATTGCCTCGACAGCATCAATACCATACGTACTGAAAAAGAAAACGAACACACCTTCTCTTAGGCCAATGCCGTTGATGGAGACTGGCAACATGGTCACGAATATGCTGAGGGGGATCACTGTGAACATTGCAAGTACCGGAATATCTATTCCTAACGCTCGACTGACAATAATGAAGTGAACGATTACGTTAAGTTGTAGTAAAAGGGATAGGCCAAACGCACGAACCAGAAGATCCCGTCTACCGCTGAACATGGAGAAAGCTGCGACGACCTTAGCAATGATACGCCAGGGCTGGCTTGTTCGCGAATCACGGTATTGTTCAAGCGTTTGGTAAAGTCGCCGCGGCGCAAAAAAAACCAACCAAGCTAGACTACCAACAGCAAGTGTTGTGGCTAGGACTAAAGCAGGTAGGCCGGGAATCAAGTCGGCCAGTTCCCGCGCCGCTAGCACAGTAATCAACGCGTAACTCGCCAAGGCCAGCAGGCCCATCAATCGGTCAACAATAACCACCGATGCAGCACCAGAGCGGCTGTTTCCCAGGCGCCAGGAGTCATAAACCCGAACAATATCCCCGCCAATAGTCGACGGTAGCAGGTTGTTGAAAAATATTGCGACCATGAAAGATTTTACGAGAAATCCAATTCGCGCGTGCACGCCCTGTGCGGACAAAAGCATACGCCAGCGGAATGCAGTGATCAGGTAGCCGAGGAAAAACATCATAAAGGCCAGTGACAGCAGGCCGATGTTGGCATCCGCTATCACAAGCCCGACCTGTTGCAGTTCCAGATCGTGGATGACCCAGTAAAGCAGGCCACCGGAAAAAAGAATTTTTGCAGCGGTGAGTAAAAACCGGGTACGCACGCGTGAGGTTACTCTTTTCTATGCTTGATAATTCGGGCCGGAACACCAGCGCAGATGCAGTAAGGGGGTATTTCCCGGGTCACAACCGCGCCAGCTGCGACCACGGAACCGTGTCCAATATCGGCTCCATCGAGCACCAGGACTTTCGCCCCAAGCCAGACGTTGTCTTCAATGATGCACCCGCCGTCCGCGCGTATATCCTGAGTCCGGATTAATTCATCCGGGTTGTCAAGCTGGTAGTTTCCCCCGCCAACGACATAACAACTGGGACCGATAATGACGTCATTGCCGATGACTACAGAACACTGCTGGGTCGACTGAATAATGGCCTGGGTGCCCAGTCCGACACGATCGCCAATCTGCAGCTTTCCTTCTTTGCATGAGAGGGTGCAATGATCAGCGATCATCACGTCGTCGCCGATTGCCAGAGATATTTCTACCGAAGATGAACGTCCATCAAGGGTCACACCCTCGCCGAGAACTACCTGTTGACCAAGCTGAACCCGTCCGGGATGACGCAGGATTATTCCCCTGCCAAAGACCACGCCAGTACCGCAGGCAGCAAACAGGCGCGGCCAAAACAGCTTGCGCAGGAAAAGACCAATGGCTCCAGGAACGGGAGCAAGCCAGGCGCAAAGCTCGAAATACAGAGTCGTCGCAATTGACCGCCGGCCCACGATGACATCCTGGTAGCGCGACAGGGAGGAGCCTCCCTGTGTTACGGCATGATGGGTTTTGTGTCGTGTACTATTCATACCATATCACCTGGTGGTGTCCATGCGTCTCAGCTTGGTCTCATCATCCGGGCGGTTATCTCGTGCATTTGGTCCACCGGGGTATTTTCGAAGTACATCCGGTACCATAGTTCGAGGTTAAGCAGTATCCACAAACGGAAATTGTGATCAACTTTCCCTGAAAGATGCTCGTCGAGTAGCGTCTGTATGGCTTTTTGATCAAAAATCCCAGCTTCGACGAAACGGGATTCAGCGAATAGGTTGCGTAGAAAATGAGCAAGATCGTTGCGCAACCACAAAGCGATGGGAAAGCCAAAGCCCTGTTTTTCGCGATACACCAGCTCTCGCGGCAGGTAGCGCGCAGATACTGAGCGCAGGATGTGCTTGAGCTTCATACCTTTGAGTTTCATATTGCCGGGTATCGCAGCGGCATACTCCACCAGCCGGTGATCTACTAGTGGGGAGCGGTTTTCCAGTGAGTGTGCCATGCACATACGGTCTGCGATCACCAGCAAGTGATCCGGCATGCGGGTCATCAGATCGGTGTATAACATGCGGTCGACCAGTTCATT
>CAJWEF010000051.1 GCA_913031305.1 uncultured Acidiferrobacteraceae bacterium
GGCGCGTATCCACTCAGGCGGAAGGTATCGAGCAGCGAAGCAGTGCTTGCTTCCAGCAAGCCGTCGATATCCTCGAGTTTTTGCACCGATGGATCGATCTCAAGGCGCCCCAGTGCAACCGGTTCGCGCAATAACTGTTGGCGCAGTCCGGGCACGTGATCGTACTCGGCCATAGAGCCATCGGCTTTGGCCGTGTATATATGCGCGTCGATCAGTGTGTGTCCAAAAAAGCCGGCGGGGATTCCACTGAAGCGGGAAATCAGTTCCAGCAAAAAGGCATATCCAGCGATGTTATATGGCAGTCCCAGCGCTACATCGCAACTGCGTTGGGTGAGATGCAGGCACAGCAGCGGAGCACCGCTTTCATCACGCTGCACATTGAGCACCCAGAAAGCGTGGCACGGTGGCAGGGCGCTGGATTGGGCGTTCCCTGGGGCCCAGGCTGATACGACCAAGCGACGACTGTCGGGGTTGTTGCGCAGCTCGCCAACCACCCAGCTGATCTGGTCATTGAAGCTCGTCTGGTTATCGTTGTGTACCGGAAAATGGCGCCAGAAATTACCATAGGCGCTTGGCACTTTGCGGTCTTCATCAGCCCACGGATTCCAGAAACGACACCCATGTTGGCGCAGCAGGTCGATACGGGTATCGCCGGAAAGAAACCAGAGGTTTTCGACGACAATGTTTTTCCAGGAGATCTCCTTGGTGGTCAGAAGGGGGAAGCCCTGGCGCAGATCAATCTGATAGTTGACATTGAATGTTGATAGGGTATCGACCCCTGTGCGATTGGCTTTGCGCTGGCCCGTGTCCAGAACGCGGCGAACGACTTCAAGGTATTGCTGCAATCGATTCTCCCGGATAACGCTGCGTGTTTTGCCCGTTTTAGCCGGTTTCCCGGAAAAAGTGCTCTATTGCCTTGCGCGCCACAGTGGCCGATTTTACATACCAGACTTTGCGGTTAATACACATGGCAGCGAAAGCCAGCTTGCGGCCGTTTTTTTCAGCATAACCGACAAACCAGTCATAGCGCCCGGCTGGAGTTTCTCCAGTGAGGCTACCGGTTTTGCCGCCCACGTTAACTGCCTCCATGGTGCCGCGCGCGAAGTTCTTGAACGAGGCGCGTACTGAGCCATTAATCACGGTCTGTTGCATCAGGCTCTGCAACTCCTTGGCCGTGTCTGCCTTGACTATCTTCTTTCCGGGTGCGGTTTTAGCTTCATAGAGAATCAGGCCGTCTTCACCCACAATGGTTCGAACGAGGGTGGGTTGGACCCGGCGGCCACCATTGACAGCGGCGGCTGCTATCACAGCACCGTGTACCGGTGACAAGGTGGTGGTCCGTGTATAGCCGGCCGCAGTTTCGGCTATTGACCAATCGTCAGTGGGGTCCAGGTCTATGGCACTGGCCTCGAGAGTAAAGTCAGCACCCAGGCCCTGGCGAAAGCCGAAAGCCTCGGCATAGGCAAAAAGCGTTTTTCCACCAACGAAACGCACACCGAGTCGGGCGAAGACAGTGTTGACCGATTTGGCAAAGGCGCTGGAAAGGGGGAGCCGCCGGGTCCACTGGTTATCCTTGTGTTCCAGGACGTTTTTTCGGTAAAGGCTCGTGGTTTTGCCATTAAAAGGAATCACGGTATTTGCGTTAGCCTTTCCGATATCAATCGCTGCGGCTGCGGTAATGATTTTGAATACTGAGGCTGCAGGATAACTGGCCTTCAGTGCAAGGTTTTCGCTGTTGTTGCCATCACGCCGATGATTAACCAGTGCCAGAATCTCACCGTTATCCGGGTCCAGTGCAACGAAAACACCATAGTCGGGGTCGAAGTGGTTGAATACTTGGGCAACCGTGTTTTGCAGTTGGGGATCGAGCGTGTATTGGATTGTAGCGGGGTAGTTTTTATTGCCGCGGCGGATCGTAATTTTTTGTGGGTAGTGGTTGGCGCTGATCGCGCGTGCGAGCGTATGACGTACCAATGGCCGGTCAACGCCCCAGATCTCCTGTCGTTGCCAGGATTTGGTGCCCAGGTTCTGAGGCGCGACCACAAGGCCTGCCACAAGCAGCATAAGCCACATGGGCACCAGCCAGGTAAAAGTCAGCCGTCGGCTTGACAGGGGTTTGATCTGCACAGGTTCGCTCATGAAGATGACTGGCTTTTTGTCAGAGTATCACGTGCCTCATTGACCAGAGCAGCAAGATAATCCGTGCCGCCGCGGTCGGTATGCAGGCGTTGAATCAGCCGCCGGTGTGCTTCGATGACCTCCTTGCGTGAGGCATCAGTTGTGACACCGAGAATCTCACTTGCCTGTGATTCTGACATCGACCCTTGTGGCGGCGTTGTGTGGCCAGCGGCTTCATCCTCGTTGCGCCAGGAATCACCCTGGGTGCGGTCAAGGTAGGCTTCCAGCAGTGCCGCAGACTGAGCATCGCGGCTTCGACACTCTTGCAACAGTTCCAGGAGCTGTAGTTTGGATAGATCAGCCAGTGCGCGGCCCGCAAACGGGCCACTGATGACCTCCCCGTTTAGTTCACCGCTATCATGGTCAAGCGTCATTCGCAGCACTTCGGTTTCAACCCGGGACGTCTGCCCGGAGCTGGGCCCCCGGGTGGTTTTGAACAGGCGCCAGGCCGATCGCGCGACCAGCAGCCGCTGCAACCAGGGGACGGCCGCGCTGATGATTGCGAACATCCACGGAATTCGCCCGGTGACCACCAAAAGCAGTAAGGCGCCGGCCACGCCGTACAGTACGATCAATTTCAGGGCGCGACTGCGCTGGACCGGGGTGGCTTTGCCCAGCCAGGATGCCAGCCACATCAGGCCAACCAGCGCGACCAGCGCCAGGAATACCCGTGCCAAGATCAGTCGCCGCCGTGCAGTTGCCGGGTCAGGCGCAAGGCTTCGCCACCGTGGCTGCGGCCAAGTTCCCGAAGGGCTTTAGGACCTCCCGCGGCATAAACAGCCACGGCGCACAAGAGGTCGCGTAACTGATCCGCACTGGCGGCATCAAAGCGACAATGCGCACCACGAGTCAATTGGGCGATACGGGCAAAGGTTTTCGCGGCGCCCGGATCACCGCCGTCCTGAAACAGAAATACCGGCACCCCGAGAATACTCAGTTGGCCAGCGAGGCGCGCCAGATTGTCCGGGTCCTCCTCCACGCAATCGCCAACGAATACCAGCGCATTGACTTGGCCATGGGTCGCCTGTTTTATAGTGTGTTGCAGTACCCGGGCGATTTGCGTTTGCCCAGCCCCACAGCGAATGGCGGTCATCACCGACAGCAACTCGTTGGCACGAGATGTCCAGGGGGCAGCTTTGAATTCACCGTAGCCGCGGTAGTAGGCAAGTTGTATGTCCAGTCCACCCAGCGCTGCCGTCTGTTCGAACATCTGCGCCTGTATATGACAGGCACGATCCCACAAAGGTTCGCGGCTGGCGGTGGCATCCAGTGCAAAAATCAGTCGGCCTCGGTCACTCTGGGGCGCCAGAGGCGTGCGGGCACGAACCTGTTGCAGGAAACTGTCCACATCTTCGCGGTTGGACTGGCGCAGAGGATTTTTTCGAGATGAAGTCACGGCGTGCACAAAATGGCAACGGAATGGGGAAACAATCATATCATCGCGCTCCGGAATTATTGTAAGGAGTATGTCTTTGAATCTGATGGCGATCCTGGAAGGTCTGACCCTGGGCAAGTGCATTGATAGTCGCCATCGGCGCCCAAAACGCGTTTGTGTTGCGCCAGGGCCTGGTTCGTCAACACGTATTTGTGGTTTGCACCGTGTGTCTTGCCGGCGATGCCCTGCTGATTACTCTGGGCGCTGGAGGTTTGGGCACCATATTGCGGGCCGATGTACTAATCCTACGGTTCACGGCTTGGGCTGGCGCTGTTTATCTGCTATTTGTCGCAGCACAATCTTTCAGGCGGGCCGCAAAACCTCAGGCGTTGGTTGTCACGGCCCGGGAGACCAGGCTGGGCAGTTTGGCCAAGGTTATCGCGAGTGCGCTGGCCCTGACTTTTCTAAACCCCCATGTGTATCTTGATACGGTGGTGGTCCTGGGTAGCGTCGTTGCGCGGTACGCAAGTGGCGACCGGGTCCTGTTTGCATCTGGTGCGGTATTGGCATCGGCTGCCTGGTTTTATGCCTTAAGTTTTGGTGCCGCGCGTTTGGCACCGCTCTTTGGCCGGCCCGGCACCTGGCGGATTGTCGACGGCGGAATCGGCGTGCTGATGTTGGCACTGTCGGCGTCACTGGTCCACTGGGCACTGACTGCGGCCAATAGCCAGTAAATCTGAATCTTTCAATCGCCCAGTGCCCGGTCAATAATTTCGCCAACGTCGCGTGACAGGTCCTTTTGAGCGCGGATGCGCTCAAGGGCTTTTTGCATTAAATCGCCTCGAGCCGGTTCGAATCTTCGCCACAGATTGAATGCGGACGCCAGGCGAGCTGCCACCTGTGGGTTTTTCGAATCGGCCGCCAATAATTGCTCGACTACCAGTTGGTAACCACTGCCGTCACTCTGATGGAACCGGAGCGGGTTGGCGTGGGAGAACGCTCCAATCAGCGCGTGGACTTTGTTGGGATTGTCATCCTGGTAGCACTCGTGCTGGCTCAGGCGTTTAATTTTCTCAACGGTGTCCGGCAATCGCGATACCGCCTGTACCCGCAGCCACTTGTCAATGACCAACGGGTATGCACGCCACAGGTCATAAAAGTACATCAGCGCTTCGTCGCGGGTTGGGTGTGGGCTGTCCGCCAGCAGTGCCAGTGCCGCCAGCGCATCAGTCATATTGTCGGCAGTTTTTAATTGCTCAAGAGCCAAGCGCACAAAGTCTTCTTCTTCCAGGGTCATGAGATAGGCCAGGCAGATATTGCGCAGTGCACGCATTCCAGCGCTGACGACGTCCAGGCGACATGGCCCGGGCACTTTGAGGGCATGGTAGTGCGCCAGAAAAGGTTCCCGGTATCGCCTCGCCAGTGCGATGGCTACCGATCGGCGGGCATAATGTATCTTTTCAGGATTAATCACTTCGGTGAATTCGCTGAGATAATTTTCCTCAGGGAGTCTCAGGGCAAAGGCCTGGAACGCGCGATCCACGAATTCGTTTTTGAGGGTCTGGCCAAAAGCTTCGATGAAACTTTCGTCCAACATGGTTTCAGCAGAGCAGTTCAGCAAGTTCAGGATCTGTTTGCGGGCCAATCGTTGGCCGGCATCCCAGCGGTTAAAGGGATCATTATCGTGACCCATAAGAATTGCCAGGGCTGCATCGCTGTGGTCGGTTTCCAGCATCACTGGCGCAGAGAATCCCCGCAGGATAGAAGGCACCGGCAGGTCGCTGACTTCGCGGAATACAAAAACCTGCTCAGTTTCCGTAAGGTTAAGCGTATGCTCGTGACGTGCTTCATCGTCATCACCACACAGGGTTTTGAGCGGTTTGCCGTGGATATCGAAAAGCGCTGTGACGATAGGCATCTGCAAGGGGGCATTCGCTTCGCTGGTCTCATGCGATGCCTGGTTGATCTGTAGGTGGTAACTGTGTTGCGCGGCATCAAAAGCGCCACGGCTGAGTAGCCGGAGCGTTCCTGGGCGCTCATACCATAACCTGAACTGAGTCAGGTCTCGCTTTGATACCGCTTCGATAGATTGGATAAATTCCTCAGTCGTGACGGCCTGGCCATCGTGGCGATCGAAGTACAGGCTGCAACCTTGTTGGAAAGTTTGGTCGCCCACGAGCCGGTTGAGCATGCGTACCACTTCGGCACCCTTGATATAGACCGTTAACGTATAGAAGTTGTTGATCTCGACAAAGGATTCCGGACGGACCGGGTGGGCCATCGGCCCGGCATCCTCGCGGAACTGCTGCGTACGGACCAGGTTGGCATCCTCGATACGTTTTACGCCGGCAGACCCCTGGGCCGCGCTGAATTGTTGTTCACGAAATACCGTAAATCCTTCCTTGAGACTCAACTGGAACCAATCACGCAGGGTTACCCGGTTGCCCGACCAGTTGTGGAAGTATTCGTGGCCGATGACATCACTCACCGAGCGGTAATCATGGTCTGTCGCTGTCGCCGGCAGCGCCAGTACGTATTTGGTGTTGAAAACGTTAAGCCCTTTGTTTTCCATTGCCCCCATATTGAAGTCTTCGACGGCGACGATGTTGTATTGGTCGAGGTCATACTCACGGCCATAGGTTTTTTCGTCCCAGTCCATGGCATCGCGCAAGGCAGTCATTGCGTGGCCGCACTGGGGCAGGTCGCGTTCGCGGGCATAAACCCGCAGTTTCACTTCCCGACCTGAGCGGGTCCTAAAGGAATCCTCGATGCATTGCAGTTGACCGGCGACGAGGGCGAAGAGATAGCACGGCTTGGGATGGGGATCGTCCCAGACTGCTTGGTGCATGGCGCCATCTTCGTGGGCCTCGATTTCATTACCGTTGGCAAGCAGCACCGGGTAGGATTTCTTGGCTGCGCGCAGAGTGACTCGATAAACCGACAGCACGTCAGGGCGATCCAGAAAATAGGTTATCCGCCGGAAGCCCTCAGGCTCACATTGGGTGCACAGCGTGTCTCGGGATGAATACAGGCCGCTGAGTTCGGAATTGGCCGCTGGGTTGATAATGGTCTCGATGATCAGGGTGAAGCTTTCGGGCACCTTGTTCAAGGTCAGCGTTTTTTCATCAGTGTGCCACTGCTTTGGGCCAAGTGCTTGGCCATTGAGCGTAAGTGAGGCCAGAATCAGTCGTTCACCATTTAGGACTAATGGCCGGGAGTGGACGCCGTTGCGGGTAATCTGCAATTTTGCGCGAACACGGGTTTTGTGCTGGTCAAGATCAAAAACCAGATCCACCCGCGGAATGTAATAGTCGGGAGGGCGGTAATCACTGAGGTAGGTGCGCTCCGAGTTGTGTTCGGTTGTAGCCACTAGAACATTATCTCCCGGCAGGTCTGGCTCGCGTGGATTCGGTGAACGCCGGCAATATTAAAGAGATTGCCAGCCCCTGCCTCACACCAGGCGACTCACAACGCATCAGACGAGAAAGATCAGCAAGATAACAAAAGCGATGACCGCGAGCAGCGGGAATATCAGGGACTGCCAATCTCGCGGGGCGTCTTGGGCTTGGGCCATCAAGGCCTTGATGCCCGGGAAAACCCACAGGATTACCAGTAGTGCGAGAACGCCGAGTAGCAGTTTTTCCCAGGTAGGCAGCGGATTCATGTTGAGGTTGGGCGCCTGTGTAGGCCCTCTGGTTTGAGGCAATCAGGTTAGAACCGTTAAATAAGTGTCTAATTTTCCGGCAGAATCTGCTATGGATCAAGGGCCAACGTGCGCACCGAGATGCAGGGTTAAATTGGGATGAAATGCCTTCATAAAAGGAGTAGGATCAAGGACGCGCGGTCAGGTCGCGAGCCGCCCCGGTTACGATAACCCCGGTCAGTTGCGCCCACGTCCAGGATTGCGCATACAAACACTCACCAACAGCCAATCAGTGAGGGAGACCGACCTATATGACCGAAGCACAGCACAGCCCCCTAAACGGCAGACTAGAAGATCTAAGATCAGAACATCGAGCCCTAGACCATGAGTTGAAAAATATCGCTGACGATCCTCTCATAGACGACCTGCAAGTACAAAGACTGAAAAAACGAAAACTATTTTTAAAAGACAGTATCAATCACCTGGAAGACAAACTGGTTCCAGATATCATAGCTTAGTGACCGAAAGTGGACCACGGTCCAAAAAGAACGCCCCCGTACCCCGGGGGCGTTTTCGTTTCACCGCTACCGGTACGTGGTTAGTAGCGGTAGTGATCGGCCTTATACGGGCCGTCCGGTGAGACTCCGATATAAGCCGCCTGCTGGTCGGTCAACGTAGTCAGTTTTGCCCCGACTTTGTCCAGGTGTAATCTTGCGACCATTTCGTCAAGAAACTTAGGGAGTATGTAAACTTTGTTTTCATACTGGTCCTGTTTCTGGAACAGTTCGATCTGTGCCAGCGTCTGGTTGGTGAACGAATTGGACATGACAAAACTTGGGTGTCCGGTAGCGCATCCGAGGTTCACCAGCCGACCCTGAGCGAGCAGAATGATCCGCTTGCCGTCGGGAAAGATGATGTGGTCAACCTGTGGCTTGATGTTTTCCCACTCATACTGCTCAAGCGAGGCACAGTCGATTTCGTTATCGAAGTGGCCGATGTTGCAGACAATTGCCTGATCTTTCATCTGCGCCATGTGATCATGTGTGATGACCTGGTAGTTGCCGGTAGCCGTGACGAAAATGTCCGCCTGGCTGGCGGCCTGGTCCATGGTCACAACCCGGTATCCTTCCATTGCAGCCTGTAGCGCACAGATCGGATCTACTTCGGTGATCCATACTGTGGCGCCCAGCCCGCGTAGTGATTGCGCCGAGCCCTTGCCGACGTCGCCATAACCCAGTACCACCGCCAGTTTACCGGCCACCATGACATCAGTGGCTCGCTTAATGCTGTCGACCAGGGATTCGCGACAGCCGTACAAGTTATCAAACTTCGACTTGGTCGCCGAGTCATTGACGTTGATGGCTGGAAAAAGTAACTCACCGTCTTTTTCCATTTGGTAAAGACGCTTTACACCCGTGGTGGTTTCTTCGGTGACGCCCTGGATATTACCCAGTATGTTTGAGTACCAGTTCGGCTGTGTTTTCAGGCGTTCCCGGATAGCGCTGAACAGTGCGACTTCTTCTTCGCTTGAAGGACTATCAATAACCGACAGATCCTGTTCAGCTTTGGCGCCTAAGTTAATGAGCAGTGTGGCGTCACCACCATCGTCCAGAATCATGTTGGGGGTACCGCCATCGCTCCATTCGAAAATACGATGGGTGTAAGCCCAGTATTCCGTCAGTGTTTCCCCTTTGAAGGCAAATACCGGAGTACCGCCGTCTGCTATCGCCGCTGCTGCATGATCCTGGGTTGAGAATATATTGCATGAAGCCCAGCGCACATCCGCGCCAAGCGCGCGTAGTGTTTCGATGAGTACGGCAGTCTGGATAGTCATATGCAGGCTGCCGGCAATCCGAGCCCCCTTCAGCGGCTGGTTAGGGCCGTACTTGTCGCGCAGAGCCATCAGACCCGGCATCTCGGTTTCAGCAATAGCAATTTCTTTTCGGCCAAAATCTGCCAGTGACAGGTCGGCCACCAAAAAGTCCTGATTAGCTTGGGCTTGCACCACAGCGCTCATGGGTTAATCTCCATGTTCACTGAGCGCCGTTGGACAAGGGTCGACACCGTGGCTCCGAGCCTGGCGGGCAATAACCCGTTGCAGCGCTCCTCGGCGGTGTCTATGAGTCTTTGAAGGTCTGGAGAGTTCAGGCCTCAGATCGTCAGAGTATTCACATAAATGTGACAGGTCACGCACTTCAAAGGCCTGCCGCCTCGCGCAGCACAGCAGCCTTGTCGGTTCGTTCCCAGGGGAATTCGTCTTCGGAGCGTCCGAAATGGCCATACGCAGCACTGGCCCGGTAGATGGGCCGTAACAGGCCGAGATCTTCGATGATGCCCTTGGGGCGCAGATCAAAGTGCTCCAGGATCAGTTCTTCGATTTTCTCTTCGGCAATCACTGCAGTGCCGCTGGTGTTGATCATCAGTGAAACCGGTTGGGCCACGCCAATCGCGTAGGCAACTTGTGTTTCGCACTGCTCTGCCAGCCCAGCCGCGACAATGTTCTTGGCAACGTATCGCATGGCATAAGCGGCCGAGCGGTCTACTTTGCTCGGGTCTTTGCCGGAGAACGCACCACCACCATGATGGGCCGATCCGCCATAAGTGTCGACGATGATCTTACGCCCGGTGAGCCCGCAGTCGCCATGGGGTCCACCGATCACAAAGCGCCCGGTGGGGTTAACCAGAAAGCGTGTATCAGCACTGAGCATATTTTCTGGTAGTACCGGCTTAATGATTTCTTCAACCACGGCGTCACTCAAGGTTGCATGATCGATTTCTTCACTGTGCTGGGTTGACAGCACTACCGTGTCGATCGCGACTGGTTTGCCGTCTTCGTATCGGACGGTTACCTGGCTCTTGGCATCCGGTCGCAGCCACGGCAGACGACCGCTCTTGCGCACTTCGGCCTGGCGCTTGACCAGCCGGTGGGAGTAAGTAATTGGGAAAGGCATCAGCACATCGGTTTCGTTACAAGCGAAACCAAACATCATTCCCTGGTCGCCGGCGCCCTGATCGCGATCCAGCCCCTCCCCCTCATTAACGCCCTGGGCGATGTCTACCGATTGTTTGTCAAGGGTGACCATGACCGCACAACTGGCATAGTCAAAACCCATCTCGGAGGAGGTGTAACCGATATCCTTGACGGTATCGCGCACGGTCTGAGCCAGATCCACTTCAGCGTTGCTGGTGACTTCTCCAGCGATAACCGCCAGCCCGGTATTAACGAGCGTTTCACAAGCGACGCGCGAATTCTTGTCCTGCGCCAGCATGGCATCAAGAACCGCATCCGAAATCTGATCTGCCATTTTGTCCGGATGGCCTTCAGAGACAGACTCCGAGGTGAAAAGAAAACTGCGTGCCATAGTGTCCTCCGAAATATCGCGAAATTGAAGTTCTAGAAAAAAGGCTGCGGGATTCTAGCAGGTTGCAAGATTTTATCAGCCCCATTTTGCCTTTGCGCCCGAAATCCGGTAGCAAAATATCATGGGCAGGCGCCCAAATTTCCGTTAGGCCTCATGGAAAATCCGAAATCATATGGGCTGCAGTCGGCTCAGGACAATATGCCAGTGACTCTCATCGACCTGTCGATCGAGTGCAAAACCCTCAGTAAATGGATTCTCGGACCAGGCCTGCGTCAGGGTCTCGCTCATAATCCAATCACGGTACTCAGCAATAGCATCGGCAACCAGTCCGGTTCCGCTGATATGCAAGCGGATTCGGTCAGATACATCGAGCCCCGCCTGCTTGCGCCCATCCTGTATGGTGCGCACGATCTCCCGAGCCAAGCCTTCGCGCCGCAAGGGGTCGGTAAGGGCGGTATCAAGCCCCACCAGCGTGCCGGCCGACTCGGCGCAGGCATAACCGGCAGCAGACTCGGTCTCAACCAGCAGATCCTCAGGCGCCAAGACTATCGTCTCGCTTTCAACCGATAAAGTCACAGCCTCTCCTTTTGCCTGCGCTGTCGCGATCGCTGAGCCACTGGCCTGCGCCAGCGCATCACGGATTTTTGGGATCAGTTTGCCGTAGCGTTTGCCCAGGCGTGGCAGGTTGGGCTTGATCCGGTAAGTCACAAGGTCAGCATCGGCGGCGATGAAGGACAACGTTTTGACGTTTAATTCTTCAAGAATTTGAGTTTCGTGTTCAACGACTGCCTGGCGCACTTTATCTGAAGGGGCGCGCACCAGCAGTCGCGATAGCGGTTGGCGCACCCGTATCTGGCTGGATTCGCGGGCAGATCGCCCCAGGGCAACAATATTTTGAACCACCCGGGTGGCTTCAAGCAGTGCGCTGTCGCTCCAGTCAGGATGCGCTTGCGGCCACTGTGTCATGTGGACACTCAAGGTGGCATCCGGGTCGCGAGATCGTACCAGGTTCTGGTACATCTCCTCGGCGATAAAAGGCATGAACGGCGCTAACAGGCGGTGCAAGGTATCCAGGCATTGATGCAAGGTTAGATAAGCTGATTGCTTGTCGCTGCCAGCATCGCTTTTCCAGAATCGCCGCCGGTTGCGTCGGATATACCAGTTACTCAGTTGGTCAACGAGTTCCTCGATCGCTTGTCCGGCCCTGTGCGCATCGTAGGCCTCGAGAGCGCTGGTGGCCTCGTCGACCGTATGGTGTAGCAGGGCCAGGGCCCAACGATCGATCTCCGGGCGCTCGGTCAGTGGCACATCCTGCCGAAGGTCTACCTCATCCAGCGAAGCGTAAAGGGTGAAGAACACATAGGTGTTCCACAGGGTATTGACGAAGGAGCTTGCGACCTCGCGGATGATGTCGACCGAGATCCGTTTTTGGCTTTCGGGCGCGAGCCGGGCAAGAAAGTACCAGCGTAGCGGGTCGGCACCAATATGATCAAAGACGTCGTAGGGGTTCACGATATTACCCAACGACTTGGACATCTTTTTGCCGTCCTGGTCAACGATATGATTCAGACAGACGCAGTTACGGTAGGCGACGCTGTCAGAGACCAGAGTGGCGATGGCATGCAGGCTGTAAAACCAGCCACGAGTCTGGTCTATAGCCTCGCAGATATAATCAACAGGAAAGTGCTGGGCGAAAGCATCCTGGTTTTCGAAGGGGTAATGCCACTGGGCATAAGACATTGCGCCAGAATCAAACCAGCAATCGATCACTTCCGGTACGCGTCGGTAAGTGCGGCCATTATCGGGATGAATAAAACGGATCTCGTCGACAGCCGGCCGATGCAGGTCGGTTTCTGCAAGCGATTCACCGCACAGTGCTTCCAGTTCAGCCAGCGAGCCGATGCACAGGAAATCCCCTTCACCGTCGGTCCACAAGGGCAACGGCGTGCCCCAGAACCGTTCCCGTGATAAAGCCCAGTCAACATTGTGTTCCAGCCAGTTACCAAAACGGCCATCGCGGATAGATTCGGGTACCCAATTGATGGTTTGGTTAAGATCAACCATTCGATCGCGAACATCGGTCGTGCGTATGTACCAGGCGTTTTTTGCGTAGTAGATGAGCGGATCGCCGGTGCGCCAGCCAAAGGGATAGTTGTGGGTGTACTGCTCCTCTTTGAACAGCAGTCCACGTTCGCGCAACAGAGCAATGATCACCGGGTCGGCATCTTTGAAAAACTGGCCTGCGACTGGTGTCACTTCATCTTTGAAGTGGCCATCCAGGCCGACTCCATGCACCACCGGCAAATCGTGAGCCTGGCCGAGCGCTAGATCGTCGACCCCATAGGCCGGCGCGACGTGGACAATTCCGGTGCCATCTTCAGTGCTGACAAAATCGGCCGCTAAGACGCGGCAGATATCACCAGGCGCCTCCAGGTAATCGAAGAGTCGTTGATAGCGGTGTCCAACCAGTTCGCGGCCTTTAACAGTGCGCAGGATCCTGGCCGGAGTCTCGCCCAGAACTGACTCGAGACGGGCTTTGGCAAGAATCAGATTCTCACCGGCGTGCTCGACAAAGACGTAATCGATATCTTCCCCTACGGCCAGTGCGAGATTGGCTGGAAGCGTCCACGGCGTGGTGGTCCAGACCAGAAAAGTGGCACTGTCATCGAGCAGGGTGAAGCGCACCGTCACGGAGGGATCAACGGTTTCCTGGTAGCCCTGGGCCACCTCATGCGATGACAGGGTAGCGCCAATTCTTGGGTCGTAAGGTACTACCTTGTAGTCCTGGTATATCAGCCCCTTGTCCCAGATGGTCTTGAGCAGATGCCAAACGGATTCGATGTAGCGATTGTCCAGGGTGTAGTACGCATGATCGAGGTCTACCCAGAAACCCATGCGCTCAGTCATTTGCTCCCAGTCGCTGATGTAGCGCATGACGGAGTCCCGACAGCGTTGGGTAAATTCGGCGACACCCACCTGTTTTTCAATTTCTTTCTTGTCGAAGATTCCCAGCTCTTTTTCGATTTCGTGCTCTACCGGCAGGCCGTGTGTATCCCAGCCGGCTTTGCGCGGCACGTGGAAGCCGCGCATGGTCTTGAAACGCGGATAAATGTCTTTGAAACTGCGTGCCAGCACATGATGTATGCCAGGCCGGCCATTCGCGGTCGGTGGGCCTTCGTTAAAGGTATACAGTGGGCGCCCTTCACTTTGTTCAAGGCTGCGAGCAAAAATACGGTGGTCACGCCAGAACGCCAGGATGCGTTGCTCCAGCGCCGGGCCGTCATAGCGGGTAGTTGCCTTGTTGAAACTCATATTGATTCGCGCACCTTAGGTTCAGCCCCCAATAACCGTCTTTTCGGTCTCCGGGGCGATTCGAATTCTCTCGGGGTGAGAGATTCGCGCGCGGTACCACCCGGCTCTACCCAGGCCCGCTATGGGCCAGGTCTTGGGGGCACAATAGTGCCCGGACCCGGTATCGAGGGTTAGTCGGTTGAGCCTACTGCACCGGGCAATCGCGGTATACGGTGGTTCGGTCAACGGCTCGGGGGTGATATTCGCCGGGGCCCGGCCGGAGATTTCAGCATCCTCCGGTCTCTGGGTGCGCGGGTGCGCCCGGTTACTTGTCCCCTTCAACGCTTATGTGGCTTCGGCTACAGGTCATGCGTTTGAAGACAGCGACTAAATCTACCTGTTGGGAAAGATCAAGGCAAATTCGCATCAGCCATCCAATTTGAACTTGTGGCGATTTCGCTGATGCTGCCTATGTTATCGGCGTGACTCAGAGAATCATGGGCCGGTGCTAATGCCGGCCAAGGTGCCGATGTGAGTCGCCACGCTGTGGGCGAGCGCATCCAGATGATAGCCGCCCTCGAGTACCGACAGAATTCGGTTGTCACAATGTTGATCAGCGCAGTCCATCAGTGCCTCGGTCATCCACTGATAGTATTGGGTGCTGAGATTGATGCTCCCGAGCGGATCATCTTGGTGGGCATCAAAGCCG